>NZ_DAMCNG010000138.1:0-7396 GCF_032107865.1 Brevundimonas sp.
GGTCGCGGCGGCGCGGCGGCCTATGGCCGGGCGCTGGAGACCGACAGCCTGTCGCGTCTGGCGCTGGAGGCGGACCTGCGCAACGCCTTCGTGCGCGGCGAGATCGAGCCCTTCTTCCAGCCCATCGTCAATCTAGGCACGGGCGCCGTGGCAGGGTTTGAGGCCCTGGCGCGCTGGCGTCACCCCCGGCGCGGCCTGGTGCCGCCGGACGAGTTCCTGACGCTGGCCGATGAAATGGGCCTGATGAACGAGCTGGGTCTGCTGATGATGACCGAGGCCTCGCGTCAACTGGCCGAGTGGCTGCATCGCCATCCCAGCGCTGGGCGGCTATTCTGCAGCGTCAACCTGTCGGTGGGCGAGATTGAGCGCGCCCACCTGGTCGAGGACGTGGCCCGCATCATCAAGGAGGCCGGCCTTCCGCGCGGCGCGCTGAAGCTGGAAGTCACCGAGGGCGACATCATGCGCGACACCGCGCGCGCCGCCGAGGTGCTGAAGGCTCTGCGCGAGGCGGGGGCCAGCCTGGCGCTGGACGACTTCGGCACCGGTTTCTCGTCCCTGTCCTACCTGGCCAAGCTGCCGTTCGACACGCTGAAGATCGACCGCTACTTCGTTCTGACGATGGACAAGGACGAAGGCTCGGCCAAGATCGTCAAATCCGTCGTCAACCTGGGCCGCGACCTGGCGCTGGAAGTGGTGGCCGAGGGGGTGGAGAACGCCTCTCTGGCCCAGTTGCTGCTCGATGACGGCTGCCATTACGGCCAAGGGTTCGGCTATGCGCCCGCCCTGCCGGCGCAGGAGGCTGAGGTCTATCTGAACGAGTCGCTGGCCGACGGCGCAGCGCCGATCAAGGCGCGCTCCGTCTGACGCCAAGCAACGTGCGGACGATAAGATGCGGTCGCGGCGTGTCTCTTCGTATAAGGTAGATTTGTTTTCGGCTGTAAACGTGACGGCCGGATAGGCTTTATCTAAGCTATTTGTAACTTGAACCCGTTGCTGATGATTTGATCTATCGCCTCCTGTTTTACACTCAGAGGCGCAGCGTCGATGCGTTTACATGGCGAGGTTCAAACGAATGAGCGCCTGGAGGTCAGCTTTGCAAAGCTGAAGGGCGCCTCGCAGGCGCCGCTCGCCGTCGGCATACAGCAGGGCGCGAAGATCTGGTCCGCCGCTTCTCCCGAACATGATGTCGACCAAAGGTTCGAGATCGGCTCCGTCTCGAAGGCGTTCACCGGCTCCTTGCTGGGCGTCATGATCGAGGCGGGAGACGTCGATCCCGATGCGCCGGTCGATCACCTGTTCGGCAAGCCTCTGCCCTGGCCGGTCAGGCCGCCGACCCTGGTTGAACTGGCCAGCCACCGGAGCGGACTGCCGAACACGCCCAAGCCGTTGTTCTGGCGCGAAAGCCTGGCGGCTCTATCCCTGTCGGTGAAGGATCCGTGGCGCGGCGTCGATGCGATGAAGTATCGCGCCATGCTCATGGCGGCCGTGAAACAGTCTCGGGTCGGAGAAGCGCCACGCTATTCGAGCATGGGGGTCAGTCTGCTGGGCGACGCCTTGGCGCACGCTGCGGGCATGGACTTCGCCGACCTGCTGGATCAGCGGCTGCTCAAGCCCCTGGGCGTCAGACGCACGGATTTCCTGCGCCCGGACGAGGGGCCTGATCAGGTGGCGGTCAGCGTCAATGACTGGGACCGGCCGGTGCCGTATCTGCGCGATCACATGGCGCCTGCCGGGATGCTGGCCTCGACGGTCGAGGACCAGCTGCGCTTCCTGCGCGCCGCCTGGGGGGATGGGCCGGACGACATCGTGAAGGGCATTGTCAGGGCCCAGACGCCTGTGGCCCAGATGGGCGGCGTCGCCATCGGCTATTGCTGGCTTCTGGCCCCGCACAAGGACGGGGAGGTCGCCTTCCATAACGGCGGGACATGGGGATCTCAGGCCGAGGTCGCGGTGATGAAGGACCGACGGATCGCCGTCGCCGCCCTGTCCGCCAAACGTCGCCATACCGATGAGTTCGTGAGCGAGGCGCTCGGAACCTGAGAACTTTCGGCCGCGCTCAGGCCCGGCCGCTCTGGCTGGACAGACGGGCGGCCTCGACGCCCAGCGCGGCCAGGGCGCGGCTCCATTTGGTGTCATAGTCGGCGTCGAAGATCAGGGCCGGGTCGGCGTCCGTCGTCAGCCAGACGTTCTCGTTCAGCTCTTCCTCCAACTGCCCCTCGCCCCACCCGGCGTAGCCCAGCAGCAGGATGGCGCGGCTGGGACCGTCCTCGACGTCGGCCATGGCGGCCAGGGCGTCGCGGGTGCCGGTCAGGGCCAGACCGTCGCCGAAGGTCAGGCTGGCGTCCTCGCTGGTCCAGTCGGCCGTGTGCAGGACGAAGCCGCGCTCGCGCTCCACTGGGCCGCCGATCAGCACCGAGCGGTCGCGCGCAGTGTCGTCTATGGGCGTGTCCAGCTTTTCAAGAACCTCGGCCAGGGACACGCCCGGCGCGGGCTGGTCCAGGCGCAGCCCCAGGGCGTGTTCGTCGTCGTGGGCGCAGATCAGGATGACGGCGTGGCGGAAGCGATCGTCGTCGATACCCGGCATCGCCACCAGAAGACGCCCGGTCAGGGAGGAGAAGGCGGTCATGCCTCTATCATCGGGTCGGACGATGGCGGGCGCAAGCCATTCTCAAGGCCCGGCGCGCTTGGCGATCCCCCTGCGGGTCTCTATCTGACTCCTATCGTCCTGGATCGTCCGGGTCGAACTCCCGGAGACCCCGACATGACCATCCAGATCGGCGACCGCATTCCCGACGCCACCCTGACGACCATGACGCCCGACGGCCCCAAGCCGGTCACGACGGCCGAGCTGTTCGGCGGCAAGACGGTCGCCCTGTTCGCCGTGCCGGGCGCCTTCACCCCGACCTGCTCCGCGCGCCACCTGCCGGGCTATGTCGATCACCGCGCCGATCTGGCGGGCAAGGGCGTGGACACCGTCGCCTGCGTCTCGGTCAACGACGCCTTCGTCATGGGCGCCTGGGCCAAGGCCAATGATCTGAACGGCGCCGACGACGTGGTCATGCTGGCCGACGGCAACGGCGACTTCACCCGCGCCGTGGGCCTGGCGCTGGACGCCAAGGGCTTCGGCATGGGCGAGCGCTCGCAGCGTTACTCCATGCTGGTCAAGGACGGCGTGGTCGACCAGCTGAACATCGAGCAGGGCGGCGAGTTCAAGGTCTCCTCGGCCGAGCATCTGCTTGCCCAGCTGTGATCACCGGCGTCGCTGATTGATCCATGAGCGACGTCTTCACTCCGGAAAAACGCAGCGCCGTCATGCGCCGGGTGAAGGGGCGCGACACCGCGCCCGAGATGAAGGTCCGGCGCCTGCTGCGGGGCGCCGGGATCGGCTATTGACTGGGCGGCTGCGGCCTGCCTGGTCGACCCGATGCGGTGATGAAGGGGCGGCGTATCGCCCTGTTCGTCCATGGCTGTTTCTGGCACGGCCATGACTGCCCGCGCGGGGCGCGCCAGCCCCGCTCCAACGCTGACTACTGGCTGGCCAAGATCGATCGCAACCGGGCGCGCGACGCCCGCGTCACGGCCGAGCTGGAGACGCAGGGCTGGCGCGTGCTGACCCTGTGGGAATGCGAGCAGAAGGCGCCCGATTGGGGCGAACGGCTGCTGGCCAGGGTGCGCGACTAGGCGAAGGCCTGAGACTCGACTTCAACCTCGTCAGCGGCGTCCAGAACCTCGCTCAGGGCGGCCAGCAGCACCGCCGGCGTCAGCGGCTTGGCGACGAAGTGGTTCATGCCCGCCTCCAGGCAGGCGGCGATATCCTCGGGCGCGGTGTCGGCCGTCACGGCGATGACCGGCGTCGCGACGTTCGGTCCATGGCCCGCGCGCAGGCGGCGGGTGGTTTCGCGGCCGTCCAGCTCGGGCATCCGCACATCCATGAAGATGACGTCGAAGACGCCGGCTTCGCAGGCCTTCAGCGCAGCCAAGCCGTCTTCGGCCATGGTCAGCTCGCAGTCGAGGGCTTGCAGGATCACCTGGATGGCGCGGCGGTTGATGGCGTGATCGTCGACCACCAGCACCCGCAGGGGGCGTTCCGCGTCGTGCGCTTCATCGGCTTCGACCGAGACCGAGGGCGGGGTCGGGACCGGCGCTGTTTGGACATCGGTGCGCAGGGCGGCTTCAGCCCGAACCGGCGTGGGCATGGGCGCGCGTTCGGGCAGGCTGCGGACCGGGACGGCGGCGACCAGGGCCGAGGCGGGCGTTGCAGCCTCCTTCACGCCTTCAGGCAGGGTCAGGGCCACGGTGAAGGTCGAGCCTCGTCCCGCCTGGCTGCGAACGGTCAGTCGACCGCCCATCAGTTCGACCAGATCGCGGCTGATCGCCAGGCCCAGGCCCGAGCCGCCGTAGCGGGCGGCGACGCCGTCGGCGGTCTGATCGAACGGGGTGAAGAGGCGGTCCATCTGGCCTGCCGTCATGCCCGGTCCGGTGTCGGCCACGTCGATCAGCAGGACGTGCAGCCCGGCCTCGTCGCGCCAGGAGCACAGTCGGATGGTGATGACGCCCGTATCGGTGAATTTGACGGCGTTGGAGATCAGATTGTTCAGCACCTGGCGCAGGCGCATGGCGTCGCCCTGAACCACGTCGGGCATATGACGCGAGCCGTCCAGGCGCAGGCGCAGCCCCTTGGCCCGGACAGGGCCCTGCCACAGTCGGAAGGTGTGGTTGAGCAGGTCGCGCAGGTCGAAATCACGCGCCTCGACCTTGAGACGACCGGCGTCGAGGCGGGCGTGGTCCAGCAGGTCGTCCAGCAACTCCTTCATCATCAGCCCGGCGTCCTCGATCATGGCCGTCTGTTGACGGGCCGCGGACGAGGGGGCGGCGACGCGCGTCAGTTCATGCGCGCCGGTCAGTATGGCGCCGATCGGCGTGCGCAGATCGTGGGCGACGGCGGCCAGAAGGGCGCTGCGGCCCGCCATGACGCTCTCGGCCTGACGGCGCTTGCCATCGGCTTCCTTCAAGGCGCGAGCCTCGGCCAGGCTGGAGGCGTGAAGGCGGCTGCGGGTGGTCAGACAGAAGAAGATGAAGGCCAGGGCGCCGATAGCGACCGGCAGGGTAAAGCGGCCCTCGACCGCCCAGCGGGCCATGAACAGCGGCGTCAACGCCAGCACCGCCAACTGAGGCGTGACCGTCCAGAGGAAGACACGCATATTGCCGGCCGAGGCGATGACCGAATTGATCGCGCCCGCCGCCAGCAGGGTGGTGGCGACCACGCCGCCGGGCAGGCCGCCCATGATCCACAGCGGTAGGGCGATGCTGGCGTAGGCGCCGGCGTTGGCCATGAGCGCCAGATCGCCCAAGGCGCCGCGCCAGCCCTTGGGCGCGAAAACCTGACCGCGCGTCACGGGGGCGAAGGCGGCGGCCTCGGCCGCCTGCAGCAGCAGATAGACCGCCAGCCAGCCCAGGCAGATGGGCAGGCCCACGATAGGGCTGAACAACAGGGCGCAGGCCAAGCCTACGACAAGTCGTTGGGGCAGCATCTTGTGCCGCTGTCGGATGGCGCCCCTCGGTTGCATCATGGCTGCGGAGACCTAATGCTCCGTCACCGGCGCGAGACGGCGGCTTCGGCCACGCTGGCGAAGCCGTCGGCGCGCAGACGGGCGGCCAGATCGCGCTTGATCCGGCCGATCATGCCGGGGCCTTCATAGATCAGGGCCGAATAGACCTGGACCGCCGAGGCGCCCGCGCGAATGCGGGCATAGGCGTCGGCGCCGTCGGCGATTCCCCCCACCGCGATCAGCGGCAGACGCCCGGCCGCCGCTTCGGCCGCCGCTTCCAGCGCCTTCTGGGCGAAGGGCTTCAGCGGTGCGCCCGACAGGCCGCCGGCCTCGCCCTTCCAGGCGGAACGCAGCGAGGCGGGGCGCTCCAGCGTGGTGTTGGACACGATCAGGGCGTCGATGCGGTGGGCGATGGAAGCCTCGACGATCATGCCGATCTCTTCGCCGATCAGGTCGGGCGCGATCTTCAGGAAGACGGGGGCGCCGTCAGCGGGGCGGGCCTCATGGATGCGGCCCAACAGGTCATCCAGCGCCTCGCGCCCCTGCAGCGCGCGCAGGCCCGGCGTGTTGGGCGAGGAGATGTTGACGGTGAAATAGTCGGCCAGCCCCGCCAACCGCTTCAGCCCCGTGACATAGTCAGCGGCCTTGTCCTCGGTGTCCTTGTTGGCGCCTAGATTGGCGCCGATGGCGGTGCGGGTCGGACGCCGCGCCAGACGGGCGGCGAAGGGCTCCAGCCCCTCGTTATTGAAGCCCATGCGGTTGATGATCGCCCGGTCTTCGGCCAGGCGGAACAGGCGCGGCTTGGGATTGCCCGCTTGCGCGCGCGGCGTGACCGAACCGCACTCCACCGCGCCGAAGCCCAGGCGCGACAGGCCTTCCAGCGCCTCGCCGTTCTTGTCGAGGCCCGCCGCCAGACCGACGGGGTTGGACATCTCCAGCCCGGCGATGACGGTCTTCAGGATCGGGTCGTCGGCGCTGGGCGCGGGCAAGGGCGTCATCTGCAGGGCGCGAATGGCCAGGCGGTGTGCGGCTTCCGGGTCGAGTTGACGCAGCGCCCAGGCGCCGAGGTCGGTCAGGCTCATGCTCAGGCGGTCTCTTCGAAGATCATGCGGCCGTCGGCCGTCACCGACAGGGCGCGGGCGGCGCGCGTCGCCGCGACGGGCAGGGGGCCGTAGATGTGGGGGAACAGGGCGCCGCCGCGCGACGGCTCCCAAATCAGGGCGTCGCCCAGGGCGGTCAGATCAACCTCGACCAGCATCAGTTCGGTCTGGCCCGCGTAATGCTTGGCGGCGGTCGCCTCCAACTGGTCGGCGGCGGACAGGTGGATGTAACCGTCGGCCAGGTCCACAGGCGAGCCGTCATAGCGGCCCTCGGCCACGGCGGCGCGCCAGTCGGCGCGGCTCAGAATCTTGAAGGCGATGTCGGGCCGGTCAGTCACGCCAGGGTCTCCGGCGTCAGCCAGCCTTCATAGGACGGGCGCCCTGCGACATCGACGCTGAAGATCGCCGCCGCCCCGGTGGGGAAACCGCCGCTCATCTTGTCCAGCACCGAGGGGGAGGCGGCGCTCTCGATCAGATATTCGACCGCCAGCTGATGCACGCCGGGGTTATGGGCGATCAGCAGCAGGCAGCCCGCCTGATCCTCGGCCGCCTCGACCGCGCGACGCAGCACGTCAGCGGGGGCGTTGTAGAGGGCGTCGGAGATATGCAGTTCGACATCGCCGAAATGCTCGCTGACGCCATCCCAGGTGTCGCGCGTGCGCTGGGCGCCCGAGACCAGCGCCATGTCCGGCTTCAGTCCTCGCTCGGCCAGGGCGCGGCCCATGGCGGCGGCGTCGCGGCGGCCGC
>NZ_DAMCNG010000139.1:0-2154 GCF_032107865.1 Brevundimonas sp.
CCCCATCGGCGGCGGCGGGCGGGCGGCGGGGGTGGCGGCCATCATCCGCTTTCTGCGGCCCGAGACGCGGCTGATCGGCGTCGAGCCCGCCGAGGCGCCGACGATGAAGAGCGCCATCGACGCCGGGCGCGTCGTCGATCTGGATCAGGTCGGCCTGTTCGCCGACGGGGTGGCGGTGCGCCGTGCGGGCGACGAGACCTTCCGCCTGTGCCGCGACCTGCTGGACGAGATCGTGCTGGTGGACACGGACGCCATCTGCGCCGCGGTCAAGGACATCTTCGACGACGTGCGCGCCGTGGCCGAGCCGTCGGGCGCCGTGGCCCTGGCCGGGATGAAAACGTGGGCCGCGCGCAATCCGGGATCAGGCGCGCTGGTCGCCATCAACTCGGGCGCCAACGTCAACTTCGACCGCCTGCGCCACGTCGCCGAGCGGGCCGAGATCGGTGAGGGCGCCGAGGCTCTGTTCGCCGTCGCCATGCCCGACCGGCGCGACGACTATCACCGCTTCCTGCAAAGTCTCGACGGCCGTTCCATCACGGGATTCAACTACCGCTGGTCCGGCGACGGCACGGCCCAGATCTTCGTCGGGGTGGCTCTACGCGACGGCGCCGCCGAGCGCGAAAGCCTGCTGAAACGCCTGACTGCCGACGGCTACCGCGTGGTGGATATGAGCGAGAATGAAACCGCCAAGCTGCACGTCCGCCACATGGTCGGCGGGCGCACCATCGGCCTGCCGCACGAGCGGCTTCTGCGCTTCGAGTTCCCCGAGCGGCCGGGCGCCTTCCTGCGCTTCCTCAACAGCCTTCAGCCCGCCTGGGCGCTGACCCTGTTCCACTATCGCAACCACGGCGACGACGCGGGCCGGGTGCTGGCGGGCGTCAGCGTCCCGCCGGACCAGGCGGCGGCCCTGACGGTTGCACTGGATGAGCTGGGCTACCCTTACGTCGACGAGACGGACAACCCGGCCTGCCGCCTGTTCCTGGACGGCGCGACCTAGCCTCGCGGCCGAGCGAAACAGCGCCAAACGAACAGGACGGCGATCACCGCCAGGGTCACGAAGGCCACCGCCCCGTGCGACATCTCCAGAAAGCCGGTCTGCCAGGGATGCTCAGCGCGGGTGGCAGCGTCGAACGTCCACCATATATCCGGGCCTCTGACGCTGGCGCCTCTGCGGATCATCTCGCCGCCGAGACGCTCCGCCATGACCGGCCTCACCACGGCGTTCAGCAGGACGCCGACCGCCAGCGGGATCACATACCAGAGGGAATCGATCAGGGCCTTGCGCCGCGGCGTCGTCATGGCTGGAACCAGAGAAGCCCCGCTGGCCGATGTCAACGCCGCGCGGTTCCTACGCCCGACTGATCGCCTCGGCGATCTCTTCGACCGGACGCGCCGTCAGATCCTTGGCGATCTCGCCGACCAGACGTTCCTCCAGCGCCTTGTGCCAATGCTTGCGAAGCTGGCCCAGGGTCTTGGGCGCGGCGACCACGGCCAGGGCCTCGATCTTGTTGGTCAGCGCCATGTGGTTCAGCGCCTCGGCCACGCCCATGGCGAAGCCGTCCTCGGCCTGGGTGTCGTTGTCGGGGTTGGCGTCGCTGGAACGGCGGCCCGGCGCGCCGGACAGGCGTTCGGGGATATCGGGCGTCGCCATCGGCTTGAGCTGGATGTCGAGGTTATGGCCGGTGTTGCGGAACAGGCTCAGCTTCTCGCCGTCGGCGACGGCGACCAGGGCCCCGTTGGGCAGGTTCATCATCAGACTCCCGAAATGAGCGCCGAAAGGGAGGGCGCTGTCAGTCTAGCGCAAACGCCCCTTGCACCGTTCCCTCCTGCGACGCTTCGTGCGCCAGAAGCCACCGCTTGCGCTCCAGCCCGCCCGCATAGCCGGTCAGGGTTCCATTGGCGCCGACGACGCGGTGGCAGGGCACGATGACGCCGATCGGATTGGCGCCGTTGGCCAGACCCACGGCGCGCACGGCGGCGGGCTTGCCGATGGCGTGGGCGAGTTGGCCGTAGCTCCAGGTCCGGCCCGCCGGAATGGTCCGCAGCGCCGCCCAGACCGCGCGCTGGAAGTCCGTGCCGCCCGTCTTCACGGCGAGGTCGTCCAACGCCGTCAGGTCGCCGTCGAAATAGGCGGCGACCGCCGCTTGCACCGCT
>NZ_DAMCNG010000139.1:2313-7316 GCF_032107865.1 Brevundimonas sp.
TTCATCGTCGTTCTCCATGATCGTCATGCCGTCGATCCCCGCCTCACGCAGGTGCAGCACGCCATAGGCCCGCCAGGGCCGCCATCGCTCGGCCCGCCCCGCCAGCCGTTCGTCCTCAAGGCGATCGCTGGCCATGTCGGACGCCTCATCCGTCCAGACGCCCGGCAGACGCAGCCCCGGCCGCGCCTTCACCAGCGGCGCCAGCAAGGGGTCCGCCGCCAGGTCGCGCCGGATCGCCTCAGGGTCGGCCGACAGGTCGAACAACCGCCGCACTCGCGCCAGCACCCCCGGCAGGGCCTTCAGATCATCTAGCGCCGCCGTGACCGCCAGGCGGTTTCCGGTCTCGAACCGGGCCGAGACCTCGCCCGTCGCCCCATCCGTCGCCGGGGTCAGAACACGACGCCAGACCCCGCCCTCAACCGTCTCGCCGGTCGCTTTCAGGGCGCTCAGCATGGCCTCGGCCTCATAGGGCGGGCGATAGGGCAGGCTCAGCCGCACGCCTCCATCCCAAGGCCGCTCGGTTCGCGCTCGCAACGCCGACGGCGGACGTCCGTACAGGGCCTGAAACGTCTCATTGAAGCGCCGCACGCTGCCGAAGCCGGACGCCATAGCGACCTCGGCCATCGGCAGGTCGGTCTGGTGGATCAGGGCCTTGGCCAGCAGGACGCGGCGCGTTTGGGCCACGCTGACCGGGGCGGCCCCCAGATGCTGACGAAACAGGCGGCGCAGGTGTCGCTCGCCCACGCCCAACCGCGCAGCCAGGGCGTCAACGTCGCCCCCATCCAGCGCGCCCGCCTCGATCAGGTTCAGCGCCCGGCTGACGGTATTGGACGTCCCGCGCCAGGCCCCCATGTCGGGCGCCGTCTCGGGCCGACAGCGCAGGCAGGCGCGGAAGCCTCCCTCTTCGGCCGCCGCCGCGCTGGCGACGAAGCGCATGTTCTCGCGCTTGGGCGTCCGCGCCGGACAGACCGGGCGGCAATAGATCCCCGTGGTCTTCACGCAAGTGAAGAAGCGCCCGTCGAAGCGCGGGTCGCGCGTCAGGACGGCCCGGTAGCAGGCCTCCTGATCCAGCATGTCGCGGGCGTTTTCCATGCCCGCAACATGCGCCCGTCGCGCCGCCCTGTCTCGCGGTTTTCGGACATGACGGCGCCGCAGCTCAACGGCTCACCCCTCGCGCGTCGTCGCGAACCGCCAGACATAGGTCGCGATATTGACGACGAAGCTGATCGCCATCACCGCGAACACCCAGGTCAGCACCGTGCCCAGCGTCAGGGCAGTGCCATCCAGGTCACGACTGGCCTCGCTCACCGCGCGCAGGGCGTCCAGATTGATGTTCATCGCCCCACCCTCGACGCGGGCGCTCGCTGCGCCCTGGGTCAGGGTGAACCACCAGCCCGCATCGAACAGCCGCCACAGAACCCACAGCGCCGCGCCCGCCAGCGGGATCTTCAGCAGCCAGGTCAGCCGCCCCTCGCGTCCTCGGATCAGGCTGACCGCGTCCACCGCCATGCCGCCGACGGCCAGGGCCAGGATGGGGCCGTAGAGGGCCGCCCACACCGGCGCCGCCTCGATCCCCACCGCGCCGCTTCTCAAGGAGAACTCACCCAGTCCCGGAAAGCGGATCACGCCGATCCACCACATCACGAAGACGCCGCCGACAATCAGCGAGGCCAGCGCCTCCAGCCCCGGCTTGTCGTTCACCGTCACGCCCCAGACGCGCGCGCCCTTCGGCAACCATTCAGCCTTGGCCTTCTCAGACCCCGACAGGGACGCGCCCCACTTCGCCGGATCCGCCAGACCGAAGGCCGACAGGTCGCGCACCCGCCATTTGGTCAGCCACTTCGGCTTGATGTCGTAATGCTCCATGATCGCCCCGGCCAGGGTCAGCGCCCCCAGCAGGGTCAGCCCTCCGGAGAAGAAGCCGTGGAAGGCCTGGCTGATCGCCCGCCCGAAATCGGCCGGCGCGCCCAGCACGCTGATCAGCAGCCCCAGAACCTGCACCGCCGCAATGACGATCAGCCCGGCCTTGGCCCCGAACAGCCAATAGGGGAACAGCTCCGGCCCGATCAGGCTGTCCGGCCCCTTGCGATAGCGCGCGGCGACGATCAGCGGGTGGCCGATCTCGTGCAGGATCGCCTCCTTCTCATCATCCGTCAGCGCCCGGCCCAACTCCTCCTCGCGCGCCTCGACGCGGCTCAGGATCAGGTCGCGCAGTTCGGCGACGATGTCCTCGCGGTCCTCGGTCGGCAACTGCGCTGCCACGGCCTCCAGATAGCGTTCGATGATGTCCATCGCGCCCTCTCCCGTCCCTTTTAGAGAATTCGTTCCAGCGAGGCATTGATGCCGCGCCATTCATCGGTCAGGGCGGCCAGCATGGCCTCGCCCCCCGGCGACAGGACGTAGAAGCGTTTCTTGCGCTTCTCCTCCTCGCGCCATTCGCTGGTCAGCAGCCCCTGTCCCTCCAGCCGCCGCAACAGGGGGTAGAGGGTGGATTCCTCCATCTCCAGCCCGTCCGCCGCCAGCGCCTGACGCAGGGTGTAGCCGTAGCGTTCGGTCCGCAGGCAGGCGAGCACCGCCAGGACCAGCGTCCCGCGCCGCAGCTCCAGCCGCATCGTCTCGAACAGTTCCCGATCCACGGCGTCGCCTCACCTGTCGTCACATAGTGTGTGACACACAGTGTATGCGACATACTGTATGAAGCTGTCAACGACCTTCGCTATCTGACATCAGCGCATGACCGCCCGCAGAGGCGGTCATCGGCGCCTAGAGACGTGAAAAGCGCCCGCCCTCGTCGGCGTCGACGGTGATCGACAGGGAGACGTGCCGGGGCCGCGTCACGGCGAACAGCACCGCCTCCACGATGTCCCGATTGGTGGCGCGCTCGCCCTTGCCGCGCTCGGACGCAGCCTCCCACGCCTCTGCGCCCGGCTCGACGTCATCGAGATAGGGCGGGTGAACGACGAGGGACCGCACGGGCGTCCCGGCCAGCATCTGGGCGAAGCCCTCTGCAAGCGCGGCCTGCGCGCGCTTGGCGGCGTAGAAGGGCACGGACGTGGTCTGGATCGCCGCGCCGGGCAGGCCGCTGATCGACCCGATGGTCACGATGTCCGGGCGGCTCGATCCGCGCAGCAGGGGCATCAGCCCCTGCGTCAGAAGGAAGGTTCCTGAGACGGCGGCGTTGATCACCCCGAGAACCTCTTCGGGACGATGATCCTCCTCGCTCCTTTCGAGCCACATCGCCCCGTTGTTGATCAGGATGTCGACGACCTCGTGCTCGGCCTTCAGTTGCGCCACGGCCCGCGCCACGCTGGCGGCGTCGCCGAGATCGAGTTCAACGACCTTCGCCTGAACGCTCGTGCGCTCCAGAATGGTCGAGGCGACGCTCTCCAGCGCCTCGCGATTGCGTCCGCACAGGATCGGCCGGCTCCCCGCTTCGGCCAGACTGACGGCCAGGGCCGCGCCCAACCCTCTGCCTGCGCCGGAAACGACGACCACGGAGCCTTCGAGGTTCTGCAGGGAGATCATGGAGGAAACACACGTTTGCGACGGGAGATCACGCCCCATAGGCCGGTTCACGACATCGACCCATTCGCCATAAGGGCGCACCCTGAACCAGCGACGCTGGTCTGAAGGTCCGACCAGATCTCCGTCGCGTTCCGGATCGAAACCCAAAGAAATGACGGCGCGACGCCGCTTCCCTTCCCCTCGGCTCCACGGTTAAGGTCGTCGCTCCGTAGGGGGAGTTTTCCAATGTCGTCTCGTCGCCGCGCCGCCTGTTCTCTGCTGGCGCTCAGCCTGGCCCTGGGCGCCGCGCCCGCCCTGGCTCAGCAGAACCCGCCCGCGCTTCAGGCCGTCGTCGGCCACGACAGCGGCGAGCGCATCACCCGCTCGGCCGACGTGCGCCGCTATTTCGAGGCGCTGCGGACGGCCAATCCCGACCGCATGGTCATGGGCGACTACGCCCAGTCGTGGGAGGGCCGCCCCCTGTTCTGGGCCGCCGTCGGCTCGCCGCGCAACATCGCCCGGCTGGACGCCATCAAGGCCGCGACCAACGCCCTGGCCGATCCGCGCAAGACCAGCCCTGAGCAGGCCCGCGCCCTGATCAACGACACCCCGGCCATCGTCTGGATGGCCTATTCCGTCCACGGCAATGAGATCAGCCCCGCCGACGCCGCCCTGACCGCCGCGCGCCGCCTGACCGACGGCCTCGACGCCGAGGCGCAGGGCTGGCTCGAGAACGTCGTGGTCGTCTTCGTCCCGACCCAGAACCCCGACGGGCGCGAGCGCTTCATCAACAGCTTCGAGGCGGGTCTGGGCGCCCAGCCCAACGGCGACCCCCTGTCGGCCGAGCGGGCCGAGCCGTGGCCGTCCGGCCGCTTCAACCACAATCTGTTCGACCTGAACCGCGACTGGTTCATCCAGTCCCAGCCGGAAACGCAGGGCCACTCGGCCCTCATCCGCGAATGGCGCCCGCAGGTGGTGGTCGATTCCCACGAGATGGGCACCGACTCCAGCTTCTTCTTCCCGCCCGAAGCCCAGCCGCTGAACCCGTGGATCTATCCGCCGATCCTGGACGCGCGCGAGCGCTTCGGCCGCAACACCGCCGGGCGCTTCGACCAGGCCGGGCTGGACTATTTCACACGCGAGACCTTCGACGCCTTCTATCCCGGCTACGGCGACGGCTGGCCCGCCTATTTCGGCGCCGTCTCCATGACCTATGAGCAGGGCTCGTCGCGCGGTCTGCTGGCGCGTCGTTCGTCCGGCGAGATGCTGACCTACGCCGACACGGTTCAGGGCCATTTGACCGCCACCTTGTCGACCATCGAGACCGCCGCCCGCGACCGCGAAAAGCTGCTCAGCGACTTCTACGCCTTCCACCGCGACGGGATTTCGGGCGGGCGCGGCGCCTATGTCCTGTCGCGCTCCGCCGCCGCCGACCCGGCCGCCGCCGACAAGCTGGCGGGCCTGCTGGTCCGTTCGGGGCTGGAGGTCGGGCGCGCCAC
>NZ_DAMCNG010000140.1:0-7272 GCF_032107865.1 Brevundimonas sp.
CCGCGCACCGGACTGGCGGCCATGGTCGCGGCGCGCTCGGCCTCGGTCGCCGGGCCCAGGCGCGAATCCGGCGGACGGATCTTGGTCTGGGCCACCACGGTCGGCGCGCCCTTTTCATCGAGGGTGGAGACCAGGGCCTCGCCGACCCCCAGGGCCTGAATGGCCTCGGCGGTGTCGAAGGCGGGGTTGGTGCGGAAGCTCTGGGCGGCGGCGCGCAGCCCCTTCTGCTCGGCGGGGGTATAGGCGCGCAGCGCGTGCTGCACCCGGTTGCCCAGCTGAGCCAGGACGCTGTCGGGAATGTCGGCCGGGTTCTGGGTGACGAAATAGACGCCGACGCCCTTGGAGCGGATCAGGCGTACCACCTGCTCGACCTTTTCCAGCAGGCCCTTGGGCGCGTCGTTGAACAGCAGGTGGGCCTCGTCGAAGAAGAAGACCAGGCGCGGCTTCTCCGGGTCGCCGATCTCGGGCAGTTGCTCGAACAACTCGGACAGCAGCCACAGCAGGAAGGCGGCGTACAGGCGCGGGCTGTTCATCAGCCGGGTGGCGTCCAGCACGTTCACCTGGCCCCGGCCGTCCAGGGCGGTGCGCATCATGTCTTCCAGACGCAGGGCCGGTTCGCCGAAAAAGGCCTTGCCGCCCTGCTGTTCGAGCTGAAGCAGGGAGCGCTGGATGGCGGCGATCGACTGGGGCGAGACGTTGCCGACCTCGCGGCCGATGGTCTGGGCGTTCTCGCCGACATAGGCCAGCAGGGCGCGCAGATCCTCAAGGTCCAGCAGCAGCAGGCCTTCCTTGTCGGCGACGTGGAAGGCGACGGTCAGCACCCCCTCCTGCACGTCGTTCAGCTCCAGCATCCGCGCCAGCAGCACAGGGCCGACGTCGGTCACGGTGGCGCGGATCGGGTGGCCCTTCTGGCCGTACAGATCCCAGAACACGACCGGGGCCGACTTGCCGTTCAGCGTCAGGCCCATCTTGCCTGCGCGCTCGGAGAATTTTTCGACATTGCCGCCTTGGCTGATGCCGGACAGGTCGCCCTTCACATCGGCGCAGAAGACGGGGACGCCCGCTTCGGAAAAGCCCTGGGCCATGATCTGCAGGGTGACGGTCTTGCCCGTGCCGGTGGCGCCGGCGACGACGCCGTGGCGATTGGCCCGGTTCAGCAGCAACCGCTCGGGCGCGCCCTCGAAGGACTGGCCGAGAAACAGGGCGGGGGCGTCGATCATGAAGTGGGTCTCCTGCGTGCCAGACCATGCTTAATCGACCGCGCCGTCGCCGCAAGGCGGAACCGCGGCGGTTTACAGCGATTGACGCCGTTCCCGGCCACGACGACACTTCCGCCATGAAGCTTCCCATCACCGTCAGTCATTCCTCCCCGGCCGCCAATGCGGTGGTGCTGATCGCCGTCGTGGCGGCGGGGGCGGCCCTCTACTGGCTCAGGGACATCCTGACGCCCCTGGCCATGGCCGTCTTCCTGATGATCATGATCGACGGCGTGAAACGCGCCATCGAGCGGCGTACGCCGATACCGCCGCGTTTCGCCGGGGCGGCGGCCCTGATCCTGGTGGTGCTGGGCTTTCTGGTCTCGATCTGGATCATCGTCGACGGAGCGGCGGGCTTCTTCACCGACGCCTCGGGCGTAGCGGGCAGCATCGGTCCGCGCATCGATCAGATCAGCCGCGACGTCTCGGCCCTGGTCGGGGTCAGCGACCCGCCGACGCTGCAGGACATGATCGCCGGCATCGACGTGCGCGGCTGGCTGACCAGCACGGCCTTCCAGGTGCAGGGCGCGGCGACCGGCGCCTTCTTCGTCATGATCTACCTGGGCTTCCTGCTGGCTTCGCAGGCGGGCTTCCGCAAGAAGATGGTCGGCATGTTCCCCGAACGCGGCCCGCGCCAGGAGGCGCTGGAGGTGTTCGAGCGCGTGCGCGGCGGGGTCGAGGGCTATCTGTGGGTCCAGGCCGTGACCGGGGCCATGATCTGCGCCGTGGCCTGGGTGCTGATGCGGGCGGTGGGGCTTCAGAACGCCGAGTTCTGGACCTTCGTCATCTTCATCGTCGGCTTCATTCCGGTGCTGGGCGGCGCCGTGGCGGGCTGTGCACCGCCCCTGTTCGCCCTGGTCCAGTTCGAAAGCTACTGGCCCGCCCTGGTCCTGTTCGTGGGCCTTCAGACCCTGCTGTTCCTGGTCGGCAACCTGGTCCAGCCGCGGATGCAGGGCGACAATCAGAACATCGACCCCATCGTCGTCCTTCTGGCCCTGGCCTTCTGGGGCAAGCTGTGGGGCGTGGCGGGGATGTTCCTGTCGACCCCGTTGGCGGTGATGGCCATGGCCATCCTGGCCGAGTTCAAGGGCTCGCGCTGGATCGCCGTGTTGCTGTCTGGCGACGGCGAGCCCTATGCCGCCAAACATTCAAAGAAACAGGATAAGAAAACTGAGCCATCATCCAAGAATCGGGACGGTTCTTCCCTGTTGAATCGTATACTGGGGCGCGACGTCCCGCCGCAGGCTTAAAGCTAGAAATATTCGTCTTCTTGTCCTTGAACTGCCGCAATCGACGCCTATTTCATCCTCACACGACGACGCGGTCCTTCCCTCCCCCTCCCGGACCGCGACGTCCCAGGCCGGCGCTTCCCCTCCCCCTCCTGAGCGCCGGACCGAGCAGGCCGTCGGACTCCGTTCGACGGCCTTGTTCGTTTCTGGGGTCGATTTTCTTTTTGTCCCTGACGCGCGCTTCTGTCCGATCACGGCTGAATTGGGGCTTTTATTTCTTCGTTCTGCGGCGGGCGCAGCTAAAACAGTCCACAACTGGGCCTCCCGCGCCACATGGTGCGGTGCACACTGAAATTCCCTGTCTTTCGGGGCGTTCGCGGCCTAGCCGTTCTCGCCGGGGACGCTAAGGTGCGGCTGTTTTCCCCAGCGGTTTTCCGCCGCGCCGTTCGAGACCTGAGTCATGTCCGCTGCTTCGCGCATCGTTCCCGCCGTTCCCGCTGACCTGGGAGCGCTGGAGGCGGCCTACGCGCGGATTGCGGCGCCGCCGGGCGCGGCGGAGAAGACCCTGCTGGCTCAGGCCTTCGACGACTATTCCGCCGATGAGACGCCCGAACTGGGCGGAGACGACCTGGCGGTTCTGCTGGCCGGCGCCTGGCGCGGCGCTGAAGCCCGCAAGGCGGGCGAGCCCGCCCGTATCACCGTCGGCCCGCTGGCCGACGCCGCCGGCGTCAACACCGGCTATGACCAGATCCTGATCCTGCAGGACGACGGCCCCTTCCTGGTGGACAGCGTCCTGGGCGAGCTTGCCGACGCGGGCGTCACTGTCCGCGCCCTGTTTCACCCGATCGTCGAGGTCGCGGCCGGGCGTCGCGATTCCCTGATCATCGTCGTCATCGATCCCCTGCCGCAGGAGCGCCGTGACGCCCTGGGCGAGGGTCTGGCCCAGGCCATGGCCGATGTGCGCGTCGCCGTGCGCGATCACGGCGCCATGGTCCAGGCCATGCGCGACGCCGTCCAGCGCCTCGAGGCCGCCCCGCCGAAGGGCGTCGATCCCGAGGTGCTGAAGGAGAATCTCGAGTTCCTGCGCTGGGCCAAGAGCGACCACTTCGTTTTCCTGGGCGCCCGCGACTACGACTATCCGCGCAATGCGTCCGGTTCCTATGAGGCCGAAGCGCCGTTGAACCAGTCCAGCGACGGCCTGGGCGTCCTCAGCGATCCGGAGCGCCGCGTCTTGCGCCGCGCCTCGGAACCCGCCGTCCTGACCGCCGCCATGCAGCGCCAGCTGGACGAGAGCGATCCGGTCACGGTGGCCAAGGCCAATATGCGCTCGCGCGTCCATCGCCGCGCTTATATGGATTACGTTGGGGTCAAGCGTTACGACGCCGACGGCAAGGCGACGGGCGAGACCCGCTTCGTCGGCCTGTTCACCGCCGAAGCCTACGACAAGATGGCCAAGGACGCGCCGCTGATCCGGCGCAAGGTCGCCAATGCGCTGGAACGCGCCGGCAAGACGCCGGGCAGCCACAACTACAAGCGCCTGAAGAACATTCTCGAAAACTATCCCCGCGACGAGCTGTTCCAGATCGGCGAGGACGAGCTGCTGGATACGGCGCTGGGCATCCTGCACCTGTATGATCGCCCGCGTATTCGCCTGTTCACGCGCCGTGATCCG
Organism: Brevundimonas sp.; assembly: GCF_032107865.1. Classification (GTDB taxonomy): domain Bacteria; phylum Pseudomonadota; class Alphaproteobacteria; order Caulobacterales; family Caulobacteraceae; genus Brevundimonas. The sequence goes on from NZ_DAMCNG010000140.1 coordinate 4,158, forward strand.
TTCGATCGGTTCGTCTCTGTGCTGTGCTTCATTCCGCGCGAACGCTTCGACGCGGGCCTGCGCCAGCGCATCGGCGGCATCCTGGCCCAGGCCTGGGGCGGCCGCGTCTCGGCCTGGTATCCGCAACTGACCGACCAGCCGCTGACCCGCGTCCACTACATCATCGGCGTGACGCCGGGCGATCACCCGATCCCGGACCTCAAGGCCCTCGAGGCCGAGGTGGCCGAGGCCGGTCGCAGCTGGATCGACCGCTTCGAAAGCGCCCTGCGCTTGGCCGGCGTCGATGAAGCCGCTGTCGGCCCGACCAGCGCCCGCTGGGCCGAGGGCTTCGGCGTGGCTTTCCGTGCCCGCTATGACGCGGCCGAGGCCGTGGCCGACCTGGAGCAGTTCGACCGCCTGAACGACGGCTCGGCCGCCGACGGCGTTCACGCTGAGCCGGTGGCGGTGCGCGCCTTCCGCACGGCGGACGAGACCAATCTGCAGTTCCGCTTCAAGCTGTATCGCCGCGGGTCGGCCGTGCCGCTGTCGGACGTCCTGCCGATCCTGGCCGACATGGGCCTGAAGACGCTTGAAGAATCCGACCACGTCGTGCGCACGATCGGCCAGGAGCCGATCTATATCCACGACTTCTTGCTGGAAGATCCGCGCGGCGCCGATCTGGTGTTCGCCGATCTCAAGATCCCATTCGAAGAGGCCTTCAAGGCCGTGTGGAACGGCCGCACCGAGAGCGACGGCTTCAACCGCCTGGTGCTCGAACTGGGCGTCGACTGGCGCGAGGCGGCCCTGATCCGCACCCTGGCCCGCTATCGCCAGCAGACGGGCCTGGACCCGTCGCAGTCGGTGCAAGAAGCGGCCCTGCGTGAATACCCTGACGTGGCGCGCGCCATCCTGTCGCTGTTCAAGGCCAAGTTCGACCCGGCTCACGGTGGTTCGGTCGCCGAGCGTGAGGCGGCCGTGGCCGAACTGGACGCCAAGATCGAGACCCTGCTTCAGGACGTGAAGAGCCTGGATCACGACCGATCGCTGCGCCGTATCGCGGCCCTGATCGACGGGATCAAGCGCACCAACTTCTATCAGGTCGACGCGGAGGGCACGCCCAAGGCCCACATCTCGATCAAGATCGCCGGTCAGGAATTGGCCGACCTGCCCCTGCCCAAGCCCTTCCGCGAAATCTTCGTCTGGGCGCCGCATATCGAGGGTTCGCACCTGCGCTTTGGCCCGGTGGCGCGCGGCGGCCTGCGCTGGTCGGACCGTCGCGACGACTTCCGCACCGAGGTTCTGGGTCTGGTGAAGGCCCAGCAGGTCAAGAACTCGGTCATCGTGCCGGTCGGCTCCAAGGGCGGTTTCTATCCCAAGCAGCTGCCGGTCGGCGGCACGCGCGAGGAGACGCAGGCCGAGGCCATTCGCGCCTACAAGACCTTCCTGTCCGGCATGCTGGACATCACCGACAACATCACGGGCGAAGCCGCGCCGGTGCGTCCGGCCAATGTCGTGGCCTGGGAGGGCGACGACCCCTATCTGGTCGTGGCCGCCGACAAGGGCACGGCGACCTTCTCGGACATCGCCAACGGCGTGAGCCAGTCTTACGGCTTCTGGCTGGACGACGCCTTCGCCTCGGGCGGCTCGGCCGGTTACGACCACAAGGAGATGGGCATCACGGCGCGCGGCGCCTGGGAGGCGGTCAAGCGTCACTTCCGCGAGATGGGCAAGGACATCCAGACCGAGCCTTTCACCGTGGTCGGCGTCGGCGACATGTCCGGCGACGTCTTCGGCAACGGCATGCTGCTGTCGCAGGCGACCAAGGTCGTGGCCGCTTTCGATCACCGCGACATCTTCATCGACCCGAACCCGGACGTGGCGAAGTCGTGGGCCGAGCGGAAACGCCTGTTCGAGACGCCGCGCACCAGCTGGCAGGACTATGACAAGAGCCTGATCTCGGAAGGCGGCGGCGTCTTCTCGCGCTCGGCCAAGTCGATCGCCCTGACGCCTCAGATCAAGGCGCTGCTGGATATCGAGGCCGACAGCGTCGATCCGGTCACCCTGATGCAGGCCATCCTCAAGGCCCGCGCCGAGCTGCTCTACTTCGGCGGCATCGGCACCTACATCAAGGGTTCGGGCGAGACCAACCTGCAGGTCGGCGACAAGGCGAACGACGCCATCCGCATCAACGGCGGCGAAATCCGCGCCCAGGTCGTCGGCGAAGGCGCCAACTTGGGTATGACCCAGGTGGGCCGCATCGAGGCGGCGCGCGTGGGCGTGCGTCTGAACACCGACGCCATCGACAACTCGGCCGGCGTGGACTCCTCGGACCACGAGGTGAACATCAAGATCCTGACCGGCGGCGCCATCGCCTCGGGCCATCTGAAGGCCGAGGATCGCAACGCCCTGCTCAAGTCGATGACCGACGAGGTCGCCGACAAGGTGCTGGCTCACAACTACGACCAGACCTTGGCCCTGACCCTGCAGCAGGCGGAAGGCGCGGCCGCGCTGGACGCCCAGCAGGCCTTCATGCAGCACCTGTCCTCGATCGGTAAGCTGAACCGGGCGGTGGAATACCTGCCCGACGACGCCCGCATCGCCGAGATGAAGCTGCAGGGCCAGGCCCTGACCCGGCCGGAGCTGGCGGTGCTGACCGCCTATTCCAAGCTCGAGCTGTTCGACGAGATCGTCGGCTCGGCGGCGCCAGACGACGCCTTCTTCGAACGCCTGCTGCTGGAGTACTTCCCGGCGCCGCTGGCCCAGTTCGAAGAAGACATGAAGGGGCACCGCCTGCGTCGCGACATCATCGCCACCGTGCTGTCGAACGAGATCGTCAACATGGCCGGGCCGACCTTCCCCGACCGCCTGCGCGCGGCGGCGGAGTGCGACACCGCGGCCATGGTCACGGCCTTCGAGACCGCCCGTCACGTCTTCCGCCTCGACGAGGCCTGGAAGGCGGTGTCGGCGCTGGACCTGAAGATTCCGGCCGAGGCCCAGACGGCCCTCTATCAGGAGATCGCCCTGGTCCTGCGTCGCCAGACCTTCTGGCTGGCGCGTCGCGCGGCCCGCACCGAGACGACGGTCGGCGGCATGATCGCCGCCTATCAGCCCGCCGCCGACGCCCTGCGCGCCGCCG
>NZ_DAMCNG010000141.1:0-7167 GCF_032107865.1 Brevundimonas sp.
GGCGGCCCGCCCCCGGCGCTGGAGGCGCAGCGCGCCCGTCTGCGCGCCGTGGTCAACGGCCCGGCCGTGGAGGAATGGACCGAGTTCTAGAAGCTAGAACAGCAGTTTCACCGCCGCCCGCATCAGCAAGGTCAGCACGGCGCCGAACACCAGGCAGGCGATCAGGTTCGGGATCGGCCGTTGCAGCCGGGACAACAAGAACTTCATCGAAGCGCGCCTGTGGTCAGGCCGGGGCGGCCGGATCCTGCAGCGGCTGATCTTCGTCCGACGGAGAGGTCAGGACCGCGCCGACCGAGGCGGTGATGATGGCGGCGATGGCCAGCCATTGCAGGGTGCTGAGGTGCTCGCCCAGGACGAACAGGCCGGCCAGGGCGCCGATGGCCGGATCGCCGCTGACCGCCACGCCGAAGGTGCGCTTGGGAATGTGGCGCAGGGCGATCATGTCCAGCGTATAGGGCAGGGCGCTGGACACCAGGGCGACCACCAGACCCAGGACCAGAATTCTCGGGTCGAACAAAGCCAGGCCCGCGCCGGCGATGCCGAACGGCACGACCGCCATGGCCGCCACCGACATGCCGATGGCGACCGTCGCGCCGCTGGGCAGGTGGCTGACGCGCTTGCCGAAGACGATGTAGCCGGCCCAGAACACCGCCGCCGCCGCCGCATAGGCGCAGCCGACCGGGTCCAGCGTCGCCACGCTGCCGTCCAGCGGCAACAGCAGGCCCAGACCCAGGATCGCCAGACCGACCCAGGCGAAGTGGATCAGGCGGCGCGAGTTGAACAGGGCGACCGACAGCGGTCCCATGAACTCGATCGCCAACGCCACGCCCAGCGGAATGGTGTTCAGCGCCATGTAGAAGCTGAGGTTCATCAACCCCATGACCGCGCCGTAGATGGCCAGGGCGCGCAGGTCGCTGCGGGTGAAGGCGGTGCGCCAGGGCCGGAAGACCAGCAGAAGGAATATGGCCGACAGCCCCACGCGCAGGGCCGCCGTCCCGGCCGGTCCGACCATGGGGTACAGGGTCTTGGCGAAGGAGGTGCCGGCCGAAAGCGACACCATCCCGCCGATCAGGGCGAGATAGGGCAAAATGGCCGCGATGCGCGGCGTGCGAAGGGCGAGCGTCAGGGAGGACATGGCGCGGAACCTAGCCAAAACCCGCCTGCATTTCTCGCTGATTTCACCTGCCATCATGCAAGAAACAGGCGTATGTTTGCATCAAATGCAAGAAAACATCGATCTCGATTCCTTTGACCGCCGGCTGCTGGCTCTGGTCCGCCGCGACAATCTTCAGCCCGCGCGCGTGCTGGCGGAAAAGGTCGGCCTGTCGGAATCGGCGGTGTCGCGACGGCTGCGGCGCTTGCGTGACGAAGGGGTCATCATCGCTGATGTCTCCGTGGTCGATCCCGCCCGGCTGGGCCGCGCCCTGACCATGCACGTCCTGGTCGAGATGGAGCGCGAAGGCACCGCCGTGCTGGACGCCCTGATCGACAAGCTGACCGCCCGGCCCGAGGTTCAAGCCGCCTGGTATGTGACCGGCGATACTGACCTGATCCTCTATGTCGTGGTGCCGACGATGGAGGCCTATGAGGTCTTCACGCGCGAGATGCTGAACGACGACGCGCGCGTGCGGGCCTTCAAGACCCTGATCTCGATCCGCGAAGTCCTGCCCTTCGATCCCGCCCGCCGCGCCCTGGCGCGATGAGATCATCTAAAGCCTGCGTCAGAATTCCTGCGCGGGCCTGCTTTGCTCACGGCGTATAAGGCTTATCTGTTGAGCCGACACCGCCGCACGGAGACCTTCCCATGTCCGACGCTTCTCAAGCCGCCTATGACGCCAGCCGCCACAAGAAGGCGGGGCGGGGCCGGGTCTATGACAGCATCGTCGACACCATCGGCGACACCCCTTTGGTGCGGCTGCCCAATCTGACGGCGGCGCTTCAGCCCAAGGCCACGGTGCTGGCCAAGCTGGAGTTCTTCAACCCGATCGCCTCGGTCAAGGATCGCATCGGCGTGGCCATGGTCGAGGCGCTGGAGCAACTGGGCCGGATCAAGCCGGGCGCGACCCTGATCGAACCGACCAGCGGCAACACCGGCATCGCCCTGGCCTTCGTCGCAGCGTCCAAGGGCTATAAGCTGATCCTGGTCATGCCCGAGAGCATGTCGATCGAGCGGCGCAAGATGCTGGCCCTGCTGGGCGCAAAGCTGGAGCTGACGCCCGCTGAAAAGGGCATGAAGGGCGCTATCGCCCGCGCCGAGGAACTGCTGACGGAAATCCCCGGCTCGGTCAGTCCGGCCCAGTTCGAGAACCTGGCCAATCCCGCGATCCATGAGGCCACGACGGCCGAGGAGATCTGGAACGACACGGCCGGGGCCGTGGACGTGGTGGTGTCCGGCGTCGGCACCGGCGGCACCATTACCGGCGTCGGCCATGCGCTGAAGGCGAAGAAGTCCTCGGTGAAGATGATCGCGGTCGAGCCTACGGCCTCGCCCGTGCTGTCGGGCGGCGCGCCGGGTCCGCACAAGATTCAGGGCATCGGCGCGGGCTTTATCCCCGCCGTGGTCGACCGCGCGGTCATCGACGGGGTGGAGCAGGTCACCAACGAAGACGCCTTCGACATGGCCCGCCGCGCCGCGCGCGAGGAAGGCATCCCGGTCGGCATCAGTTCGGGCGCGGCCCTGACGGCGGCCTTCCGCCTGGCGGCGCAGGATGAGTATGCGGGTCAGACCATCGTGGCCATCATCCCCAGCTTCGCCGAGCGCTATCTGTCGACGGCCCTGTTCGAAGGGCTGTAACGGCGCTTCAGGCCGCAACTGCACTGCTGGTTAACCGCTGGCGTCTAGGCTGCGGGCCATGGGCGAGATCCAGGCCAGTTTGGAAGAGGCGCGTGCGCCTCGCAGCCGCACGGCGCGGCAGGTGCTGTTGCGCCGACTGGCCGATGTCGTCAGCCTGCCGGCCAGCCGGATCAATGCGTTCGAACGGGCGGTGGCCGGCGACTTGCTGGTCGATGTCCTGCGCCCGGCGCCGCTGGAGGAACGCCGCCGCGTATCCCTGCGGCTGGCGCCCCTGGGCGAACTGCCGGATGCGTTGAAGCGCCTGCTTATTCGTGACGAGCCTCAGGTGGCCGCGCCCTTGCTGGAAGACTGCGCCGCCTTGTCGGATGCGGACCTGATCGGCTGCGCGCGAGACGCCACGACCCAGCATCGCCTGATGATGGCGACGCGGCGCGACCTGTCCGAGGCCGTGACGGACACCCTTCTGAGTTGGGGCGAGGAGGCGGTCATCGCCCTTGTTCTGGCCAATCCCTCCGCGCGTCTGACCCAGACCAGCCTGGAGGGGGTGATCGCTCTCAGCCGTTCGTCGCGCGACCTGTGCGCGGCCTTGCTGAAGCGGCCCGAGATGAGGCCCTCCGGCGCCTATGTCATGTTCTGGTGGTGCGGGCCGGACGACCGACGCCTCATCCTGCAACGGTTCGCCGTCTCGCGCGAAGTGATGCAGACCAGTGTTGAAGATGTCTTCGCCCTGGCGGCGGCCGAGGGGTGGGACGACCCTGTGGCGCGCAAGGCCCTTCAGTTTATCGAGCGACGCCAGAGAAACCGCGCAGCGATCGAGAAGAGCCCCTTTACTGATCTTGAAGCCGCCGTCATGGCGGCCGCGACGCAGGGCCTGTCGCGCGAACTGGTCAGCGAGATCGGCTATCTGTCCGGCGTCAAACCGTTGACGGCCGCCAAGATCATGGGCGATCCAGGCGGAGAACCCGTGGCTATACTGTGCAAGGCGACGGGGCTGACACGGCCAAATCTTCGGGCCTTGTGGCGATCCATGCGACGGCCCGAGACGACCGCTGACGGCGCGGTGCATCCCGACTGGGAGCGAGTTCAGCTGACCTATGAAATGTTGGCGGTCGATCGTGCTCAGACAGTGCTGCGTTACTGGAACTGGTCGTTGTCATCGGCCCTGACGCCAGCCTTGTTGCGTGCGATCCGTGATGGAGAAGACGAGGCGATCGACGAATACTCGGCGCCTGAGCGTGCTGCGGCTCTCGCCTTGGCGGATAACTTCGGTCGTTGAAATCGCCATTCCTGTGCGAGCTGAATTCAGGCGCTGATTTCGCTTCATAAGCGAGCAACGTGTGTTGCATTGCTTTCAACATGAAACATACGTATGAAACTGATCGACGGCAGGTCGATTCAGATCAGTCGATTGAAATTGGGGCATGCAAGAGGCTGATGCAGATGGAAGAAAAACCCGAACTGCTCGAGATGACCGCTGACATCGTGTCGGCCTATGTCAGCAACAACACCGTTTCGGCTGACGCCGTGCCGGGTCTGATCGCACAGATTCACGCCGCTCTGTCGGGCGTTTCGGTTGCGCCGATCGAGCCTGAGCCCGAGCCCCAGGAACCGGCGGTCCCGGTTCGCAAGTCGATCACGCCTGACTTCCTGATCTGCCTGGAAGACGGCCGCAAGTTCAAGTCGCTGAAGCGTCACCTGCGCACCAAATACAACATGAGCCCCGAGGAATACCGCGCCAAGTGGGGTCTGCCGAAAGACTATCCCATGGTCGCCCCGAACTACGCCAAGGCGCGTTCGGAACTGGCCAAGCAGATGGGTCTGGGCCAGGGCGGCCGTAAGCCGGCCCGCACGTCGCGTAAGTAACTCTCTTCGCGACCAAGATATGAAGCGCCCGCTCTTCGATCGAAGAGGGGGCGTTTTGCTGTCAGACGATCTTATCTGGCCTGTAGAGCAAGACGTTTAGTCTTCCAGCATCCGCGCTCGCCCGATGTGGACGGCCTCGGCGGTGCTGCGAACGGTTGGTGATGGCGTGGTCCCGCCGCAGGCGACGGCGGCCAGTTCGTCCGCGTCTCCGCCGGGAGCGATGGCGTAGGGCGGGGCGGTTTCGGCGGTGCGCGGCCCTTCCGTCCCATCGGCGCGCAGGGAGGCGAAGTCGAGGCGGTCGGCCGTGCGCGCGGCGCAGTCGAACCGCCACCAGGACCAGCCGCCGACATAGGCGACGCCGCCGATCATCATGTCTTCTTCGCTGACCTGAAGCGATCGCATTCGCACGCCGGCGTCGTCGGGCGTGATCGACGCCCGATCCGCGAAGATCGCGAACCGGCCCACGCCGGTCAGGGCCAGATCCATGGCGGGCGGCGCTTCCGATGGAGCGACGGCGAGGGCGGCGGTCAGTAGGAGGATGAGCGACAAGATGACTTCCTTTACGTGACCAGAGAGGCGGCGACGGTTAACCCTGTCCGCATACTCGCCGTTGAAACGGCTGCGCTAGACAGGTCGCATGTATCACGCGCCTTCCGGTTTCGATCCTTCCGGCTCTTCGCCTGGCCTGCGGCCAAGCGATCGTGCGCCGTTGCGTCGGACACGCCGTGCCGAAGAACGGATCACTCTGCTGGGCGAGCCGGTCGATCTGGTCCGCCCTGAAGAGGTGATGCTGCACCTCGAACACTGCGTCGAGGCGGGCGTACAGAGCATCGTCGCCAACCACAATCTGCACAGTCTCTATCTGATCCGGCGCACGCCGGGGATGCGGCGCCTGTATGACGCGGCCGATCTGATCGAGCTGGACTCGACGCCGCTGATCCATTTCGCGCGCGTTCTGGGCTATCCGGCAGGGCCGCAGCATCGCTGCACCTATCTGGACTGGCGCGATCATTTCTGGAGCCTGGCCGACCGCAAGGGTTGGCGCGTCCTCTATGTCGGCGGCGAGGACGGCGTGGCCGAAGAGGCGGCGCGGCGACTGACGGCCCGCTATCCGAACACGATGGTGAAGGGGCTCACGGGCTATTTCGACGCCACGCCGGGGTCTTTGGGCAATACGGCGGTTTTGGCGGCGATCAAGGACTTCGCCCCGCACGTGCTGTTCGTCGGCATGGGCATGCCGCGTCAGGAACTGTGGATCGCGGACAATCTGGCCTCCCTGCCGCCGGTCCCGATCCTGCCGGTCGGCGCCGCCTTCGACTATGAGGCCGGGGTGCAGAAGGCTGCGCCGCGCTGGATGGGGCGGCTGGGCGTCGAATGGCTGTTCCGCCTGTTCGCCGATCCGAAACGGCTGTTCACCCGCTACTGCGTCGAGCCGTGGTTCCTGATCGGCCCGGCGCTGGGCGACGTGCGAGAGGCCCTGCGGCGCAAGCAGCGTTGAGCTTTTCCTCCCCATGAAATGGGGAGGGGGACCGCGAAGCGGTGGAGGGGCTTACGGCAGCAGAACCAAACAGCCCCTCCGTCTCGTCCGCTTCGCGACCGATCCACCTCCCCATTTCATGGGGAGGAGAGACGTCGCGTCACGCCGTCACAATCTCTTCAGCCTGATCCAGGTCGACGCTGACCAGCTGGCTCATGCCGCGCTCGGGCATGGTGACGCCGTAGAGGCGGTCCATCCGGCTCATGGTCACCGGGTTGTGGGTGATGACGATGAAGCGCGTGTCGGTGCGGCTGCGCATTTCGTGCAGCATCCGGCAGAAGCGGTCGACGTTGGCGTCGTCCAGCGGGGCGTCGACCTCGTCCAGCACGCAGACCGGCGCTGGATTGGCCAGGAAGACGCCGAAGATCAGCGCCGCCGCCGTCAGGGCCTGCTCGCCGCCGCTCATCAGGCTCATGACCGACAGCCGCTTGCCGGGCGGGCAGGCGTAGATCTCCAGCCCCGCCTCCAGCGGATCGTCGCTCTCGACCAGTTTCAGCTCGGCCTGACCGCCGCCGAACAGGGCCTCGAACAGGGTCTTGAAGTTGGTGTTGATGACCTCGAAGGCCGCGATCAGCCGCTCGCGCCCCTCGGCGTTCAGTTCGTCGATGCCGTCGCGCAGTTTGGCGATCGCTTGGGTCAGGTCGATGCGCTCGGTCTTCATGGCGCTGAGGCGGTCGCCGTATTCGGTCGCCTCTTCCTCGGCTCGCAGATTGACCGCGCCCAGCGCCTCGCGCTCGCGCTCAAGGCCATAGAGCAGGCTTTCGGCGCCTGCCGCGTCCGGCGGACGGGCGATGGCGTCGTCGGTCAGCTTCTTGCCGAGCTCCTCGGGCGACATCTGCGCTGTCTCGCGGATGTTGGCCGCGCTCTCGGTCAGTTTTTCGGCTGCGGCCTCGGCGCGGGCGGAAAGACCCGCCCGGCTCTCGCGGGCCTGAGAGGCGGCGGTCTCAGCGGCGCGGGCGGCGCGGTCAGCCTC
>NZ_DAMCNG010000142.1:0-7138 GCF_032107865.1 Brevundimonas sp.
CGGCCCCGGCGTGAAAGCGTAAGCGGCCACGCGATCGGCCACGCCCGACAGGGTGACGCCCGCCACCATCACCGCATCCACCCGCGTCTTGGCCGAGCGCCGCAGCAGCCGCCCGGCGACCTGGGCGGCCGTGTCGAAGAAGGCCTCCCCCTCCAGCAGCACCAGAACCGGCCAACCGCTGGGCGGCCGTTCGCCCTGAGGCGTCGCCACCCGTACATCCACGGCGGGCGCGCCATCGACAGCGGGCAGGCGGATGGCGTAGGGCTGGGTGGTGTCGGGAGCCGCGTCCTTCTGGGACGGGTCTGCAGGGGCGGGCGAGGTCAGCGTCATACGGCCACCCTAGCCTATCTGGCCATTGATATGTATTGCGACGCATTCTCTGAGTGGAGTTCGTGAATTGGCGAACGCTGAAAACGCCGTGCCCGAGGCGGTCGTCGCCTATTCCAGAAGCGCGCGGACCAAGCTGTTCGCCATCGCCATTCTGGCTGCGCTGGCGGCGGCGGCCCTGCTGCTGGACATCGCCACCGGCCCGTCGTCGATCTCGCCCCTGACAGTGCTGCAGGGCGTGTTCGATCCGTCCAGCCTGACCACGGCCCAGCAGGCCATCGTCTGGCAGGTGCGCCTGCCCTACGCCCTGATGGCGATGATGGTCGGCGCGGCGCTGGCCCTGGCGGGCGCCGAGATGCAGACGGTGCTGAACAATCCGCTGGCCAGCCCCTTTACGCTGGGCGTCTCCTCTGCCGCCTCGTTCGGGGCGTCGCTGGCGATCGTGCTGGGTCTGGGATCGTCCTTCATCGGGGCGGACTGGCTGGTGCCGTTGAACGCCTTCGTCTTCGCCTTCGGTTCGGTGCTGGCGCTGCAGGCCCTGGCGCGGATGAAGGGGTCGGGGATCGAGAGCATCGTCCTGTTCGGCATCGCGCTCGTTTTCGCCTTCAACGCCCTGACGGCCCTGGTGCAGTTCCTGTCCTCGGCCGAGGCGCTGCAGCAGCTGGTGTTCTGGACCATGGGGTCGCTGTCGCGCGCGACCTGGAGCAATGTCGCGGCCCTGGCGGTCGTGCTGGTCATGGTGACGCCCTTCTCGCTTCTGTCCTCGCGCGCCCTGACGGCGCTGCGGCTGGGCGAGGATCGGGCCATGAGTTTCGGCGTCGATGTGAAGCGGCTGCGCTTCCTGTCGCTGCTGCGGGTCAGCCTGCTGTCGGCGACGGCCGTGGCCTTCGTCGGCGCCATCGGCTTCATCGGCCTGGTCGGGCCGCACATCGCCCGCCTGCTGGTCGGCGAGGATCACCGCTACTTCCTGCCCGCCAGCATCCTGGCCGGGGCGGTCATCATGTCGCTGGCCTCGGCGGCGTCCAAGATCATCGTGCCGGGCGTGCTGATGCCCGTCGGTATCGTCACCGCCGTGATCGGGGTGCCGGTCTTCCTGCTGCTGATCTTCCGCAACGGAGGCCGGGCATGAGCGAACTGTCGATCAGCGGCCTCGACGCCGGTTACGGCGGCCAGCCCATCATCAGCGGCTTCAGCCTGCCGCCCCTGACCGCAGGCGAAGTCGTCTCGGTCGTCGGCCCCAACGGGGCGGGCAAGAGCACCCTGTTGCGCAGTCTGGCGGGCCTGATCCCGGCGCACGGTTCGATCCGGCTGGACGAAACCGAGCTGACGCGGCTGTCGCTGGCCGACCGGGCCAAGCGCGTCACCTACATGCCGCAGACCCTGCCGCAGGGCGTGGCCCTGACGGTGCTAGAGACGGTGGTGGCCTCGATCCGCGCCACGCCCCTGCGCGGCGCCGTCTACACCGACGCCCAGGCGGCCGAGCGCGCCTATGAGGTGCTGCAACGCATCAACGCCGAGGCTCTGGCCGGGCAGCGTCTGGACCGGCTGTCGGGCGGCCAGAAACAGCTGGCGGGTCTGGCCCAAGCCCTGGCGCGCGAGCCGCGCCTGCTGCTGCTGGACGAGCCCACCAGCGCCCTGGACCTGCACTATCAGCTGCGCGTGCTGGACCTGGCGCGCGAGGCGGCGGCCGAACGGGGCATGACGGTGATGATCGTCCTGCACGACCTTCAGGCGGCGGCGCGCGTCTCGGACCGGATCGCCGTCATGGCCAAGGGGCGGCTAGTCGCCTTCGGAACGCCGGACGAGGCGATCACGCCCGATATCCTGGCCGAGGTCTATCGCGTCTCGGCCCGCGTCCAGCGCTGCGACCGCGGCGTGCTGCAGGTCATGATCGACGACGTTCTGACGGGCTGAGCGCCCCGCCCCCAATCTCTTCAAGCCAAGAAAAAGGCCCGGCTGCATCTACGGCCGGGCCTTTCCTTATTCAGTCCCGATCGGGATCAGGGACGGATCAGCGTCACCACATCGCCGGTCGGGTCGACCGGGACCGGCGTGCCGGCCGGGGCGCCGCGCGGCAGGCCGCGCGCCTTGTTCGAGACGTAGACAGCGTTGGTCGCGCGGTCGATGGCGATGGTCTGGGGGAAGGTGCCCGTCTCCAGGTTCGCCTTCACCGCATAGGTATCCGAATCCAGCACCGTCACCGTGCCCGCCTGGCGGTTGGCGACGTAGATTTGCTTGACCGCGCCGTTGTAGGCGACGCTCAAGGCGCCCGCGCCGGTGGCGACCTTGTGGATCAGGGCGCCGGTGTCGGCGTTCAGCACCGTCAGCTCGCCCGACTTCTGGTTGGCGACGAACAGGCGACGGCCTTCGGAATCGACCGCGACGTTGATGGTCGAGTCGCCGTGCGACGGCCATTTGCCGACCGTTTCGCCGGTAGCCAGGTCGATGGCGGCGACTTCATTGCTGCTCATGCCCGTGACGTAGAGGCGGTTCGTCGAGGGATCGAGCGCCGCGCCCGTCAGGCCGCCGACCGTGGCGGTGATGGTGCGCTCGACCGTGTTGGTCGCGCCGTCGATGACCCAGATCAGGTTCGGCTTGGAGGCGTCGCCCGCCTCGCCGCCGACGACGCTGATGTAGACCTTGTTGTTCGCCTCATCGACGACGACCTGGCGGACGTGGGCGCCTTCTTCGTCGCCGTTGCGGATGGTGGCGATCACCGCGCCCGTGCGGGCGTTGATGGCCGTGATGACGCCCGCGCGCGTGTCGGTGCCGTACAGCACCTGGGTGCGGGTGTTCAGGTTCAGGCCGAACAGCGGATTGGCCGAGACGTCGACCGAGGATTCCGGCGCCAGCGTCTGGCCTTGCAGACGGACGATCTGGGCCTGGTTGGCGCCGCGCGGGCCGACGGCGGCGACATAGAGGTCGTTGTCGGCCGGGTTGAAGACGATCTCGTACAGACCGCCGGGGGCGACCTTGACGGTCTTCTCGATCGTCTGGGCCGAGGCGGTCGACGCCATCACCAGAGCGGCGAAGGCGGTGGCGGTCAGAATGCCGTTGCGAAGGGTGATCATGGCGGTTCTCCGGGATGAAATCAGGCGGCCGGGACCAGGTCGGTCCAGTAATCCCCGCGATAGGGGACGGCCAGGAAGTCCTTGTTAATCGTGTCCAGCGTGGCGCGCGGGTCCAGGTCGGCGAACAGCTCGGGCTGGATCCACTTGGCCAGCACCTCGGTGGCGACGATGTCGATGGGCGAGTTGATCAGTTGGTGCGACAGGCCGTGGACCTGGCCCTCGCGCACCGCCTTCAGGGTCGACAGGCCGCGGCGCCCGGCCACGCGCCGCAGCGAGGCGCGCGAGGTCTCGACGTCGTATTTCGGGCCGACGACGAAGCCGCCGGTCTTCTCCAGATGCGGGCCGCCGGTAGCGATATAGATGTCGGGATCGCGCTCGACCACAAACTCCAGGTTCAGCTTGCCCGACGGCTGTTTCAGCACCTCGGCGCCGATGTTGCGGGCGCCGACGAAGGTCAGATAGTCGCCGATGTTCCCTGCCCCCACCGAGTTGCAGCAGTCCGGCCCGTTGCCCGCGTGCGCTTCCAGGAAGACGGTCGGCTTCTGCTCATCCTTCAGCCCGGCCACACGGTCGGAGATGATCTTCAGTCGGGCGGCGCGGAAGGCGTTGTAGGCCTCGGCCTGTTCCTCGCGGCCGATCATGGACCCCAGCAGGCTCAGGCTGCGCGGCTGGTTCTGGAACGGGTGCTGGAAGAAGTCGATGTAGGCCACGCGCACACCCGCCTGCTCCAACTGGGCGGTCTGGGCGTCGGTCGGGCCGGAATCCAGCGACACCAGGGCTACCTGCGGCTGGGCGCCCAGCACCGCCTCGACGTTAAAGGCGGCGGCCGAACTCGGCGTCTTGGGCAGGGTCGCCAGCGCCGGCGTCTTCTCCAGATAGGCGGCGTAGATGTCCGGGCTGAGGCGGTTCACGTCGCCCGCCCAGGCGGCCAGCAGACTGACCGGATCAGGATGGATCAGCGACAGGGCGATCAGGAAACGGCTGTCGTCGATCGACAGTTTCGTCACCGGGGGGGTGATCGCCAGCGGCCGGTCGCGCAGGTCGGTCAGCAGGGAGGATGGCGCGGCCTGGTCCCGGCGCGTGCAGGCGGCGGCCCCGGTCGCCATCAGGGCGGCGGCGCCCAGCAGCAGGGCCCGACGTCCCAACCTCACCTCGACCATCGGCACGTTCTCCGCCCATTCGCCAGCGACGCCAGCGGCGCTTCGCCTCGACGCTTAATGATAATCAGTGTCAGCTTCAATCGCTGATTTGTCGCATGAAGCGACCCCGCCCTTCAGCGCGGCGGGATGATCCGGGCGAAACGAGCGGCGTCCCCGCCGGGACGCGCCCGGTTCGTCGGCTGTTCCTGACGCACGGCCTCGGTCAGAGCCTTGGGATCGTCGCAGAAGATACGGTGCAGCATGGCCATGACGGCCTCGGCCCGCTCGTCGGCCAGGGAATAATAGATGGAGCGCGACTCACGCCGGGTCTTCACCAGCCCCGACTGGCGCAGTTCGGCCAGTTGTTGCGACAGACCCGGCTGGCGCAGGCCCAGTTCCTGTTCCAGTTGACCGACCGAACGTTCCTGTCCGGCGATATGGCACAGGATCAGCAGGCGGTTGGCGTTGGCCAGTTGCCGCAGCAGTTCCGCCGCCTCGGGCGCGGCGGTCTTCAACTGCTCCAGATCGGCGTCGGCGGGTTTCATCGCGGCCCCGGCTGATAATACCAGGCGTCATCGCCCGCCAGCACATCGCCGAAATCCGTCGGCGCCGCCTGGAGCATGGGCACGCCGGGGGTCCAGCCTTCGGGCGCCGAGGCCCCTTCCCGATCCGCCGCCTGCAAGGCCGTGATCAGGCGCAGCAGCTCCTCGACCGAACGGCCGACGTTCATCGGATACCAGCTGATGGCCCGCACCACGCCGTTCGGGTCAATGACGAAGGTGGCGCGCACCGAGGCGCTGTCGGGCGCCGCCGGGTCGATCATCCCATAGGCCTGGGCGATGACCATGGAGGGGTCTTCGATGATCGGAAACTCCACCGTCACGCCGAAGCGGTCGCGGATGTCCTTCAGCCACGCCAGGTGGGAATAGAGGCTGTCGACCGACAGGCCCAGCAGCTCACAGCCGATGGCGGTGAAGTCCGCCTGACGCCGGGCCAGGGCGATGAACTCGCTGGTGCAGACCGGGGTGAAGTCCGCCGGGTGCGAGAAGAAGGCCAGCCAGCGCCCGCGATAATCGCTCAGCCGACGCTGGCCGCGCGTCGTGCGCGCGGCGAAATCCGGCGCCGCCTCATTGATCCGCAGAGGCCGCAGCAAAGGCGTGTCCGTCATCGAGTCGGTTTCCATGCCATAGGGCTACGCGTCGCCGAGGCGTAGCGCACCTTGAAAACAATTACTTGCATATAATATGTAAATATCTAATTGCTTGATCCAGATCAATGCGGAGAGACGCCGTGACCGACGCCCCCATCGACCCCGCCCGCGATTATGCGAGGGAATTGATCGAGGCCGCCCTGACGAACGAGGCCCAGCGGCCCGTCGTCAAATCCTTCTTCGACCCCGCCACCTTCACCGTCAGCCATGTGGTGCGCGACCCCGGCTCGAACGCCTGCGCCATCATCGACAGCGTGCTGGATTACGATCAGGCGGCGGGCCGCACCTCGACCGCCTCGGCCGAGGCCCTGATCGCCTACGTCGAGGCTGAAGACCTTAAGGTCCAGTGGCTGCTGGAGACGCACGCCCACGCCGATCACCTGTCGGCCGCGCCCTATCTGCAAGAGCGCCTCGGCGGCCGCCTGGCCATCGGCCGCGACATCATCAAGGTGCAGGACGTCTTCGGCAAAGTCTTCAACGAGGGAACCGAATTCCGCCGCGATGGCAGCCAGTTCGACCAGCTGTTCGACGACGGCGACCGCTTCGCCATCGGCGGGCTTCAGGCCACGGTCCTGCACGTGCCCGGCCACACCCCCGCCTGTCTGGCCTATGCGGTCGGCGACGCCGTCTTCCCCGGCGACACCCTGTTCATGCCCGATTACGGCACGGCGCGCTGCGACTTCCCCGGCGGCGATGCGCGGACGCTGTATCGCTCGATCCAGCGGCTGCTGTCCCTGCCCCCGGCGGCGCGCGTCTTCCTGTGCCACGACTACAAGGCGCCGCCCGCCCGCACAGAATTCGCCTGGGAAACGACCATCGGCGATCAGTGCGCCTGCAACATCCACGTCCGCGACGACGTCAGCGAGGACGAGTTCGTCGCCATGCGCACCGCCCGCGACGCCACCTTGTCCATGCCGCGCCTGATTCTGCCTTCGGTTCAGGTCAACATGAACGGCGGCCGCATGCCCGAGCCGGAAGACAACGGCGTCCGCTACCTGAAAGTGCCCATCAACGCGCTCTGACGCGCTTCCTTTTCCTCAAGCTTAGAGAACCGCACCATGGATATCCGCCCGCTGGAAGACCGCCTGCATGTCTCGCCGCAGATCCTGCCTGAGGAGGTCCAGACGGCGGCCGCCCAGGGCTATCGCGCCATCATCTCCAACCGCCCCGACGCCGAAGAGCCGGGCCAGCCGATGACCGAGGACATCCGCGCCGCCGCCGAAGCCGCGGGCCTGCCCTTCGTCCACATCCCGGTGCGCGGCGGGGCCATGACGCCCGACGACATCGCCCGCTTCAAGGCGGCGCTGGCTGAACTGCCCCAGCCCATCCTCGGCTACTGCCGCTCGGGCACCCGCACCACCTTCCTGTGGGCGCTGTCGCAAGCGGGCGAG
>NZ_DAMCNG010000143.1:0-7137 GCF_032107865.1 Brevundimonas sp.
CACGCCGCGGCCGCTGCGCCTTCGCAGCGTCGGCCGACGTCGCCGCCGTGGGACAGTCCGGGGCGATGCGTGGGCGAAAGGTCACCGCTTCGCGCCGTTCGAGAGGGGCGACGAACGCGGGCGCGCGCCAGGCCTGACGCCGCAGAAACCCCAGGCTGCTGTTGTCGAAACAGCCTGATAGGAGGAGGATGACCGGAGGCGGCGGCCATGCTGGATCAGGCCAGGGTCGTAGTTCGACAGGCGAGCGGCGAAGAACGGCTCGATAATGAGGAAGAGGACCGTGACGCAGCACCGAATCTACTCCACGAGCTTCGCCAGCGTGTATCCGCACTATGTCGCCAAGGCGGAGAAGAAGGGTAAGACGAAGGCGCAGGTCGACCAGATCATTCGCTGGCTGACCGGTTTCAGCGAGGTCGAACTCGAGGCTGAGCTGGCCGCACAAACCGATTTCGAGACCTTTTTCGCCAAGGCGCCTGCGCTCAATCCCGCCCGCTCCCGGATCACCGGCGCCGTCTGCGGCGTCCGCGTCGAGACGATCGACGAGCCGCTGATGCGAGAGATCCGATACCTCGACAAGCTGATCGACGAGCTGGCCAAGGGCAAGGCGATGGAGAAGATCCTGCGGACCGAGGCTGCGCTCTGAAGCTTCGCTCTTAAGGCGACGACCACGCCGATAATCGAGCGCTCGGCTGTAGATAGGCGAATTGAGAGACGTGCGCTGGGCCTTATGCGCGACATGTTCAGCAGCACGGGCTCGATCCACCTTACCAGTGCGCTCAGTTCATGTTCCAGCTTCGGCCGCGCGTGACGGACCGCGCGGCTTACGCGCCGTCATCGCTCGGCGGGGTCTGGTCGGACCAGGGAAGGATAGGACGTCGCCGCGAGTACTCGGTCCACGTCGTGACGTCGAGGATCAGCCGATATTTGTCGCGCAAGCGCTCGAACATCAGCCGGTCGCGCGGCTCCGGCTTGCCCGGTTTCGCCGCTTTCGACTTGAGATATCGACCGAGAACGGCGAGCAGAAAATCCGGCGCGCTGATCCCCAGATGCGGCTTCGAGACGAACTGGACGGCGAAGTCCACCGGGCGACGGTCGTCGCGCGCCTTGAGACGGTCGAAGGCGTCCTGGATCAGCCCTTTGACCCTGTGCGCCGAGACCTTCTCGTTCTGCTCGATGTAAAAGGACGCGAGCTGACTTTCCGCGGCTTTCAGGCGTCGCTCGATGATTGCGCCGAGCAGTCGCAGATAGGTCTCCTCGTAACGACTGGGGTCGTCACAGTCGGCGAAGGCGACATAGCCCTCGAACCGCATCCCCTCGAGCCGCCTGACATAGGCGATGCGAAGGTCCTCGGTGGCGTCGACGAAATGCAGGCCGCGCTTGCGCAGGGCCGCCGGGTCTCCGTCCAGATACATGTCCGCCAGCGCGGCTTCGAGAACCTGGCCGGCCTCGATCGCCATTCGGGGGCCGTGCTGGCTCACCGCCATGCCGATCGCCAGGACCTTTTGTCCGCCGCGGTCGAATTCCGCCTCGTCCACGAAGATGAAGAAGGGCGCCCGGTGCTGACCGCGCGGCGCGAAGCTCGGCTTCATGCCTTCATCCTGCAACGCCTTGCGCCACTGCGTCCTCAGGCGGGGCGCCATCGCGGGCTCGTGGTGGGCGACGAACCGGACCAGGCCGTCGACGCGGTTGACCTCCTGCTGGATGACGCGCGCGTCGTTGACGCCGCGATGCCGGAAGTGGTCGGCGATGCCGAATTTCCCGGCGTAGTAGAGTTCCTGCCGCAGCCGGCGCTTTCGTTCGCGCGGAACGTGAGGCTGCGCCGGGTCGCTGATGCTCAGCCCGGTCACATAGTGCGCCTGGCCGATCTTGGACCGGCGCGTCTTGTCCTCCGCCAGCACGAAGCCTTGCGCCTCGACAACCGACCGCAGCGCATCGATGGCGGGGAGCTGGTCATCCCCCGAGAAGGTGAGATCGTCGGCGTACCGCGTGTAGGTCGCGTTCGCTCCGCTCGCCAAGGCCGCGCAGGCGAGATCGAGAGGAAGCGCCACGGCGTTCGAGATCACCGGGCTGGTGGGCAGGCCCAGCGGCAGGCCGCCGCCGATCGTGACGAATCGCGCGAGCAGCTCGGCCACGTCGGGAACTAAACCCAGCTTGGTGAACAGGGCGGCGACGCGATCCGTCGTGATCGAGGGGAAGAAATTCTCCAGGTCGGCGTTCAGCAGCGCCGAGCGCCCCGCGTGAGCCGAAGCGTTCTCCCGGATGTTGCGGCCGGGGCGATAGCCGTAGACGGCGTCGTGCGGATAGCCGGGCAGGGCGATGCGGAAGAAGGTCTCGAGCCGGCGCGCCAGCGTCCGATATCCGGGCTTGCCCAGCAGCGGCTCCCACACCGTTCGATGGCCGCGCCTGCGATTCCGCTTTGGAATGTCGTGGCGAAGGAAGACCGGAATGTCCTCGATTGAAGCGGCGTCGGCGGCTCGCTGGAGGGCTTCGATCTGCTCTTCACGGGTCCTGGGAGGATCGAAGGCGAGGATGGCCTCGAATGTCGCCTCGTCGGTTCCGATCGCCGTGATCAGCGCTTCGCGGGTCGTGACGCGTCGAAAATCGGCGGGAAACGTCATGGACGGCGCGCGCCGAGAGGGGCGGCACGCGATACGAAGCAAGTGGTGCTGAATACAGCAGACGCGACTCGCGCCTTGAACCTTATAGCCATGCCGCCCCCACGGCCGTTTATAGGCCCATACCCCTGAAGTTCAAGGCGAGCACATGACCGGGCCTGCCTGCTCTTTGCAAGGCAAGTCATCGTAAGGGGAAGGCCTTCCCCTGAGCGGGAGCCCGCCCGCGGTCTCCCGCTACCCCTTCGAGCAGGGGGCTTCGCCCCCCGCAACGCCCCCCATTGACGGTCGCCGCGCGTTCGCGCGGCGGCTTTGTTTGGGCCTCTCCCTGAAGCGGGGGGTGGCCGACGCGCCCTTCTGGACGCGCCCCGGCGCGCGCCAAGCGGCCGTTGGCCGCTCCTCCGCTTCGCTTCGGCCCCGTGGGTGACGCCCGCCTTGCAGGGCGCGTCCGGCAGGACGCCTTCGCCGTCCACCCCCCGCTTCCGGGAGAGGCTGTGGGGTTTGGGGCGGGGAAGGAGGATCGCCATGCGTAAGGACAGCCAGCCGCAGCGCCGCCCGAAAGGGAAAGGGAAAGGGAAGGGGCGGGCTTCGCCCGCCGCCGAACCGCGCGCCAACCTCTATGACGAGGTGACGGCCAAGATCATCGCGGAACTCGAAGCCGGGACCTTTCCATGGGTCCGGCCGTGGGGCCGCGCCGGGGCGGGACGTCCCGGCCTGCCGAGAAACGCCGCCACCGGCCGCCGCTATTCGGGCGTCAACGTCCTGCTCCTGTGGGGCGCGGGCTTTTCCGAAGGCTACGCCTCGCAGAACTGGCTGACCTTCCGTCAGGCCCTCGCGGCGGGCGGGAGCGTCCGCAAGGGCGAGCGCGGGACGACCGTCGTCTACGCCGACCGCTTCACCCCCGAGGCCGAGAAGGAGCGCGCCCGCGAAACCGGCGAGGACGCCCGCGTCGTGCCCTTCCTCAAGCGCTTCACCGTCTTCAACCTCGACCAGTGCGAAGGGCTGGACCGGCTCGTCCCCGAACCTGCGCCGCTTCCCGAACGCGAGATCGTCCCGCGCGCCGAAGCCCTGATCGCCGCCACCGGGGCCGATGTCCGCATCGGCGGCGAACGCGCCTACTACCACCCCGGCGAGGACTATATCCGCATCCCGCCGCAGCCCGCCTTCTTCGACCAGATCAACTACTACCGCACGACGCTGCACGAACTGATCCACTGGACCGGCCACCCGACCCGGCTCCGTCGCGACCAGTCGGGCGGCTTCGGAACCCCGGCCTACGCCCGCGAGGAACTGGCCGCCGAACTCGGCTCCGCCTTCCTGTGCGCCGCGCTCGGCGTCGCCCCGACCGTGCGGCACGCCGACTATCTGGCCAGTTGGCTGACCGTCCTGCGCTCCGACAATCGCGCCATCTTCCGCGCCGCAGGGCAAGCGTCCAAGGCCGCCGACTATCTCTTGGCCTATGCGCCAGAGGCGGACGAGGCCGCCGCGAGCGTCGCCTGTGAGATGGGGAGGGCGGCGGCATGATCCTCCTGACCCCCGAGCTTCGCGCCGCGCTCCTCGCCAACGCCGCCGCCCATCGTCACGCGCTCCAATCCGGCGCGGTCGAGCCCGACCCTGTGCCCGTCGTCAAATTCTTCAGTCCGGTCGGCGCGGCGACATGGCTCGCGACCGAACTGGATGAAGACGGCGACACCCTGTTCGGGTTGGCCGACCTCGGCTTCGGAACCCCCGAACTCGGATCGTTCAACCTTGCCGAGATCGAGAGCGTCCGCCTGCCGTTCGGGCTCGCCATCGAGCGCGACCTGCATTTTTCGACCCATTTCCGGCTGTCGGTCTGGTCCGCCTGGGCGCGCCGCGCCGGGTCGATCATCCGCGCCGAAGCCCTTCTGCGCCGGGCCAGCCCGCTCGGCGCGTTCCCCGATCCGAGCGCCGACCCCGGCCAAGGATGAGCGCGCGGCTCTTCCCGCGTATCCCGGCCCCGCCCGTCACTCTGGAGGAGATCAAGCGGACGGGGCCGGTCACTCCCGAAGGAGAGACTGTCATGCAACTCGCAAACATCGACCTTGGCAAGCTCAGCGTGTCCAAGCTGAACATGCGCAACGGCAAGGCCCCGCCCGACGTGTCGGACATCCTGCCCACCGTGCGCGCGCGCGGCGTCCTCGTGCCGCTTCTCGTCCGACCCTCCGGCGAAGGCGAGACTTTCGAGATCGTCGCGGGCCGTCGCCGCTATTTCGCGGCGCGCACCGTCCTCGAGGAAGGCGGGGAGGTCGAACCCCTGCCGTGCGCCATCATGGAGCCCGGCGACGACGCCGCCGCGCTCGAAGCCTCGCTGATCGAGAACATCGCCCGCCTCGACCCCGGCGAGGTGAACCAGTGGGAGACCTTCGCCGGACTGATCCGAAAGGGACGCACCCCCGAACAGATCGGCCAGACCTTCGGCCTGACCCTGCTCTACGTCCGGCGCATCCTCGCGCTCGGCAATCTCCTGCCGGGCATCCGCGCCCTCTACGCCGCCGACAAGATCGACGCGGCCACCATTCGTCACCTGACGCTCGCCAGCCGCAGCCAGCAGAAGGACTGGCTCGCTCTCTACGACGACCCCGAGCAATATGCGCCCACCGGCCAGTCCCTCAAGGCGTGGCTGTTCGGCGGCCAGTCGATCCCGACCAAGGTCGCGATCTTCGACCTCGACGCCTATCCGGGCCGGATCAAGGCGGACCTGTTCGGGGAAGACGGCTATTTCGAGGACGCCGACACCTTTTGGACGATGCAGAACGAGGCGGTGGCGGCGCTGCGCGACCGCTACCTTGAAGACGGCTGGTCCGCCGTCGAGATCATGGATACGGGCGAGCATTTCTACAGCTACGACCATGAGAAGACGCCCAAGGACAAGGGCGGCAAGGTGGTCATTTCGGTCAGCGGGCGCGGCGACGTGACCGTCCATGAGGGCTATCTTTCGGGCAAGGAGGCCCGGCGCGCCCGCGCCGCCGCCGCCAAGGCCGAGGCGCAGGCGCAAGGCCTGCCCCCGGGCGCAGGCAAGCCCGAGACGACCGGCGTCATGCAGGACTATATCGACCTGCACCGCCACGCCGCCGTGCGCTGTGGACCGTGCGGACAGCCGACCGCCGCGTCCGCAACGAGGCCATGGCCGACAGCGTCGAGACCGCGAGCGCCGAAACCGTCTTCGACGCCAAGCGCCGGGCCGTCCTCGCCCTGCTCGGCTTCGACGCCGAGGACGAAAGCGTCGCCCGCGCGCAGGCGCGCGAGACGCCGGTCGTCGAACTCTTCGCGCGGATGGTGAAGCTCTCCGACGACGAGGTGTTCGCCGTCGCCGCCGTCATCATGGGCGAGACGCTGGCGGTCGGCGGCCCGTTGGTCGAGGCGGTCGGGGCCTACCTCAAGGTCGATATGGCCGAGTGGTGGACCCCCGACGACGCCTTCTTCGGCCTGCTGCGCGACCGCGCCGTCGCCAACGCCCTGCTGCGCGATGTCGGCGGCAAGCGGATCGCGGACGCCAATGTCGCGGAGAAGGTGAAGACGCAGAAGACCATCCTGCGCGATTTCCTCGCCGGGTCGGGCGGACGCGCCAAGGTGGACGGCTGGACGCCCAAGTGGATGGCCTTTCCTCCCGCTCGCTACACCGACCGGATTTACGCTCCGGTCGATCGGTGGGGGGCGGTCAAGACCGTCATGCGGCGGCTGCCGCCGCCGCATGCGCTCGAACCTGCGCCCTACGCCATCGCGGCGGAATAGCAACGGGACGGGCGGCGGCCTCCGCCGCCCGTTTCATCGGCCCGAAAAATCGCGCGCCGCCCGGCGCCCCTGCAGGGGGCGCCGGGCGGCGCATTCTTTTGGTCAATCCTCCGAAGGTGGTTCGTCTCCATCGCTCGTCGGAGGAGGAGGCGGCGGCGCTGGAGCAGGCAGATCGACGCCGCTCTCTTTTAGGATGCGCCAGGCCAGTTCGATCTCGCCTGCGACCGGCATGGGCGTCCCGAACCGCTCCAGCCACATCGCTGCGATGGATTCAAAATCCGAGCTTTCCGTCACGTCGATGCTTCCCCGCTCGCCATGACCCTAGGTCAGAATGCGCCCGAAGACTGCAAAGGAGTGTAGCGCGCCGCGAGGCGTTCGCTCGGGCCGGTGGCGGCTCGGAGTGCGGGTCCTGCGGGGACGCTCCGAGCCGCCGGCCGCGGTACCGGAACAGCGGCGCGTCGAGCCTAGAGAAAATCATCGCAAGGTCCATGGGGAAGCGGCCCGGTGCGCCGCAAGGGGGGGCGAGCTGGCGCGCCGGGCCGCACGCATTTCCGAGCGCGGAACTGCAACGGCTAAGCGTTCGGGCGCGGGGGAGGGTTCCCTCATCATGGCGGGATGCACCCCGCGACGTCGGTATTTCAGTTGATACCTCGCGTCATTCGTCTAGCGTCCGCGCTTCCGAATGCTGGGAAGGGGAATGTTCATGACCGACGACGCTGCGCCGACCGCCAGCCTCATCGACCTGACGGCCGATGTTGTCGCCGCCTATGTC
>NZ_DAMCNG010000144.1:0-7050 GCF_032107865.1 Brevundimonas sp.
GCGGAAGGTGGTGCGCGCGGGTTGCGACGGAGCGGCCCGGCCTGACAGGCCCAGGCGGTGCACCTTGCCGATCACGGCGTTGCGGGTCACGCCGCCGCCAAGGGCCTTGGCGATCTGGCTCGCTGACTGGCCTTCCAGCCACAGCTTCTTCAGCGCGCCGACGCGGTCTTCGGTCCAGCCTGGGTTCATGTCGCCCTCCCGGGAGAAGTCGGATTCAATATCTTGTGCCGGAGTCCGAATTTCGGCCCCTCATCACGCCTCTAATCGTAAATCACCCCTTAAAACACGCAATATGTGGGAATTCACCTGTCCACAGAAACTACATCTAGTATGGTTAATGTCCCGATTTGACTCAATTTCTTGGGCGTCATCCACAGGGGCTGCGCCTTGCGAAACCGGCTTGACTGTCGCATCTGAGGCGGCATGACGCACCAGACCGCCGGTTCCGACGCCTCTTCCGCCGCACCCCACGGCCTCCCTCAGCCCCGCCGCTATGACGGGATCAACTGGGTGGGGCTGCGCACCCTCTACCTGAAGGAGGTCCGCCGCTTCTGGAAGGTGGGCGCCCAGACGGTGGCGGCGCCGGTGGTGACGACCCTGCTCTACATGATGGTCTTCGTGGTGGCGCTGAAGGGCGCGCGCCCGCCGTTGCACGGCACCCCCTTCGCCGAGTTCGTGGCGCCGGGCCTGATCATGATGGCCATCTTGCAGAACGCCTTCGCCAACGCCTCGTCCAGCCTGATCCAGGCCAAGATCATGGGTACGGCGACCGATTTTCTGACGCCGCCGCTCAGCCCGCTGGAGCTGACCATCGGCTTCACCCTGGGCGCGGCGACGCGCGGGGTGGCGGTCGGCCTGGTGACGGCCTTGTGCGTCATGCCCTTCGCCAAGCTGGGTCTGGCCAACGTCGGCCTGATCGTCTGGTTCGGCCTGATCGCCTCCCTGCTGATGGGCATGATGGGGGTGCTGGCGGGGCTGTGGTCCGAGAAGTTCGACCATCTGTCGGCGGTGCAGAATTTCGTGGTCATGCCGATGACCTTCCTGTCGGGCACCTTCTATCTGATCGACAGCCTGCCCGAGCCCTTCGCCAGCATCAGCAAGTTCAACCCCTTCTTCTACCTGATCGACGGCTTCCGGGCGGGCTTCATCGGCCACGCCGAGGGCAGTCTTGTGGTCGGCGTGGTCATGAGCGCGGTCTTGACCGTGGTCATGGGCGCGGCCTGCTGGCTGGTGTTCCGTTCGGGCTGGCGGCTGAAGAGCTGACGGCTTTACCGTGAGCGAAGATCTGAGTTCAGATGCGGTCGCATCTGAACCGATTTCGCTTTAATCAGGGCCTCGAACGCGGGGCGAGGGGCTTCGCGAAAGGGGCCTCGCCATGTCGTTTCGTCTTCGCCTGAAAGCCGCCGTCAGCGGCGCCTGCCTGGCTGTCGTCTGCCTGACGGCCGCGCCGTCTCTCGCTCAGGATCGCGCGGCCGATCTGCGTGAACAGGTCGGGGCCTACGCCAAGCCGTCCAACGCCGAACGCATGGACGTGTTGCTGGACCAGCTGCGGGCCGAGGGTTTCTCGCCCACGGTCGAGACCTTCGAGGGCGGCGGCCGCGCCGGCCCGATGCAGGGCTCCAACGTCGTCGTCACCCTCGGCGAAGGCGAGAAGGAAATCCTGCTGACCGCCCACTATGACGCGGTGAAGCTGCGCGACGGGACGATGGCGGACGGCCTGGTCGACAACGCCGGCTCGGTGGTCGCCCTGATCGAGGCGGCCAAGATCCTGCGCGAGGCGCCGCTGTCGCACCGTATCCGCATCATCTTCTTCGACCAGGAGGAGCTGGGCCTGATCGGCGCCAAGAAGTGGATCGAGGCGCACGGGATCGCCAATGTCGCGGCCGTGGTGAACTCGGACGTCGCCGCCTATGGCGACACCATGATGTACGGCCAGAACAACGGAGCGCAGTCGGCCTTCGTCACCCGTGCGGTGCAGGAGCTGTGCGCCGAGCGCGCCCAGCAGTGCGTCGGCTTCCCCGAATATCCGCCGTCCGACGACCGGGCCTTCTCGGCGGCGGGCGCGCCGGTGGTCTCGCTCGGTTTTCAGGATGAGGTCGGCGCCCACCAGATGTGGCTGGCCTTCAACGGCGGCGAAGCCAACGGCCTAGCCGAGGGCTTCACGCCTCAGGTTTTCCGCGTCATCCACTCTAAGGACGACGCCATCGCAGCGGTCGAAGGCCACACCATCGACCTGGCGGGCCGGACCTATGCGGCCCTGATCCAGAAGCTGGATGCGCAACTGCGCTGAATTCGCGCCCCGCGCGGTGTTGACTAAGGGGAAATAGCGCCCGACAAGTTCGTCGCCCTTTTCCAAAGCGGTCCCGTCGCAGACGCGCCGGGACCGTCTCGCTTTATGGAGTCTGCCAAGTGTCCGGTCATCTGATGGGTGTCTACAATCGCGCGCCGCTGGAAGTGGAGCGCGGCCAGGGCGTCCGCCTCTGGTCTACTGATGGGACCGAGTATCTGGACTGCGTCTCGGGCATCTCGACCAACGCGCTGGGCCACGCCCACCCCAAGCTGGTGCAGGCGGTCAAGGATCAGGCCGAGAAGCTGTGGCATGTCTCCAACATCTTCAAGATTCCGGGGCAGGACGCCCTGGCCGACTCCCTGTGCGAGAAGTCGTTCGCCGACGTCGTCTTCTTCACCAACTCGGGCACTGAGGCGATCGAGTGCGCCCTGAAGACGGCACGCAAATTCCACGTCGCCAACGGCCAGCCTGAGCGTATCGACATCTACGGCTTCGACGGCTCCTTCCACGGCCGCACCTATGGCGCGATCAACGCCGCCGCCAATCCCAGCTACACCGAGGGCTTCGGGCCCAAGATGGAAGGCTTCCATCAGCTGAAGTGGGGCGACAAGGCCGCGCTGACCGCCGCCTTCGAGAACCCGAACACGGCCGCCATCATCCTGGAGCCGGTCCAGGGCGAGGGCGGTTGCCGCGCCACGCCGGACGCCGAGCTGCGCTGGATGCGCGAGATGGCCGACAAGAACGGCGTCCTGATCATCTTCGACGAAGTCCAGTGCGGCATGGGCCGGACCGGCAAACTGTGGGCACACGAATGGGCCGGCATGACGCCGGACATCATGGCTGTCGCCAAGGCCCTGGGCGGCGGTTTCCCCATCGGCGCCTGCCTGGCCACTGCGGAAGCGGCCAAGGGCATGACGGTCGGCGTGCACGGCTCGACCTTCGGCGGCAACCCGCTGGCCATGGCCGTCGGCCAGGCGGCCTTCGACGAAGTGTCGTCGGACGCCATCCTGGACAACGTCAATGAAGTCGCCGGCTATCTGACCCAGCAACTGCACGGCCTCAAGGAGCGCTTCCCCGACGTGATCGTCGAGGTGCGCGGCAAGGGTCTACTGCTGGGCGTCAAGCTGGTCCCGAACAACCGCGAGTTCATGGGCTGGGCCCGCGACGAGGCCAAGCTGTTGGTCGCCGGCGGCGGCGACAACCTGGTCCGCGTCCTGCCGCCGCTGAACATCACCCTCGACGAGGCCCGCGAGGCCATCGAGAAGTTCGAGAAGGCCTGCGAGTTCGCCCGCACCAAGATCGCGGGCTGACGCTATTTTCTCCCTCCCCTTCATGGGGAGGGTGGCCGAGCCGTGAGGCGAGGCCGGGTGGGGACGCTTTCTTCTACCTCCAGACTTTCGCAGGGCCGCCCCCACCCGGTCCTTGCGGGACCACCCTCCCCATGAAGGGGAGGGAGAAGGCTTGGTCATGGTTCGTCACTTCCTCGACATCCACCGCCTGGACGCTGCTGACCTGCGCGCCATCCTGGACGACGCCCACGCCCGAAAACGCGCCCGAAAAGGCTGGCCCCAGGGCCGCGCCGACGCCGACGCGCCGGGCAAGGACCGCGTCCTGGCCATGATCTTCGAGAAGAACTCGACCCGCACCCGCTTCAGCTTCGACGCGGCCATCCGTCAGCTGGGCGGCGATTCCATCATCGCTACCGCTGCGGACATGCAACTGGGCCGGGGCGAGCCGGTCGAGGACACCGCCCGCGTTCTGTCGCGCATGGTCGACGCCGTGATGATCCGCGCCAACGACCATGAAGACGTCGAACGTTTCGCCCGCGTCTCGACCGTGCCGGTCGTCAACGGCCTGACCGACCGCAGCCACCCGTGCCAGATCCTGGCCGACCTGATGACGATCGAGGAGCATCGCGGCCCGATCGAGGGCAAGACGATCGCCTGGATCGGCGACGGCAACAACGTCTGCCACAGCTTCATGCACGCCGCGCCCAAGTTCGGCTTCCACCTGCACGTCGCCTGCCCGGCGGAATATCATCCCGACCTGCGCGATCTGGAAAAGGGCGGCGCTCACGTCCACCTGACCAGCGACCCGCGCGAGGCGGTCAAGGGCGCCGACGTCGTCGTCACCGACACCTGGGTGTCGATGGGGGATCAGGACTATGAGGCCCGCCTCGCGGCCTTCGAACCCTACAGCGTCGACGAGGCCCTGATGGCCGAGGCGGCCGAGGACGCCGTCTTCCTGCACTGCCTGCCGGCTCACCGCGGCGAGGAGGTGACGGACGCCGTCATCGACGGCCCGCAGTCACTGATCTGGGACGAGGCCGAGAACCGCCTGCACGCCCAGAAGGCGGTCCTGGCCTGGTGCTTTGAGGCTTTTTAGCCCTAACGCGCTTCGCGCTGCTTGAGGGCGAATTAGGCTTAGCGCAGGTTGACGTCGACCACGTCGCCGGCGTCCGGCTCCTTGCCGGTCAGGTTGGCGCGGGCGATCTCGAAAGCGAACTTCATCAGCCCGCCGTCGCTGACCCAGACCCGGCCGTCGTCGGCGTCGAAGCGCAGCAGGGTTAGGCGCGGATCATCCTTGCCGTCCGGATACCAGGCCGACAGCACGGGATTCCAGTAGCGTTCGATGACGTCCCGGTCGTGGCCATGCACGGAAAGGGAGCCGTGGATGCAGGCCCAGACCTTCTGATCCTTGGAGCCATAGCTGAACATGGCCGTCTGACCCAGCGTCGCCGCGTCGCGCGCCAGGTCGGTGTCGTCGCGGGTGAAGAACCAGATGGTTCCGGTCTCGGCCTCGCGAAAGGCGGTCATCGGCTGGCTGTGATAGCCGGGGCGATCCAGTCCCAGCATCCCGGTGTTGCTGGACTTCAGGCTTTTCCAGAAGGCCGCTTCGGCCTCGGTGGGCGTCAGGTGCTTGTCGGTCAAGATCGTCTCCTGTCTCGTCGTTCGGGGAGACAGGACAACTAACCCGGCGCCGGAGCGTTCCCGCCTAGAACGGCGCGGCGGACGGCAGCGGCCGCCCGCTGAGTTCCGCCATCAGGTGGATCAGCAGGAAGAAGACCAGGGCGGCAGACAGCAGCATGATGAAGCGCCACGGTATCATGCGCGGGCCGCGCGTGATGTCCGTGGGGCGCGATCCGCGCCATCCGGCGAAGACGACGATGGCGATCGAGGCGACCAGCAGGATCAGGGTGAGCGTGGCGTCCATGACGGCGGCAGTTGGGGCGCCCGAGGCGGCGATGCAAGCGCTGTCGGCCGCCTAATCTCCAGCGTGGCCGTATTTCTTGATGCGCGGTTAATCTAAACGCGGCATTAACCATGCCGGGCGCATCAGCGGCCTGTCGGCTGCCGTCGGCGACTCGTGCCGAGGCGCCATATCTAGCGGTTAACGACACGTTTACACGCTTTATCTGGAAGGATACCGTTCGCGTCATGGGTCGGGAGGCGAATCAGTGACCGCAGCGGCGCCGTGGAGCGTGAAGGGCATCGATCCCAAGGCGCGCGAGATCGCCAAGGATCTGGCGCGACGTTCGGGCATGACCCTGGGCGAGTGGCTGAACTCCATGATCATGGACGAGCCGGACGAGGACGACGGCGTCGCCACCTTGCCGCGCCGGTCGCCCATTCCTGACCCTTATGACCGCCGCAGCCGCTCGCGCCGCCTGGACGACGTCTATGGCGAGGACGCGCATCGGTATGAAGGCGTGGGCCGCCATGAGAACCTGGGCCGCATGGGCGCTTCACTGGAAGTGATCGCCGAGCGTCTGGAGGCGGCCGAGCGCCGCTCGACCCTGGCGATCCAGGGCATCGACCAGGCCGTGGCCGGTCTGGTGCGCCGCCTCGAGAAACAGGACGAGGCCGAGACCGCCAAGGCTCGCCGCATCGACGACATCGCCGAGGAACTGCGCGAGGGCCATCGTCGCCTGCGCCGTCTGGAGCAGGACGCCGGGACCGAGGCGCGCGAAGGGCTGGACAAGCTGGACGCGGCGCTGACCGCCGTCTCCACGCGCCTTTACGACATGGACGAGCGCCAGCGGGCGGGCGTCAGCGAACTGCGCGACCGCATCGAGGCGGTCGAGAAGACGGCCGGGCCGGGCGCCGGAACCTCCCTGCTGTCGCAGGTCGGCGTGCGTCTGGACGACGCCCAGTCGCAGACCTCTGAAGCGCTGAAGGGGTTGGAGCGGTCGTTCGCCGCCCTGGACCTGAGGATGCGCGACGCCGAGCGCCGCATCGAGCCGGACCACGTACGCGAAGCTTCGCGCTTCGAGAAGCTGGCCGAGAGCCTGACCCGTCAGGTCGAGTCCAGCCGCACCGAGATGATCCGTCGCCTCGACGCGGCCGAGACTGAAGGTCGCGTCGATCGCATCGAACGCGCCCTGGCCGCCATCGGCGAACAGGCCCGTGCGGCCGAGCAGCGCTCGGTCGCCGCCGTCGACGGCATGGGCCGCGAGATCATGCGCATCGCCCGCAACCTGAACGGGCGGGTGGAGACGGTCGAAGCCGGCGGCTCCGCGCCGTCCGACGCCCGCGTCGCGGCGCTGGAGCAGAAGCTGGAGCGCGACCTGGCTCGCCACGCTGAGGCGGTGGATCAGCGCCTGACCCAGGCCGACGACGAGCACGCCCTGGCGCTGGAGCGGCTCGGCGGCGAGATCGCCCGGATCTCTGACAGGCTCGGCGAACGCATCGCCCAGTCCGAGCGTCGCTCGGCCCAGGCTCTGGACGACATCGGCCGCCGCCTGGCCGAAAGCACGGACA
>NZ_DAMCNG010000145.1:0-7046 GCF_032107865.1 Brevundimonas sp.
CTGCTGGAGAAGGGCGACCAGGGCGTGGCCCCCAATCGGGTCGAGGCGTTCAAATGGTACATGATCGCGGCGCGACGCGGCGACCAGCAGGCCCTGGCCTCTGTCCAGCGTCTGACCTCGGGTCTGTCAGCCGCCGACCGCCGCACGGCGCGCGAGGCCGCAGACGCCTTCACCGCCCCCGCCGCCTGATCGGCGACGCCCGCGCAACCGGGGGTGGCGGTTCGCCGCAGGGACAGCTAAGACCGAAGGCCTAGTCGCCTTTCCGGCGCCGATTGCCTGTCCTTCCAGCCGAAGGCGCGTGCCGTGGATATTTACCTGCCGATCGCCGAAGTCTCGGTGAACTGGCCGCTCCTGGTTCTGCTGGGGGCGCTGGTCGGATTCGTGTCCGGTCTGTTCGGCATCGGCGGCGGCTTCCTGATGGCGCCGGTCCTGGTCTTTCTGGGGATCCCGCCGACGGTGGCGGTGGCCAGCCAGGCCAGCCACGTCGTCGCCTCCTCGACCTCGGGCGTCATTCGCTATTCCGGCATGAAGGCGGTCGATTACCGTATCGGCGGCATCATGGCCGTCGGCGGGGCGCTGGGCGCCGTGCTGGGGGTCGAACTGTTCCGCTATCTGCGCCTGCTGGGTCAGGCCGATCTGGTGGTGGCCCTGTCCTATCTGCTGTTCCTCGGTTCGATCGGCAGCATGATGCTGTACGAAAGCCTGACGCAGATCCTGCACCGCGTCCGGGGCGAGACCCCGCCGAGGAAAGAGCGCCGTCGCCCCATGTGGCTGTACGGCCTGCCGTTCAAGATGCGCTTCCCGCGCTCGGGCCTCTACATCAGCGCCATTCCGCCGTTCGGCCTGGGCGTGTTCGCAGGCATCCTGTCCGCCATCATGGGGGTGGGGGGCGGCTTCATCCTGGTTCCGGCCATGCTCTATGTGCTGCGGATGAAGGCTAGCGTGGTGGTCGGCACCAGCCTGTTCCAGATCATCATCACCACGGCGATCACCACGGTGCTCCAGGCCGGGCGCAACCAGACCGTGGACATCGTGCTGTCGACCATCCTGCTGCTGGGCGGGGTGGTGGGGGCCCAGTACGGCGCCAAGCTGTCGGGGCGCTTCCGGGCCGAAGAGATGCGCGCGGCGCTGGGGCTGATCGTCCTGCTGGTCGGCATCCAGATGGGGCTGGAGCTGTTCGTGCGGCCCAGCGATCTGTTCCTGCTGGCGCCGGGGGTGGCGGACTGATGTTCCAGATCCTGCCGCCGGAGCCGCCGCCCCAGGTTGCGGCGCCCGAGATCATCATCGAACGCTCGGCCGTCACGACCGAGGAGGTGCGGGTCGCCGCCGCCCTGACCGACGCGCGGGTCGATGTGGACTCAGGCTTCAAGGGAGCGTCCATCGTCCTCTACGGCGCCGTCTTCAATCCGACCGATACGCCCGCCGATGTGGTCGTGGTGGTGCGCGGCCCCGACGCCCCGGTGCGCCTGGTCAAGAAGACGCGCAACATGGGGGTTTGGCTGAACAGCCGCCCGGTGCTGTTCGAGGGCGCGCCCGGCTTCTACATGACCGCCTCGACGCGGCCGCTCAGCGACATCGCCGACTTCGGCCAGCTGCGTCGCCTGGGCGTGGGGGTGGATCATCTGCGCATCGACGCGCCGGAAGAGGCCCGCACGGTCACCCGCTACGGCGTGCGCGACGTGGTCATCAGCCGTCTGGGCGAGGACTATCTGGACTGGCGCCGCGCCGTCATCCGGCTGAAGGAGGCGGCGGCCCTCTACGACACCGACCCCAAGGGGGTGGAGTTCGTCGACCGGGGCCTGTTCCGCGCCGAGGTCAAACTGCCCGCCGTGGCGCCGACGGGGAAGTATTACGCCGAGGTCTGGCTGTTCCAGGAAGGGGCGCCGGTGTCGGTGTCCAACCTGACCCTGACGGTCGAGAAGGTGGGGCTGGAGCGCGACATCTATGAGTTCGCCCACAACCGCCCGTGGAGCTACGGCGTGCTGTGCGTGCTGCTGGCGGCGATGACGGGCTATGCGGCGTCGCGGGTGTTCAGGAGTAGGTAGATCCGCTCATCCCGGCGGAGGCCGGGATCCAGTCCTTTGGCTGCATCCGCGCGCGCGGAAATCCTGGCCTTCTTCAAAGGCGGAGCGCGTGGCTCTCACTGGATCCCGGCCTCCGCCGGGATGAGCGGAGTTTGAGGCTGCGCTCAAGCAGCGAGCAACCGTGTTGCGAGCGATAGCGCCAACAAAAAAGGGCGGCCTGCGAAGGCCGCCCTTTCCGTTTCAGTCTGACGCTGAGCCTCAGGCCGCCTTCGTCTGCGGCGCGAAGCGGCCGTAGAAGGTTTCGTCCTTGGCGGCCATGTCGCGCAGAAGCTGCGGCACCTTGAAGCGGTCGCCGTATTTGGCGGCCAGTTCGTCGGCCTTGGCCACGAAGGCCTTCAGACCCGTCTGGTCCATGAAGGTGATAGGGCCGCCGGTCCAGGGCGCGAAGCCCCAGCCCAGGATGGCGCCCAGGTCGCCCTCGCGCGGGTCGTCGATGACGCCCTCTTCCCAGCAACGGGCCACTTCCACCGCCTGGCGATACAGCAGGCGGGTCTTCAGCTCGTCGATGGCCTTGAACGCCTCGGGGCTTTCGCCGAAGGCGTCGCCCTTGGTGGTCGGGGCCAGTTCGGCCAGACCCGGCCAGATGACCTTGGGCTTCTGGTCATAGTCGTAGAAGCCCTTGCCGTTCTTGCGGCCGTAGCGGCCCTGTTCGACCATGGTGGCGACGATCTGCTCGCCCTCGGTCGGGACGTATTTGTCGCCCAGATCCTCGCGGGTCTGCTTGGCGATCTTGTACGACAGGTCCAGGGCCACGTCGTCGTGCATCTCCAGCGGGCCGCGCGGCATGCCGGTCATGCGGCCGACGTTGTCGATCACCACGGGCGAATAGCCCTCTTCCAGCATGGCCATGCCTTCCATCAGGAAGGTCGAGAAGCAGCGCGAAGTGTAGAAGCCGCGGCTGTCGTTGACGACGATCGGCGTCTTCTTGATCTTCAGGACATAGTCCAGCGCCTTGGCCAGGGCCGCGTCGCCAGTCTTTTCGCCCATGATGATCTCGACCAGCATCATCTTGTCGACGGGCGAGAAGAAGTGAATGCCGATGAAGTCTTCCGGCCGCACGCTGGCCTCGGCCAGGCCGGTGATCGGCAGGGTCGAGGTGTTGGAGCCGAACACGGCGCCTTCGGCCAGCTGGGCCTCGGCGCGCTTGGTGACGTCGGCCTTGATCTCGCGGTTCTCGAACACGGCCTCAATGACCAGGTCCGAGCCCTTGATCAGGTCATAGTCCGTCGTCGCCGTGACCAGGGCCAGGGTGGCGTCGAACTTCTCCTGCGTCATCTGACCGCGCGACAGGCGCTTCTTCAGCAGTTCCTCGACGTGGGCCTTGCCCTTGTCGGCGGCTTCCTGGGTCTGGTCGATCAGCACGGTCTCGATGCCGGCCATGACCTGAACATAGGCCACGCCCGCGCCCATCATGCCGGCGCCCAGGACGCTGACCTTTTTCGGGTCGGACTTGGGCACGCCCGCCGGACGCACGGCGCCCTTGTCCAGTTCCTGCTTGGACAGGAACAGGCTGCGGATCATGGCCTGGGCCTGCGGCGTCATCAGGGTCTTGATGAAGTAGCGCGTCTCGATGCGCAGGCCGGCCTCGATCGGCACCTGCACGCCTTCATAGACGGCCTTCATCATGTTCAGCACGGCCGGGTAGTTGCCGTAGGACTGCTTGCGCAGGATGGCGTTGCCCATGATGAAGACCTGGGCGCCCGCCGGATGGTAGGGGCCGCCGCCGGGGATCTTGAACTTGGGATCGTCCCACGGCTGGACGGCCTTGCCGCCGTTCTTGATCCAGGCCTTGGCGGCCGCGACCGACTGGCCCTTCTCGACGACCTCATGGACGACGCCGGCGCCCTTGGCGTCGTTCGGACGCCAGGACTTGCCCTCGGCCATCTGCATCAGGGCGGTCTGCACCCCGATCAGGCGCGTCAGGCGCTGGGTGCCGCCGCCGCCGGGGAAGAGGCCGACCTTGATCTCGGGCAGGCCCAGCTGGATCTTCGGGTCGTTCTCGACGACGCGATAGTGGCAGGCCAGGGTGAACTCCAGCCCGCCGCCCAGCGCCAGGCCGTTGATGGCCGCCGCCACCGGCTTGCCCGAGGTCTCCAGTGCGCGGAAGGCGCCGTTCAGCGCCCAGCCGGTGTCGAACGCCTTCTGCAGGTCGCCGCCGCCGGCCAGCATGCCCGAGGCCATGTCGCCCAGATCCGCCCCAGCGCAGAAGCCGGTCGTCTTGCCCGATGTGATGACCACGCCCTTGATGGCGTCGTCGGTCTTGATCGTCTCCACCAGCGCCGGGATCTCGGCGATGACGGCCGAGGTCAGGGTGTTCATCGAACGGCCCGGCACGTCGAAGGCGACCGTGGCGATGCCGTCGGCGTCGATGTCGATCTTGAAGTTTTCCATAGTCATTCGCTCCCGGATCAGACGCGTTCGATGACGGTGGCGGTGCCCATGCCGCCGCCGATGCACAGGGTGGCCAGGGCCGTCGACTTGTTCGAGCGCTCCAGCTCGTCCAGCACCGTGCCCAGGATCATGGCGCCGGTGGCACCCAGCGGGTGGCCCATGGCGATGGCGCCGCCGCAGACGTTGATCTTGTCGTGCGGGATGTCGAGCGCCTGCATGTAGCGCAGCACCACGGCCGCAAAGGCCTCGTTCAGTTCATACAGGTCGATGTCGCCCGGCTGCATGCCCAGCTTGCCCAGCAGCTTGCGGGTCACGGGCTCGGGGCCCGTCAGCATGATCGACGGCTCAGAGCCGATCGAGGCGCCGCCCAGGATCTTCGCGCGCGGCTTCAGGCCCAGGGCCTCGCCCATCTCCTTGGAGCCGACCAGGATGCCCGCCGCGCCGTCGACGATGCCGGAGGAGTTGCCCGGCGTGTGGACGTGGTTGACGCCCGCCGCCTCGGGGTAGCGCTGGTTGATCACGGCGTCGAAGCCCATGCCGCCCATCATGACGAAGGAGGGGTTGAGGCCGCCCAGGGTCTGCATGTCCGTCTTCGGACGAATGGTCTCGTCGCGGTCCAGCTGGGTCAGGCCGAGCTGGTTCTTGACCGCGATCACCGACCGGTCGAAGCGGCGCTCGGCCCAGGACTGGGCGGCGCGCTTGTGGCTTTCAACCGAATAGGCGTCCACGTCGTCGCGGCTGAAGCCGTATTTGGTGGCGATCATGTCGGCCGAGACGCCTTGCGGCACGAAATAGGTCGGGAAGGCCGCCGAGGGGTCGGTCGGCCAGGCGCCGCCGTCGGAACCCATCGGCACGCGGCTCATGGCCTCGACGCCGCCGCCGACGGCCATGTCGGCCTCGCCGGACTTCACCTTGGCGGCGGCCATGTTCACGGCTTCCAGGCCGGAGGCGCAGAAGCGGTTGATCTGCACGCCCGCCGTCTCTTGACCCCAGCCGGCCGACAGGACGGCGGTGCGGGCGATGTCCGAGCCCTGCTCGCCCACCGGCGAGACGCAACCCAGGATCACGTCGTCGACCTTGGTGGTGTCCAGGCCGTTGCGGTCGCGCAGGGCTTCCAGAACCTGGGTCGCCAGGCTCAGGGCCGTGATCTCGTGCAGGCTGCCGTCCTTCTTGCCCTTGCCGCGCGGGGTGCGCACGGCGTCGTAGATATAGGCGTCGGCCATGGAGCGTCTCTCTCTTGTTGTGTCCCTACCGTTCGCTGCGCGGCAGCGAACTGCATGAGGGACGGGTTCTTGGTGTCCCTGTCGCTCGGCGCACGGCGCCTCGCTGCATGAGGGACGGTTGGCGTCTTGGTTGGGAGGCGGTGGGCGGACGAATCCGATCATCGCGTCTGGAATTGAAACTCAGGTCGTTAGAAAGCCGACGTTTACGTCAACGTCAAGTAACAAGGCGCGTGAGGTCGCCGGATGTGAAAAGGGCGGGCCGTTTTGCGCGGCCCGCCCTGTCTTCTCAGCCTCAGCGGCGCGCCAGCCGCACCAGCTTGCCGTTCTCCTCGTCCGTCACGACCCAGACGGCGCCGTCAGGCCCGACCGCCACGTCGCGGATGCGTTCGCCCAGGCCGGTCAGCAGCCGCTCTTCGCCGACCACGCGGCCGCCTTGCAGCACCAGGCGGACCAGATGCTTGCCGCCCAGGCCGCCGATCAGGGCGTTCCCCTTCCAGTCAGGGAACATGGCGCCGTCGTAGAAGACCATGCCGCCCGGCGCGATCACCGGATCCCAGTAGTAGACAGGCTGGACGGTGCCTTCCTGCGTCGTCGTCGCGCCGGGAATGGCGTCGCCGCTGTACTCGATGCCGTAGGCCGCGCCGGGCCAGCCGTAGTTGGCGCCCGCCTTCTCCAGGTTCAGTTCGTCGCCGCCGCGCGTGCCGTGCTCGATGCTCCAGACCGCGCCGGTTCCCGGCTGGACGGCGATGCCCTGCGGGTTGCGGTGGCCGTAGGACCAGATCTCGGGCAGGGCGCCTTCGCGGCCGACGAAGGGGTTGTCGGACGGGACCGAGCCGTCGGCGTTGATGCGGATGACCTTGCCGTGGTGCGAGGCCAGGCTCTGGGCTGTCGGTCGCATCGGCTTGTCCGACCGTTCGCCGATGGTGATGTACAGCTTGCCGTCCGGGCCGAAGACCAGGGAGGAGCCGAAATGCTTGTCCCCGTCATAGGTGTCCTTGACCTGGAAGACGACCTGCACGTTCTCGACGCGGCTCAAATCGTCCGACAGGCGGCCGCGGGCCACGGCCGTGCCGTTGCCGCCGTCTCGCGGCTGGGCGTAGGACCAGTAGATCATCCGGTCCTGGGCGAAGGTCGGGCTCAGGATCACGTCCAGCAGGCCGCCCTGGCCGCGCGCCGCCACGGCGGGCAGGCCGTTGATCGGCGCGCCGATCCGGCCCTGGGCGCTGACCACGCGCATCCGGCCCGGCTTCTCCGTCACCAGCCACTGACCGTCCGGCAGCAGGGCCAGGCCCCAAGGGTGCTCCAGCCCCTCGGCCACGACGGCGTGCTGCATGGCGATCGTGGTGCT
>NZ_DAMCNG010000146.1:0-7040 GCF_032107865.1 Brevundimonas sp.
TTTCCCGCCATGACCGAACCATAGCGGACCAGCGTCCTCAGGCTGGCGAACAGCCTCCTGAACCTCCCAAAGCCAGGAATTTACAGGGTTTGCCCGCCCACACCGCGATACCCGCGCGCCGACACCTCTCCCTCCCCTTCACGGGGAGGGTGGCTGAGCCTGAGAGGCGAAGCCGGGTGGGGGCGGCAAGGCTGCTCACACGCCGAGGCCAGGATCACCGCGCCCTCCCCACCCGGTCGCTGCGCGATCACCCTCCCCGGGACGGGGAGGGAGAGACGCCATGTTCCGGCTCTTCGCCTAGACCGCCATCGCGGTCGGCCCGTCGCCCGTCAGCCACCGCGTCAGGGCGGCGGCCAGTTCGGCGATCTGGATCGGCTTGGCCAGATGGCCGTCCATCCCCGCCTCCAGGCAGCGCGCCACCTGCTCCGCCTGGACGTTGGCCGTCAGGGCCAGGATCGGCGTCCGGCGCCCCGTGCCCGCCTGCATCCGGCGGATCTCGCGCGTGGCCTTCAGTCCATCCATGACCGGCATGTGCACGTCCATCAGCACCAGGTCATAGGCGCCCGAATGCACGGCGTGGACCGCCTCGGCCCCGTCGGCCACGGCGTCGATCTCCAGCCCCAGATTCCGCAGGATGGCGCTGACCAGTTCGCGGTTGGCGGCCGCGTCGTCGGCCATCAGCACCCGGCCGCGGATCGCAGGGTCCGCCGCCTGTCCCTGGCGCGTCTCGACCGCATCATCTTCAGCCTCGGCCACGGCCAGCGGCGCCTCGAACCAGAAGGTCGAACCCTGCCCCGGCGTGCTGTCCACCCCGATGCGCCCGTCCATCAGCTCGACCAGACGGCGCGAAATCGCCAGACCCAGCCCCGTCCCGCCATAGACCCGCGTCGTCGAGGCGTCGGCCTGGGTGAAGCGGTGGAACAGTTCGTCGATCTTCTCAGACGGAATGCCGATGCCGGTGTCGCTGACCGCCGCGCGCATCCGCCACAGACCGTTCTCGTCAAACCGCCCGTCCAACGTCAGCGTCACCTCGCCCCGCGCCGTGAACTTCACCGCATTGGACAGGAAGTTGAGGATCACCTGGCGCAACCGCCCCTTGTCGCCGGTCAGGCGCGCCGGCGTATCGGCGGCCACCACCACACGCAGGATCAGGTTCTTGGCCGAGCACTGGCTCTCGATGATGGCGGCGGCGCCGTCCACCAGGGCCCGCGTATCGAACGGCTCGGGGTCCATCTCGATCGCGTCGGCTTCCAGCTTGGAATAGTCCAGGATGTCGTTGATGACGCCCAGCAGCGCCTCGGACGCCGTAGCGATGCGCTCGACATAGATGCGCTCTTCCGGCGGCAGGTGCTCCGACCCCTGCAGCAGGCCGGAGAAGCCGATTACGCTGGTCAACGGCGTCCGCAGTTCGTGGCTCATGTTGGCCAGAAATTCGCTCTTGGCCTGAACCGCCGCCTCGGCGGTCTCCTTGGCCTCAAGCACCTCGGCTTCCAGCGCCTTGCGCTGGGTCATGTCGCGGATCACCACCACCACGTCGTCGACATGGCCGTGTTCATCCCTCAACGCCTTGAAGGTGCATTCGACCCAGACGGTCTCGCCGTTCTTGTGCACCGCCCGGTGCTCCAGGCGGGTCGGCTCGCCGCTCTTCACCGCCTTGCCGATAGCGCCCAGCACCAGGTGACGGTCCTCGGGGTGAACATAGTCGGTCGACTGCCCCGTCATCTCTTCAAAGGTCCAGCCCAACAGCTGCTGGATGGCCGGCGAGATGTATTTGCTCGACCCGTCCATCTTGACCCGGGTGATGACGTCGCCGGTGTTCTCGGCCAGCAGGCGATAGCGTCGCTCATTGGTCTGGGCGACCCGCAGCAGGCGCTCGCGCTCGGTGACGTCCTGCATGACGCCGAACATGGCGATCACACGGCCGGTGGAATCCTTCTCGGTCGCGCCCTCGGCTGCGACGACGCGCTCGACGCCATCGGTCCCGACCAGCCTCAGCTTGAAGGTATAGCCCTCGCCCGTCTTCAGCGCCCGCTCGACCAGGCGCTGGATCTCCGCGCGGTCGTCTTCGTGATAGTGGTTGAACACATCCTCCAGCGTGGGCGAAAAGGCGCCCGGCGCGATCGCGTGGATGCGATAGATCTCGTCCGACCAGGTGACGGTCCCCGTCACGACCTCATAGCGCCAGCGCCCAACCCCGACCATGTCCTCGGCCAGCCGCAGCGTCTCCAGACGCGCCGCCTCCTGACGCATGGCCTCGGCGTGCTCCATCAGTTCGCCCGCCAGCCCGGCCAGCTCGCGGATCAGCCGCAGTTCCGTCTCGGTCGGCGCCGGACGCGGCTTGACGTCCATCACTCCGATGGCGCCCGCCGCGCGGCCGTCGACCCCGCGCACCGTGGCCCCCAGGAAGAAGCGCACGCGCGGCTCGCCGACCACCATCGGATGATCGCGATAGACCGGATGCTCCAGCGCGTCCTCGACCACCACCACGGCGTCGACGCCCATGCCCGCCAGGGCGTGGCTGACGCTGCTCATGCGCGGAATGCTGGTCTCGTCTAGGCCCACGCCAGACAGGAAGACGGCGCGGTCCTCATCCAGCACGGTGATCATGGCGTGGGGCGCGCGGAACGCCGCGCAGGCGATCGCCGTCAGCCGATCGAAGGCGTCACGCCCGCCCGCCGTCGTCTTCGATTGTGTTGCGACTATAGCCATTTCGCCCCCACCCTGGCCCGCCTCCAACGAATTAATCGTTAGCGACGCCCCGTTCGCCCATCCATTCCGGCGCTTCGAAGTCCAGCGCGTCCTCCGGCTCCTTCAACGCCAGTTCCGAGATCGTCTGACGCCGCACAGACACCCCGGCCGTGTGCACCGTTTCCGGATCGCCCGACACCAACGGGTGCCACCAGGCCAGCGTCCGCCCCTCATGCAGCCGGCGATAGGCGCACGACAACGGCATCCACTTCAGCCGCTCGATGTTGTCCGGCGTCAGCTGCACGCAGTCCGGCACCTCGGCCTGGCGCTGGGCGTAGTCGGTGCAGGTGCAGCGGTCCGGGTCGAACAGCTTGCAATGGACGTGCGTCGGAATGATCTGGCCCGAGTCCTCGTCCTCGAAGCGGATGACGCAACACAGGCCGCAGCCGTCGCACAGGCTCTCCCACTCGGTCGGAGACATCTCCGCCAAGGTCTTGGTTTCCCAGAAAGGCTTGGGCGACGTGGAATTCATGGGCGCGCCTATACGCCCCAAAACCCCGTCTGTCGCGGTTTCAGTGGCTGACGCTCTTGGAGAAGACGTTGATCACCACCACCCCGCCGATGATCAGCGCCAGACCGATGATCGCGGGCGTGTCCAGCTTCTGCTTGAACAGGAACAGGCCGATCACCGAGATCAGCACCACCCCCAACCCGCTCCAGATGGCGTAGGCCAGGCCCACCGGCATCTGCTTCAGCGCCAGGGTCAGCAGGTAGAAGGCGATGCCGTAGCACAACGCCAGCCCCGCCGTCGGCCAGGGTTTGGTGAACTGCTGCGACTGCTGCAACAGGGTCGTCCCCATCACCTCGAAGCCGATCGCGCCCAGCAGAGCCAGCCAGGTCGTAGGGCTCAAACGCCCGCCTCCCCATAGGCGTCCGTCAACAGGCTGCCCGGCGTCAGCAGCGACAGCAGGGCCTTGCGCTGATCCCGCGACACCTCATGCGTGCCGAACAGATCGGTCATCCACAGGCCGTCGGCGATCAGGCG
Organism: Brevundimonas sp.; assembly: GCF_032107865.1. Taxonomy (GTDB): domain Bacteria; phylum Pseudomonadota; class Alphaproteobacteria; order Caulobacterales; family Caulobacteraceae; genus Brevundimonas. The sequence goes on from NZ_DAMCNG010000146.1 coordinate 3,734, forward strand.
CAGCATCAGGGCGTCGTCCCGTCCCATGGCGTCTTCCGGGTCATCCACCGCCAGGCTGCGGATCGCCGCGCGCCAACGCGGGATCAGGCTCGGCTCGATGGCGCAGGCGGCCAAAGCGGCGCGGCCGATGCTGACGTCCCGTTCCGTAGCCGGTTCGTTGACGACCGTCCTCAGATAGGCCCGCGCGTTGCGGCCATAGGGGTTGGGATCACGCGCGGCTTCAGTCAGCACGGTCGCCGTCATCTCATCCGCCAGGTAGTCGATCACGCCCTCCAGCAGGGCCTGCTTGTTGGGAAAGTGATGCAGCAAGGCACCCTTGCTGAACGGCAGGCGCGCCACCACCGCATCCAGCGTCACCGCCATCGCCCCCTGGTCGGCGGCGATCTCGATGGCCATTTCTATGATCTGGCGACGGGTGTCTTCGGGCGTGCGGCGGATGGTTTGCGTGTCCATGACGCTTTACATACCAACTGGACGGTATGCGTCAAGTCGAGACTCGCTCAGGCCTGTCTCGCTCTCCGCCGCGCCAGATAGACCCCGACCACGGTCGCCACCGTCAGGATCATGCCCAGGAAGACAGCGCCCAGCCCCAGGAAGACCATGGCGAACAACTGCCCCATGAAGCCCTGTCCCACGGCGATCACCGTCTGCGGCCCGACCTGCCCGTCATAGTCAGCCGAGATCCTGTAGGTTCCGGCCCGCTCGACACTAAACACATTGATCGCCTCGCCCTGACGCCCGCCCATTGAATAGGTCGAGCTTCCCATGGGTGCGCTCACCGCCACCGGCGCGCCGTCCACCGCCTCGACATGAACAGCCAGACCGGGCACTTGATCGACCGCATAGACCCGGCCGTCGACGACGCTGCGATATTCTAGAAAGACCGTGTGCCGGCCCGGCTCCAGCCGCAGTTCGCGCGCGCCCGGCACGACGATCTGCTCCAGCCCGTCGTCCAGCTTCGGCAGTTGCGTAAACAGCACCGCGCCCATCGCCGCGAACCCGCAGATCATGGGCAGCGCCGCCAAGGCGTACCAGCCCCGGCCCGGCCTCTTCTTCGCGGCGCGACCGTCTCTTGCCGAGGCGCTCAAATCCATTCGACCCTCCATCGTCATCGCTCGCGACTACAGCCCGCCGTCGGGGAAGCGTCAACGCCGATGGCCGAAGCGGCGGTCAGTCGCTATATGCGCCCCCATGGCCGCCAGACCCCCCCTCGTCGCTCTCAAAGATGTCCGTCTCCAGGACGGTCAACGCCCGCTGTTCGACGGTGTCGACATGGCGATGGAGCCGCGCAGCCGCGCCGCCCTGGTCGGCCGCAACGGGGCGGGCAAGTCCACCCTGATGAAGGTTGTCATGGGGCTGATCGAGCCGGACTCGGGCGACCGCTCGTTCCAGGCCGGCACCCGCTTCGCCTATGTCCCGCAGGAGCCGGTCATCACCGGCGAGACGCTCGCCGACTACGCCGCTTCGGGCGAGGCGGAGCGCTGGACCGCCGAAAGCTGGCTGGAGACCTTCGGCCTCAACCCGAACAAGTCCACCCAAGGCCTGTCGGGCGGCGAGATCCGCCGCGCCGCCCTCGCCAAGGCCTTCGCCGAAGAGCCCGACCTGCTGCTGCTGGACGAGCCGACCAACCACCTCGACATCCTGGCCATCGAACTGCTGGAGAACGAGCTGATCCAGGCCCGTTTCACCCTGCTGGTGGTCAGCCACGACCGCGCCTTCCTGAACCGCGTCACCGACACCGTCCACTGGCTGGAAGGCCGAAGGGTGCGCACCCTGAACAAGGGCTTCGTCGAGTTCGACGACTGGGCCGACAAGGTCATGGAGGAAGAGGCCGAGTCCCTGCGTCGCCTGACCAAGCGCATCGAGGCCGAGACCTACACCTTCTATCGCTCCATCACCGCCCAGCGCACCCGCAACGAAGGCCGCGCCCGCGCCCTGCAGCAGATGCGTCTGGACCGGGCCGAACGGGTCAAGGACATCCCGCGCGAACTGAACCTGGGCGTCGATTCCGGCGCCGTCTCGGGCAAGCTGGTCGCCGACATCAAGGGCGTCAGCAAGTCGTTCGGCGACCGCGCCATCTTCCGCAACCTGACCACCCGCATCATCCGCGGCGACCGGCTGGCCATCGTCGGTCCCAACGGCGCGGGCAAGACCACCCTGGTCAAGGTGCTGCTGGGCGAACTGGCGCCGGACGAAGGCACGGTCCGCATGGGCGCCAACCTCGAACCCCTCTACCTCGACCAATCGCGCGAGGGGCTGAAGTCGGACATGACCCTGTGGGACGCCCTGACGCCGGGCGGCGGCGACTCCATCCTGGTGCGCGGCCGCTCCATGCATGTCGCCGCCTACGCCAAGGACTTCCTGTTCCAGGAAGCCCAGCTGAAGCAGCCCATCTCCACCCTGTCGGGCGGCGAGCGCAACCGCCTGCTGCTGGCGCGGGCGTTAGCCCAGCCCGCCAATCTGCTGATCCTCGACGAGCCGACCAACGACCTCGACATGGACACGCTGGAGAAGCTGGAGGAACTGCTCGAATCCTACGACGGCACCCTGATCCTGGTGTCGCACGACCGCGATTTCGTCGACCGCCTGGCCACCTCGACCATCGCCCTGAACGGTCGCGGCGACGTGGTCGAAACGCCCGGCGGCTGGCAGGACTTCCTGCGCCAGAACCCCGGCTTCCTCGCCCCGCCCCCGACCCACGCCGACAGCGCGCTCTCAGGGGCGCGTCGGGTCGAGAAGGCCGAGCCTTCCGACCGCGCCCCCAAGAAACAGGTCAAGCTCTCCTACAAGGACGCCCGCCGTCTGGAGGAGGTCGAGAAGCTGATGGAGACCCTGCCGGTCGAGATCGCCCGACAGGACGCCATCCTGGCCGATCCCGACCTCTATTCGCGCGACCCGGCCGCCTTCGACCGCGCCATGAAGGCCGCCGAAAAGGCTCGCGCCGAGCTGGAGGCCGCCGAGTTGGACTGGCTGGAGCTGGAAGAAAAGAAGGCCGCCCTGGCGAGCTGACGAACGCGCGGCGCCTTGCCGCACATTCTTCGTCAAATCCCTCCGTATCCGGCCAACCCTTCCGCGATAAAGGCCGAACCTACGGTTTACATTCGCCCTCGCTTGTCGCCTCATTCCAAGCTGGGCGGCGTCGTTCGCGCGCCTGGCTCTCGAGGGGGAGCCGCGTAGACAAACTGGGGGTTTATCCATGAAGAGACTGCTTGTCGTCGCCGCTTCGGCGCTGGCCCTGGCCGGGCCGGCCATGGCGCAAAGCGGAGGCCAGAGCGGGCCTCAGGGCGCGCCGCGCGTCGATGTCGCC
>NZ_DAMCNG010000147.1:0-7019 GCF_032107865.1 Brevundimonas sp.
CATAAAGCCGCGCCAGATGGCGGCGGGGGCCGCGCCGCCAGTGACCCGGGCCATCGGCTTGTTGTCGTCCTTGCCGACCCAGACGGCGGCGACGAAGCCGCCCGTGTAGCCGACGAACCAGGCGTCCTTGTAGTCCGAGGTGGTGCCCGTCTTGCCGGCGATGTCGCGCCCGCCGATGGCGGCCGAGCGGCCGCTGCCCGAGGTGATCACCCCGCGCAGCATCTGGTTCATGTAGTAGAGCGGCGGATTGTTGATGGCCTGGCCGCCTTCGGACGGGCCGTGGGTGTAGATGACCCGGCCGGACGGGGTGCGGATGCGGCTGATGCCATAGGCGTCGACACGGCGGCCGCCGTTGGCGAAGGCGTCATAGGCCTGGGCCATCTCCAGCGGGCTGACTTCGACGGCGCCCAGGGCCATGGACGGCTGCAGGCCGATCTCGCTTGAGATCCCCAGGCGCTTGGCGGCGCGGGCCACGCTGTCGCGGCCGACCTGATCGGCGACATAGGCGGCGACGGTGTTGGTCGACTGGGCCACGGCCTGGGCCAGGGTCATCTGGCCGGAGAAGCGGCCGGAATAGTTGCGCGGCGACCAGCCGCCGATGGTCACGGGCTGGTCGACCACCGGGGTTTCGGGCGTATAGCCCGCCTCGACCGCCGCCAGATAGACGAAGGGTTTCCAGGCCGAGCCGGACTGGCGACGCGCATCGACGGCGCGGTTGAACTGGCTGTCGCCGTAGGAGGCGCCGCCGATCATGGCGCGCACCCGGCCGTCGCCGTCCAGGGCGACCAGGGCCGCCTGTTCGACGCCCTTGCCCTTGTCGCGGTCCAGGATGCGGCGCACGGCGCGCTCGGCGTCGGTCTGCAAGGTCAGGTCCAGGGTGGTCTCGACGACCAGATCCTCGGTCGGCTCGCCGACCAGGCCGCGGATCTGCTTATCTAGCCAGTCGATGAAGTATTGGGCGTGCTGGCTGGCCAGGGTCTTGGACACCCGCACCGGCTCGGCCACGGCGGCTTCGCGCTGGGCTGGGGTGATGGCGCCGACCTCGACCATTTCGTTCAGCACGACGTTGGCGCGGGTGGCGGCGCGCTCGCTCTCGGACACGGGCGAATAGCGCGAGGGCGCCTTCAGCAGGCCGGCCAGCAGAGCGGCCTCGCCGACCGTCAGCTTGTCGGCGCTCTTGTCGAAATAGCGCTGCGAGGCGGATTCGATGCCATAGGCGCCGGCGCCGAAATAGACGCGGTTCAGATAGAGGGCGAGGATCTCCTTCTTGGAGAATTTCATCTCCAGCCACACGGCCAGCATCAGCTCCTGAACCTTGCGCTTGATGTTCTGATCGGGCGTCAGGAACAGGTTCTTGGCCAACTGCTGGGTGATGGTCGAGCCGCCCTGGACCACGCGCCCGGCCTTCAGGTTCGAGGCCATGGCGCGGCTCATGCCGATCGGGTCGAAGCCGGGGTGATGGTAGAAGCGGCGGTCCTCGATGGCCACGAAGGCGGCCGGGACGTAGTCGGGCAGGGCGTCCAGATCGACCGGGGGCGCCATCTGGGTGCCGCGCACCGCGATCAGGGCGCCGGAGCGGTCCAGGTAGGTGATCGACGGCTGGCGATCGACCTCATAAAGGCTGGAGGTGTCCGGCAGGTCGCGCGCGAAAACGGCGAAGAAGACGACGGCGAAGATCAGGCCCCAGACGGCCAGCACCGCGCCCCAGTAGAAGAGGCGGCCCATGAAGGTCCGGCGCGGTTTTCCTCCGCCCTGATCGTTCCCGTCGGGTCCGCGGTCTTTGCGCGCCATGAACATCCCTCTATGCCAGCGGCGCGAACCCTAGCCGTTCGCGTCGCCGACGAAAACGCCCCCGTTTCCGATCACGCCAGCGTGAGCGTCTATTTCGCCGAAAGAATGGCGCGCCGGGCCAGCCAGACGCCTTGATCGCCAGCGTTCTCCACCGTCAGATCGGCCCCGGTCAGCAGGGCGCGATAGGCGTCGGGGTCCAGGCTGCCGTGATAGAGCGCCTCGCCGCGCCATTCGCCGATCGCCTCGCCGTGGGCGGGACCGGCGGTGAACATCAGCCGTCCGCTGGGCGTCACACGGGCGGCCAGGGCGGGCAGGACCGCCGTCTGCGCTTCCGGCGTCAGGTGGAACAGGCTGTGCCAGGCCAGCATGCCCTGAAAGGCGCCGTCCGGCAGGCCGTCGCGCATGTCGCCGATGCGCCAGTCGCCGCTGGGCAGGGTCTCGCGCGCATGGGCGATCAGGTCGGGCGAGGCGTCGAGGCCGACGACCTGGAAGCCGCGCTCCAGCAGGGCGGCGCCCATGGGCCAACCCGAGCCGCAGCCGACGTCCAGCACGCGGGCGCCGGGCGGCCAGCCCTCGGTGAAGCGATCCAGCCAGGCGGCCTCGTCCCAGTCGCCTTCGTGTCGGCGCAAGACCGCGCCCCGGTCGCGAATCCAGTCCGCCGCCTTGTCCTGATACAGGCCGACGATCCGATCCGCGGCCGGGTGGCTCATTTGGCCAGGAAGGCGTCCAGTTCGCCGTAGAAGGCCGTGGGCTGGTCGAACATGATGAAGTGGGCGCTGTCGTCGATGCGCTTTAGTTTGGCGCCAGGCAGGGTCGCGAACGACATCTGATAGACGGCGTCGGTGATCGCGTCGGTCATGCGGGCGTCGTTGAATTTGACGTAGAGCACCTCAGTCGGGGCGGTGATCCCGGCCAGTTCGGGGCGCAGGTCGGTGGTGACCAGTTCGCGGAAGGCGGCGGCCGAGACCTTCTGGTCGCTGTCGCGCATGTCCTGAAGGGCCTCTTCGCGGCGGCCCTCGGTCCTGATCATGCCGTTGATGGCGGTGGTCGCCTGGGCGACGTAGGCGTCGCGCGGGCTGGCGGACTGAGCGTTCCAGATCTGATCGGCGACGGGGGTCACGCTTTCGACCGTCGCGCCCGGAGCGCCGAACATGGCGCCCATGAAGGGGATCATGTCCACGACCATCAGCTTGCCGACCAGATCGGGGTGACGGGCAGCCAGCATCATGCCCATGGTCCCGCCCATGGAGTGGCCGACGACGGCGGGCTTGTTCAGATGCTGTTCGCGGATGTAGCGGGCGATCTCTTCGGCCACGGGGGCGGCGACCGGCTGGGGCGCGTCGCCCTGGGCGTTGGCTTGCGGCGCGGCGCCCGCGAAACCGGCGACGTGGATGCGGTGGACGCGATAGCGCTCGGCCAGGTGGTCGACCGTGCCCTGCCAGATATCCGGCGAGGACGACAGACCGGGGATCAGGATCAGGTCGGGCGCGCCCTCGGGGCCGTCCACCACGACGCTGAGGCGGTCGGACGTGAAGGCGGCGTGCCCAGCGCCGTGGGCCGCGTGGTTGACGTGGCCGTCCTGGGCGAGCGCGGCAGGGGCGGCGGCCAGGGACGATGTCAGAACCAGAAGGGCGGCGGCGGTGGCGATGTGATGGTTCATGGCGTGGCTCCCCGTTGATGACCTTCGGACTAAAGGATCAACTTTGTAATGTAAAGTTCTTTTTCACCTTGTCATCGAGCCCGACGACACGGGCGACGTCTCTTGATAGAGAAGCGGGATGAAGCCAGCCGCCACTGATCCCGTCCAGTCCCCTGACTCTGTCGTTCCCGAAGCCAAGGCCCCGCCGACCGCCTTCGGCAAGGGCTTCGTCACCGACGCTTGGTACTTCGTCGCCCTGGCGCGCGACGTGCCGGTCGCCAGCCTGAAACGCTATGAGATCATGGGCGAGCCGGTCCTGATCGGGCGAACGCGCGCGGGCGAGGTCTATGGGATGCGCGACATCTGCCCCCACCGCGCGGCGCCGCTGTCGGCCGGGCGACTGATCGAGAAGCCGGGCGAGGGCGAGACGATCGAGTGCCCCTATCACGGCTGGCGCTTCCGGCCTGACGGGGTGTGCGCGGCCATCCCGTCGCTGGTCGAGGATCAGGCGTTCGAAGCCAACCGCATCAAGGTCCGCGCCTATCCGGTGCGCGAGAGCCAGGGCATGGTCTTCGTCTGGATGGCGTCCGACGCCCGCAACCCGTCCGAACCGGATCAGGAACCGCCGCAGTTCCCCGGCGCCGTCGGCCAGCCGCGTCTGGTCGAGTGGATGGATTTCGACAGCCATATCGACCACGCCGTCGTCGGCCTGATGGACCCGGCGCACGGCCCTTACGTCCACCAGCAGTGGTGGTGGCGATCCGAGCATTCGATGCACGAGAAGGCCAAGACCTTCGCCCCGGTCGACTTCGGCTGGGCTATGGTGCGTCATGCGCCGTCGTCGAACAGCCGCCTCTACAAGGTGCTGGGCGGGGCGCCCGCGACCGAGATCACCTTCCGCCTGCCGGGTTATCGCTGGGAACATATCCAGGTGGGCGAAAAACAAGTGCTGGCCCTGACCTGCCTGACGCCGGTGAACGAGACCAAGACGCGCATCACCCAGATCTTCTGGTCCGACCACTGGGTGTTCGGCATCGCCAAGCCCTTCCTGCGGATGGGCGTCGTCGCCTTCCTGAAGCAGGACGGCGGCATGGTGAACCTGCAGAACGAAGGACTGAAATACGACCCGGCCCTGATCTGGATCGACGACGCCGACAAGCAGGCGAAATGGTATCAGCAGCTGAAGCGCGAATGGCTGAAGAGCCGCGCCGAGGGCCGCGCCTTCGTCAATCCGATCAAGGAGACGGTGCTGCGCTGGAAGAGCTAACGGTCAGGGCGGGCAAGGGCGCTGGTCGTCGGCGCGGAACGGCGTAATCATGCGGCCATGAAGCGGATCGCGCGCATCTTCCGTCTGCATTTCGCCCTGTGGCTGGGGCTCGCCGTCCTGGCGGTCGCGGTGGGGCTGACGCCCGCCGCCTGGGATTGGCCGATGCGGATCGCCGCCGCCTGGGACGCCAGCGTCAGCGTCTTCCTGATGCTCACCTTCATCCGCCTGTATCGCCATCGCACGGCTTCAGCCATTCGCAAGCGGGCGGCGGACCTGGATCAGGCGGGCGGCGCCGTCCTGCCGCTCAGTCTGCTGGCGGCGGCGGCCAGCGTCTTCGTGATCGTCATGGAGACGGCGGACGGCGGCAAGCCGAGCCTGGGCGAGGCGCTGTTCTCCATCGGCACCATCGCCGCCTCCTGGCTGTTCACCCACGTCCTGTTCGCCCTGCACTACGCTCACGAATTCTATGCGCCCGCCCACGGCGGCGGCGATCGGCGCGGGCTGATCTTTCCGGGCGAAGAAGAGGCGGACTACGGCGACTTCCTGCATTTCTCCCTGATCATCGGCGTGGCCAGCCAGACGGCCGACATCCAGATCAGCAGCCGTAAACTGCGCCGGATCGCCACCGTGCACAGCCTGATCGCCTTTGTCTTCAACACGGTGATCCTGGCCCTGGCGGTGAATATGGCCGTGAGCCTGCTCTAGGCTTTCGCGCGTCCATTCCAGCCGGGCGCCTTGACTTGGCCGCTATTGAGGCCCATCTGCGCTGCATCGCACAATGCGGTGACCGGCGCGTTCCAGCGCGTGTTTGGGCTTCCCTCCCCGGAGGGCCTGTCTGTCGAGCGGCCGGATCATTCGATTTCATACGTCGTCCATACACGCGGGGCGGCGCCCGTTCCCCGCCCGAGCTTCGGGCAGGCGACGTGCGCCCTTTGTGAAGGTCTGGTTCGTCCAGCCGCGCGCGCCGCCGTTCGTGAAAGACTGACGTGAGCGACACTCTTACTTTTGAATCCATGGGCCTGAACAAGGCTCTCCTGACCGCCCTGGCGTCGACCGGCTATGAAAAGCCGACGCCGATCCAGGCCAAGTCCATCCCCGACGTCATGAAGGGCAAGGATCTGTTGGGCATCGCCCAGACCGGCACCGGCAAGACGGCGGCCTTCGCCCTGCCGATCCTGCATCGCCTGGCCGAGAACCGCGTGGCGCCCAAGCCGCGCACCACGCGCGCCCTGATCCTGAGCCCGACGCGCGAGCTGGCGACCCAGATCGCCGACAGCTTCAAGCAATACGGCGCCCACCTGGGCTTCCGTGTCGCGGTCATCTTCGGCGGCGTGAAGTACGGCCCGCAGGAACGCGCCCTGCAACAGGGCCTGGACGTTCTGGTCGCCGCCCCCGGCCGTCTGCTGGACCACCTGCAGCAGAAGACGCTGGACCTGTCCTCGACCGAGATCTTCGTCCTGGACGAAGCCGACCAGATGCTGGACCTGGGCTTCATCAAGCCGATCCGCCAGATCGTCAGCCGCATCCCGGCCAAGCGCCAGAACCTGTTCTTCTCGGCCACCATGCCGTCGGAGATCGGCAAGCTGGCCGGCGAGCTGCTGAAGGACCCGGTCAAGGTCCAGGTCACGCCGCAGGCCACCACGGTCGAGCGCATCAAGCAGTCGGTGATCTGGGTCGAGCAGGGCAAGAAGCGCGCCCTGCTGACCGAGCTGTTCTCTGATCCCGCCTATACCCGCTGCCTGGTCTTCACCAAGACCAAGCATGGCGCCGACAAGGTCGCGGCCTATCTGGAAGCCGGCGGCGTCGAGGCTGGGGCCATCCACGGCAACAAGAGCCAGCCCCAGCGCGAGCGCGCGCTTGAGGCCTTCAAGAACGGCAAGCTGCGCGTCCTGGTCGCCACCGACATCGCCGCGCGCGGCATCGACGTGGATAAGGTCACCCACGTGGTGAACTTCGAGCTGCCCTATGTGCCGGAAGCCTATGTCCACCGCATCGGCCGTACGGCCCGCGCGGGCAAGGACGGCACCGCCATCAGCTTCGTCGCCGGCGACGAGATGAAGCTGCTGAAGGACATCGAGAAGGTCACGCGCCAGAAGATCCCCGCGATCGACCGCCGCAACGACAAGGCCCTGTCTCAGCTGGACGCCTCTATCATGTCAGCGGGCGTGGCCAAGAAGGCGACCCTGCCTGAGCGTGAAGGCCGTTCGGACGGCGAAGGTCGCGGCGGCCGAGGCCGTGGCGGCGGGCGTAACCCGCATCGCGAAGGCGTCAAGCAGGAGGGCGGCGGTCAGCCGCACCGTCAGCGTCGCGGCCGCAACGGCG
>NZ_DAMCNG010000148.1:0-7010 GCF_032107865.1 Brevundimonas sp.
CCCTGATCAAGACCGGCCACGCCCTGGCCGCGGCCGTGCGTGGCGGCGACCCCTGGGCGTTCCGGCCCTATATGGCGTTGTGGGCGGGGCTGGCCGGGGGCGCGCTGATGGGCGCGGTCGTCTATGGCCGCCTGGGGCTGATCGCCCTGTGGCCGGCGGCCGCTGTCGCCCTGGCTCTGGCGTTGGGCGTACGGTTCAACCGCGCGGCGTGAACTTCCGGATCACGCCTGAGAAGGTCATCAGCAGCCGTTCGCCGGTGGTGATCTGGCCGCGCACGAAGATCAGGCTCTTGCCCGCCTTGGTCACCTGGCCGGTCGCCTCGATCAGTTCGCCCACATAGGCGCCGTCGATGAAGGTGGAGTCGAGTTGCACCGTGACGCCCGAGGCGCCCTCCATCTCCTGATAGGCGATCTGGAACATGGCGATGTCGGCGAAGGTCATCAGGCAGCCGCCGTGCATCCGGCCGCCGGCGTTCATATGCTTCTGCTCGGCGCGGAAGGCGCAACGCATGTGGCCGTCGGGGTCGGGCTTGCCGTAGAAGGGCCCCACCACCACGTCGAAGGTGTCGCGCAGATTATAGGTCTGCCAACCGGCGAACTCGCCCTCGGTGACGGTGATTATCTCGGCCATGTCGGTTTTGCCTTCTTTCCGATCCTGCAGTGCAGCATATAGCGCCTATGAGCGATCCAATCGAAGCGGCCATTTTCGAAAAACTGGCCAAGGCCGACCCCAAGAACGTCGGCGGCAAGAGCATTGAACCGGCCGACGTGGCCAAGGAACTGCAGCCCGAGCAGTGGCAACGCCTGCTGCCCAAGGTGAAGGCGACGGCTCTGGGCCTGATGCGTCAGGGCAAGCTGACCATCACCAAGAAGGGCAAGGCGGTCGATCCCAACAACTTCCGCGGCGTGATCCGCCTGCGCCTGCCGACCGAGGCCGAGACGGCCGCGGCCCTGGCGGCCCTGCCGCCGGTCGAAGCTTCGGATGACGACTTCGACTGAACCGGACAACGGCCTGGATGACCTCCTGGCCGAAATCCGCGCCTGCCGGGCGTGCCTGGGGCAGTTGCCCCACACGCCGCGCCCGGTGGTCATGGTCGCGCCTGAGACGCGCCTGCTGATCTGCGGCCAGGCGCCGGGGCGGCGGGTGCATGAAAGCGGTCAGCCCTTCACCGACCCGTCCGGCGTTCGCCTGCGCGACTGGATGGGGGTGGACGAGGCGACCTTCTACGGCGATCCGCGCCTCGGCGTGGCGGCGCAGGCCTTCTGCTTCCCCGGCACCGATCCCAAGGGGGGCGACTATCCCCCGCCGCGCCGCTGCGCCGAGTTGTGGCGGCCGCGCCTGCTGGCCGAACTGCCCAATGTCGAGCTGACGCTGCTGGTCGGCGGCTACGCCCAGGCCTGGGCGTTGGGCGTGGCGGCCAAGGCCAACATGACCGAGACGGTCCGCGCCTGGCGCGACTACGCTCCCGCCGTCCTGCCGCTACCGCACCCGTCATGGCGCAATACGGCCTGGCTGAAGAAAAACCCGTGGTTTGAAGCCGAGGTTCTGCCCTACCTTCGCCGCCGGACAGCGGAGATTCTGGCGTGAAGATTTGGCGGGGCGGATTGGCGGCGGTCCTTGTGGCTCTTTCCCTGGGCCTGAGCGCCTGCGCCACGCCGCATGTCCAGCCGCCGCTGACCCCGCCCAACGGGTTCAACGGGCCGCGCATCGAGGCGGGAACCCTGGGGCGCGGCGCCTTTGTGGTGCAGGACGGGGCGCGGCTGCCCTATCTGCGCTGGAGCCCTGAAGGCCAGGCGCCCTGGGCCGTCATCGTCGCCCTGCACGGCTTCAACGACCACTACGCCTCCTTCCGTTTCGCCGGGCCGTGGTGGGCGCAGCGGGGCATCGAGACCTGGGCCTATGATCAGCGCGGCTTCGGCCTGGCTCCGAACCGGGGCGAGTTCGCGGCCGAAAGCCTGACCAGCCAGGACTTGCGCACCATCGTCGCCCTGGTCCGGGCCCAGCGGCCCAACGCCCTGATCGTGGTGACGGGCGAAAGCATGGGCGGCTCCTCGACCATCGCCGCCTTCGGTTCGGACGCGCCGCCGGACGCCGATCGCGTGGTGCTGCTGGCGCCCGGCGTCTGGGGCTGGTCCAGCCAGAACGCCTTCAATAGCGCGGGCCTGTGGACCGCCGCGCGCATGATGGGGGCCAAGCGGGTCGAGCCGCCGTCCTTCGCCGTGCGCGACATCCGCGCCTCGGACAATACGCTGGAGCTGATCCGCAACGGCCGCGATCCCCTGTCGATTCTGTCGACGCGGTTCGATTCCCTGTACGGCCTGGTCGATCTGATGGAGACGGCGACCCAGCGGTTGGGTCAGGTCGAAAAGCCGACCCTGCTGCTGTACGGCGCCCACGACCAGATCATCACTAAACGCCCCATGCGCCGTGCGCTGGAGCAGGCGGGCGAGCGGTCGAACCTGACGACGGGCTATTATGCGGACGGCTGGCACATCCTGAACCGCGACCTTCAGGCCGAGACCGTCTTCGCCGATGTCGAGGCCTGGCTGCGCGAACCGACTCGGCCCCTGCCGTCCGGCGCGCCGGCGGTCCTGCCGGCGCTGCAGGCTGATCCCAAGGCGCGCTGAACGCAAAACCTGCGGAAAGCGGAAGCGTTTTCCGCAGGTTTCCTAGAACCCTGGGCCGGCTGCATGGTGATGCTTGCCGTTTGGTCAGGCTGCGCGTATGTCCTTCCGCACAAAAAAGTACCCCAGGAAAGGCCTGTCATGGGCAAGACGCTGTTTGATTCCCCTTCTTTCGCGAACCATGAAGGCGTCCACGCCTTCTATGACGAGAAAACCGGCCTGAAGGCGATTGTTGCGGTGCACTCGACCGCGCGCGGTCCGGCCGTCGGCGGCACCCGCATGTGGAACTACGCCACCGCCGCTGAAGCTCTGGAAGACGTGCTGCGTCTGTCCAAGGGCATGAGCTACAAGAACGCCGTCGCGGACCTGGAAATGGGCGGCGGCAAGTCGGTCATCATCGGCGACAGCCGCACCCAGAAGTCGCCTGAGCTGTTCCACGCCTTCGGTCGCTACCTGAACGGCCTGGGCGGCCACTACTACGCCGCCGAAGACGTCGGCACCTCGGTCGAGGACATCGCCGAAGCGCGCAAGGTCACCGAATTCGTTCTGGGCCTGAAGGACGGCCCGGAAGCCTCGGGCGATCCCAGCCCGGTCACGGCCGAGGGCGTGTTCCGTTCGAACCTGGTCGTCGCGCGTCGCCTGTTTAACCAGAACGACATGACCGGCCTGACCGTCGCCCTGCAGGGCGTGGGTCACGTCGGCGCCTATCTGGCCGACATGCTGCACAAGGCCGGCGCCAAGCTGATCATCACCGACGTGAACCAGGCCAACCTGGAAGCCGTCGCCGCCAAGACCGGCGCCGAGATCGTCGCTCCGGACGCCATCTATGACGTCGTCGCCGACGTCTACGCCCCGTGCGCCCTGGGCGCGACGCTGAACCCGCAAACGCTGGACCGCCTGAAGGTCAAGGCCGTCTGCGGCGCCGCCAACAACCAGCTGGCCACCGCCGACATCGGCGACGAGCTGTTCAAGCGCGGCATCCTGTATGCGCCGGATTACGTCATCAACGGCGGCGGCATCATCAACGTCGCTTCGGAAATGAACGCCCGTCAGACCGGCGGCGCCTATGACGCCTCGTGGGTCGAAGGCAAGCTGTCGCGCCTGATGGAGACCTTCGAGGAAATCCTCGAGCGTTCGGTCTCCGAGAACAAGCCGACCCACCTGATCGCCGACGCCATCGCCGAGGCCCGCATCAAGGCCGCCGCCGACAAGAAGGCCGAGGCCCTAAAGATCTAAAGTTTGAAGGTCTGATCGACCTTTGACCAGCTAGCCCGCGCCTTTCGAGGGGCGGGCGGGCGCCGGGGGGCGCCTGAGGGGTGCGGGCCATAAGTCCGCGCCCCTTTATTATTTTTGGGCCTGTGTCAGCGGCCCCGACACCCATTCTTTAACGCCTCTTAACGCCGCATTTACCATCCAGGCGGCAGTTTCTGCCTAGCGGGTTCGGTTCGTCCCGCGTGTGCAGGGGCGATGGCGCGTGGGCGGCTTCACGGAAGCTTTGAAAAGGTTCGGCATCGGACGCCTGGCCGCCATCCTGGGCGTGGCTGCGGGCGTGGCCGCCGTGCTGGTCGCCGTCATGCTGCGCGTGGGCCAGGCGCCGGACGCCTTGCTCTATTCCAATCTCGACCTGCGCGAAGCCTCCGAGATCAGCGCCGCCCTGGATCAGGCGGGCATCAAATACTCCTCCAAGGGCGACGGCTCGACCATCTTCGTCAGCCGCGACGAAGTCGGCACCGCGCGCCTGATGCTGGCGGGCAAGGGGCTCGTGACCTCGGGCAGCGTCGGCTACGAGATCTTCGACAACCAGTCGGTGCTGGGCCAGACCGAGTTCCAACAGAACCTGAACGAGCAGCGCGCCCTGCAGGGCGAGCTGTCGCGCACCATCATGTCGATGCGCGGCATCAGTTCGGCCCGCGTCCACATCACCATGCCCCGCCGCGAGATGTTCCAGGCCGCCGCCATCGATCCGACCGCCGCCGTGGTGGTGGGTCTGTCGGGCCGCGATCTGTCGGCCGATCAGGTGCGGGCCATCCGCAACGTCGTCGCCTCCTCGGTGCCTAACCTGAAGCCGGACAAGGTCACGGTGACGGACCAGGCCAACCGCACCCTGGCGGCCGGGTCCGAGGACACGGGCTTCACCTCGGCCACCGCCGAGGCGGCCAAGGCCTCGACCGAGGCTCAGATGCAGGCCCGCATCAAGGACATCGTCGAGGGCGTCGTCGGCGCCGGCGCCGCTCGCGTGCAGGTGACGGCCGACATCGACCACAGCCGTTCGACCACCCAGGAACAGAAGTTCGACCCGGACGGCCAGGTCGTGCGTTCGACCTCGACCAACGGCAGCCAGTCGCAGGACACGACCGGCCAGGCCGACGGCGGCGTCACCGCCACCAATAACATCCCCGGCGGCGAGGCCCCGGCGACCACGCCCATCGGCTCCACCAACTCGGAAAACACCGAGACGACGAACTACGAAATCTCCAACACCACCACCACGACGGTGAAGGAGCCGGGCGAGGTCAAAAAGCTGTCGGTCTCGGTCGCGGTCGACGGCAAATACACCCCCGCCGCCGACGGCAAGGGCGAGCCCGCCTACGCCGCCCGCACGGCCGAGGAAGTGCAGCAGATCAAGGCCCTGGTCGCCGCCGCCGTCGGCATCGACGAGACGCGCGGCGACAAGCTGGAGGTCGTCAACGTCCGCTTCAACCGCGAGCCGTCGGCCGCGCCAGGGGCCGAGGAAGGCTCCTCGATGTTCGCCTTCGACAAGAACGACATCATGCGCGGGGTCGAGCTGCTGGTCCTGCTGGTCACGGGCCTGCTGCTGATCTTCTTCGTCCTGCGCCCGCTGCTGAAGACCGCCTCGGGCCAGGGACGCGCAGGCGTTCCGGCCCTGGTCGGCGCCAACGGCATGCCCGTGACCGCCCTGGACACCCAGCTCGTCGGGGGAACCCTGCCGGGCGGCGCGCCCATGCTGGCGGGGCCCAGCGACATGGAGCAGCGCATCGACATCGCCCGCATCGAGGGGCAGGTGAAGGCTTCGTCCATCAAGAAGGTCGCCGATTTCGTCGACAGCCACCCAGAGGAATCCACGGCGATCCTGCGCTCGTGGATGCATGAAAGCTGATGGCGGCGCGGCTGGTGTCAAAAGGCGCGGCGGTTGACGACGCCAAGAAGCTGACGGGGCCGGAGAAGGCCGCTGTCGTTCTGCTGTCTCTGGGCGAAGAGCACACCGCCCTGTGGCAGCAACTCGACGACGAAGAGATCAAGGAGGTCTCCCAGGCCATGGCGGGGCTGGGCACCGTCACCGCCGCCGTGGTCGAAGAGGTGCTGGTCGAGTTCGTCTCCGGCATCGGCGGGTCCGGCTCGCTGATGGGCTCTTACGAGCAGACGCAGCGTCTATTGTCGTCCTTCATGCCGGGCGACCGCGTCGACGCCCTGATGGAGGAAATCCGCGGCCCGGCCGGTCGCACCATGTGGGACAAGCTCGGCAATGTGAACGAGGCCGTGCTCGCCAACTATCTGAAGAACGAATACCCGCAGACGGTCGCGGTGGTCCTGTCGAAGATCAAGCCGGATCACGCCTCGCGCGTGCTGACGGCCTTGCCCGAGGACTTCGCCCTGGAATGCGTCCAGCGGATGCTGCGGATGGAGCCGGTGCAGCGCGACATCCTCGACAAGATCGAGCAGACCTTGCGCAGCGAGTTCATGTCCAATCTGGCGCGCACGTCGAAGCGCGACAGCCATGAGCTGATGGCTGACATCTTCAACAGCTTCGACCGCCAGACCGAGGCCCGCTTCATCGGCGCGCTGGAGGAACGCAACCGCGACGCGGCCGAGCGTATCCGCGCCCTGATGTTCGTGTTCGAGGATTTGTCGCGTCTCGATCCCGGCGGGGTGCAGACCCTGTTGCGCGCGGTCGAGAAGGACCAGCTGGGGCTGGCGCTGAAGGGCGCCTCGGACCCCCTGCGCGAAATGCTCTTTTCCAACATGTCCGAGCGCGCCTCGAAGATCATGCGAGAGGACATGGATTCCATGGGGCCTGTCCGCCTCAAGGACGTCGACAACGCCCAGATGGCCATGGTCCAGGTGGCCAAGGATCTGGCGGCGCGCGGCGACATCATGCTGGCCGGCCAGGGCGGCGACGACGAGTTGATCTACTGACATGACCGCCCAACCCGCCAACGCTGTCCCCTTCGCCTTCGACACCGAGTTCGGGGCTGACGGCGCCGTGCTGCGCGCCTCGACCTGGCAGCCGGCCAAACGATCCTTCGCTCCCGCCGAGGTCGAGGCCCTGGTCGCCCAGGCCCGGCTGGAGGCCCGCCAGCAGGCCCTGGCCGAGGTCGAGGCCCTGCGCGCCGACGCCCTGTCCATCCTGGCCCAGTCGACGGCCCA
>NZ_DAMCNG010000149.1:0-7004 GCF_032107865.1 Brevundimonas sp.
TCTGACGCTCAGCGACCAGCCGGGCGCGCCGCGCGTGGCGCTGGGCGGCGGGCGCTGGCGCTGGTCCGACCTGCTGTCGCTCTAGGCGCCGAAGCCCAGTCCCAAGGGACCGTAGAGCCAGGTCAGCCAGGCCCCGACGGCCAGGAAGACGCCGAACGGCAGGCGGTCGGTGGAGGCCACGGGACGACGCAGCACAAGCTTGGCCGCCACCAGGCTGAGGCCGGTCAGCGACGCCCACAGCAGCACGCTGGGCAGACCCATCCACCCGACCCAGGCGCCGATCGCGCCCAGCAGGAAGGGATCGCCGCCGCCCAGGCCGTCGCGTCCACGCAGGCGTTTGTAGAGGAAGGCCAGCAGCCACAGCCCGCCGAAGCCCGCCGCCGCCCCGATCAAGGGCGTCTTCAGCGGCCCGATCAGCGACCACTTCAGCCCGCTCTGGACGTTGGCCGGGTCCAGGGCCACGGCGGCGAACAGGCCGCTGAGGAGCAGGGGCAGGGTCAGGGCGTCGGGCAGCCAGAAATGCTCGGCGTCGATCACGGCGATCAACAGAAGTTGCCAGCCCAGCACCGCCCCGGCCAGCGCCCAGGCCGGATCGGGAAAGCACAGGGCCGCCCAGACGCCGACGGCGCCGGACGCCAGTTCGATCAGGGGATAGCGCAGGGGAATGACGGCGCCGCAGTCGCTGCACTTGCCGCGCGATAGCGCCCAGCTGACCACGGGGATCATCCGCCAGGGCTTGAGCGGGCGCCCGCAACCGCCGCACCGCGAGCGGCTGACCACGATGTCCTCGCCGCGCGGCAGGCGCAGGCTGACCAGACCCAGGAAGCTGCCGACGATCAGCCCCAGCCCGCCCATCAGAAGCGCCAGCATCATCTATTCAGTCCCCCGATCTCAAACGTTGTCCCTATTGCGGCGTGAGACCGGGCGGACGCAATCAAAATGCCGACTCGCGCGTCAGTTGTGTCGTTTGACGGCGACACTTGCAACGGATCGGCGCCGCGACGGGCGGGGGGGCTGGACGCCAGGCGGGTCCGGTAGATAGTCAACCATTGTGAACAGCCCTTCGCCCATCGACAGCCTGACGCCGCGCGAGCTTGAAGTTCTGCGTCTCGCCGCCAGCCGTCTGGGCGACAAGGAGATCGCGCAGCAGCTGAATCTCTCGCCACGGACGGTTCAGAACCACCTGCACCGGGCCTATGAAAAGCTAGGCGTCTCAAGCCGCATTCAGGCGGCGCGGCTCCTGAGTGATCATTACTCAGGGGAATTGATCGCAATGTCGCCGCCCCCGCCGCTCGGGGCAAAGAGGGACGTCATCGAGGCTCCCGTTGGATTTCTCGAGGGCGGGAAGGCGCCGGGGGGCGCGCTCTATCGGCGCTATGTCGCGCTGAAAGAGTGGCGTCGCCCCCGCAAAATGGGCGGCTCCGTATTATGGCTGATTCTGCTCTGGGCGCTGGCCTGGCTCATGATCGCCTTGGTTGGAGCCAGCCTGATCAATCCCGTTCTGGAGATGATTCACAGCCTGGCATGACGTCATTGTCGCTGGAGCTGTGCATGATCCATCAAGCTTAGAAGTTCGTCGTGTGATTAGCGGGTCGAGCGCTCTGCAGAGCGAGCGGCTGGAGATCGTCTGATGCATCCTGTTCAGATCATTATGCTGACGGCCAACGCCATCGCCTTTCCGCTCCTGTTGTGGCGCGGGAGGACGGCGGATCGTTTGGCGACGTTGGCCATGATCGCGGCTCCGTTGTTGTCGCAGCTCGTATCCGGTCTGAACTGGAACGGCGCCTATGTGGGCATCTTCGTGGTGGATGTCCTGTTCTTCGTCAGCCTGTGGATGCTGGCGGAGCGCGCCGGGCGCTGGTGGATCGTCTCGGTCGCCAGCTTTCAGTTGATCGGGCTGCTGGGACATTTCGCGCCCTTCCTCGCGCATGAGCGCCTGGCCTGGGCTTATTTCACGCTGATGTGGGCGGTTTGGGCGCTCATCAGCCTGACTGCATTCTTTGGCGTCTGGGAGGTCGAGGCCGACCGGCGCTACGCCCTGGAGGGGCGTCATGGCTCAAAAATGGTCGATGGAGGCGGCGCAGGCGCTGCTGCGACAGTGGAATAACCGCGCGGTCGAGGCGTCCGTGCGCGCCGGCGGCCTGACGGCCGACCTGAACGCGGTCGAGGCCTGGTTGCTGGACCAGAGGCCCGACAGCCTGGCCGAAGCCGAGCGGCTGCTGGACCTCATCGTCTCGCACGAGGCGGGCGGCGGTCGGGGCCTGGAACAGCTCTGCCGGGTCGGCGGCGCGGTCCGCAACGATGTGACGCCGCACCGCAGTCGAGTGGAGCACAGCTTCGCTCCGCGCGCTTCGGGACCGCTGGCCGGGCGGGCCTGAAAGTCATCGTTTGATGATCGTCGGTCGGGGTTCCGCCTCGCCGACGGGGCTGTTACATCCGCTGACAGTCCGCGACGAAGCCTTGCGCCGTCGCTCCGCCAAGCGGTTTTTCCTCCCATGATTTCTGCTGTTCGCGCCGCGTCTCTCGCGTCCGCCTCCTTGTCCGTGCTCGCTTTCGCCGCGCCCGCTATGGCCGAGGCGCCTGTCGACGCCGGACCGACCCAGGTGTCCGAGATCGTGGTGACGGCCGAACGGCGCGAGGCGCCCCTGGCGGCGACGCCCCTGTCGCTGACGGTGGCGGCTCAGCCCCTACTGGACGGCGTCGGCGTGCGCGATATCAAGGATCTGCAGATTCTGGCGCCGGGCCTGATCGTGGCCTCGACCTCGAACCAGACCTTCACCACCGCACGCATCCGCGGCGTCGGCACGGTGGGCGACAATCCGGGCGTGGAAAGCTCGGTCGGCGTCATGATCGACGGCGTCTATCGTCCCCGCAACGGCGCCGCCCTGGGCGATCTGGGCGAGGTCGAGCGCATCGAGGTGCTGAAGGGGCCGCAGGCGACCCTGTTCGGCAAGAACACCTCGGCGGGCGTCATCAACGTCGTCACCGCCGCGCCGTCGTTCGACGCGCGCATGGCGGGCGAGGCGACCTTCGGCGACTATGGAACGCACGGCGGTTCGGTCTCCCTGACCGGCCCGATCGTGGACGAGGTTCTGGCTGGGCGGCTGTATGTCGCCGCGCGCCGCCGCGACGGCTTCTATGATGTGAAGACGGGAGCCAAAGATGCTGAGGGAGGCCCGCGCACCTCGACCGACGATCAGACCGAACACTACGACACCGTGCGCGGTCAGTTGCTGTGGCGCGCCACGCCGAACCTGACCGCCCGCCTGACCGCCGACTGGACCGAGCGGGACGAGCGTTGCTGCGTCGGCGTGCAACTGGTCAGCGGCGATACGGCGCCCCTGCTGGCGACCTTCGCGCCCGACGGCGGCGTGGCGGCGACGCCGAAGCCGTGGGATCGCGTGGCCTATTCCAACCGCGACACCAACACCCGCATCCGCGACAAGGGCCTGGCCCTGCACCTGAGCGCCGACCTGGGCTGGGCGAGGCTGGACAGCACCTCGGCGGTGCGCGATTGGCGCGGCGTCATCAGCCAGGACTGGGACTTCACCTCGGCCGACCTGGCGTATCGCCCGGACGACGGCAGCTGGTCGAACCGCTTCCGCACCCTGACGCAGGAGTTCCGTCTGTCGGGCCAGCGCGGAAAGCTGGACTGGTCGGCCGGCGCCTTCTTCGCCGATGAGAAGCTGACCCGTCGCGACAGCCTGTTCTACGGCGCTGACTACGAAGGCTACGTCAGCCGGCTGCTGTCGCGCTCGGCGTCGAACCCGCTGGGCGATCCGGCCTTCGTGTCGAGCATCACCGGGCTTCCCGTCGGCGCGAGCTTCGTCGAGGGCGAGGGGCAGCTGGATCGCTATTGGCAGACCGCCCGCAGCGCCGCCCTGTTCGGCCAGGTGTCCTACGCCGTGACCGACCGCCTGACCCTGACCGGGGGCCTGCGCCGCACCCATGAGACCAAGGAGATGACGGCCGCCTATCACAACACCGACGGCGGGCGGGCCTGCGCGGCGGCGCTGGCCAACGGCGTCAGCAACGCCATCCTGTGCTTGCCGTGGTCGAATCCGGCCTTCAACGGCCTGAGCCAGTCGGAGACGGTCAAGGACGAGGCCTGGACCGGCATGGCCCGCGCCGAGTTCAAGGCGACCGAGGGGACGCGCCTCTACGCCTCCTGGTCGCGAGGCCGCAAGAACGGCGGCTTCAACCTGGATCGGGGGCAGACCAATCTGGTCCCCGACGCCTCGCGCGCCTTCCCGGCGGAAAGCGCCGACGCCTTCGAGGCGGGGATCAAGAGCGTGATGCTGGACCGACGCCTGCTGGTCTCGGCCGCCGCCTTCCGCCAGACCTATGACGACTTCCAGCTGAACACCTTCCTGGGCACGACCTTCCTGGTTCGCTCCATCCCTGAGGTGCGGGCCAAGGGCGTCGAGGCGGACTTCATGTTCCTGCCGTTCGAGGGCCTGTCGTTGCAGGGCGGCCTGACCTACGCCCAGACCGAGTACGGCGATGACGCCGTGCCGGGCCTGCCGCTGCTGGCGGGCAAGCGGATGAATTTCGCGCCGTTGTGGAGCGGATCGCTGGCCGGAACCTATGAGCGGCCGGTGGCGGCGGGGCTGACCGGGCGGGTGACGCTGGCGGCCAAATATTCGTCGGAATACAACACCGGCTCGGACCTGGATCCGGCCAAGAGCCAGCCCGGCTTCTGGCTGGTCGACGGCCGCGTCGCCTTGGCCCGCGACGACGCCTGGAGCGTTGAGCTGTGGGGCCGCAATCTGTTCGATCAGGACTACCGCCAGGTGGCCTTCGGCGCGCCGTTCCAGACGGGCACGCTGGGCGCCTTCCTGGGCGCGCCGCGCACGGTGGGCGTGACCCTGCGGGTCATGCGCTGAGACCGCAAGGGATGACGGGGGAGCGGGCGAACGGTCGCCTGCTCCCATTCACTGAGGCAATTTTGCTTCCACTTGACCGCATATTGCGCCTGCGAGAGAAGAAGGCGGGCGCGAGGCTTGACTTCGGCACCCCCTGTCCCAGATAGGCGGGCGCAGAGGACGACCTCTCCCATCATTGGGCATGACGCTGGGACGACCTGGCATGCCATGCAAGGGAGCACGTCATGGCCTGGATCTTCCTTCTTCTCGCCGGTCTGTTCGAGATCGTCTGGGCCTTCCTGATGAAGGCCTCCGAGGGCTTCACCAAGCCTTGGCCGACTATCGGCACCATCGGCTTCATGATCATCAGCTTCGGCCTGTTGTCGATCTCGATGAAGACGCTGCCGCTGGGCACCGCCTACGTGATCTGGACCGGCATCGGCGCCGTGGGCGCCTTTGTCGTCGGCATCGCCGTCCTGGGCGAGCCGGTCACGCCGATGCGCGTCATCGGCGCCGTGCTGATCGTCAGCGGCCTGGTTGTGCTGAAGCTCGCCTCCAGCCATTAATCACGGCGACAGCCTCGGAGCTTCGCCATGCAATTGATCGTCGGACCGCGCCTCTTCTCCACCTGGTCCTTGCGGCCGTGGCTGGTGTTGAGGCGCGCGGGCGCCGTCTTCGACACGCGCGAGGTCTGGTATCGCTCCGAGGCTGAAAAGGCGGAACTGCGGCGCCTGTCGCCCTCGGGCTTCGTGCCGCTGCTGAAGGTCGAGGGCGAGACGATCTGGGACACCCTGTCCATCAGCGAATGGGCGGCTGAACGCTATCCCGAGGCGAAGCTGTGGCCGGTCGATCCGATCGCGCGCGCCCTGGCCCGTTCGGCGACGGCCGAGATGCACTCCGGCTTCCACGCCCTGCGCGACCTGTGCGGCATGGGGCCGGATCATCCGATGGCCGGGGACGCGCGCAGCCCGGCGCCGTCCGATCCGGGGCTGGACCGTGATCTGGCGCGGTTGGTCGTGCTGTGGATGCAGATGCGCGAACGCTTCGGCGCGGGCGGGCCTTGGCTGTTCGGCGACTGGTCGATCGCCGACGCCTTCTTCACCCCGGTGGCGGCGCGGGTGCGCCATTTCCAGATCGACCTGTCGGCCCACGGCGACGACGGGACGGCCGCCGCCTATGTCGCCGCCCTTCTGGCCCAGCCGCACTTCCGCGAGTGGGAGGCGGCGGCCCTGTCATCTAACGTTGATTAACCGATCCTGAGAACGCGGGTTTAAGAGAGCGTCCCTATAGTCCAGCTTGTTCTCGGAGGGGCGGAGCCATGCGTACGATCAGCAGGAACACCGATTGGGGCCGCACGGCCAGAGCCTACGCTCTGGCGGCGGTGGTCATGGCCCTGGTGTGGACGTCGCTTCTGACCCTCATGGTCTGAGGCTTCAGCCTTAATCCAGGCCTCAGCGCGAGCTGCCGCCCAGCACAGCCTCGGCCACCTGCAAGGGGGCGGGGGTCGGCGCGACGTAGTCCAGACGGATCGGCACGGCGCGCGCGCCCGAGGCCACGGCGTCTAGCGTCTTCACCGGCCCGCCCATCATGCGCTGATAGATCCAGTAGGCCGCGACGACCTTCTCGACGTATTCGCGCGCCTGAGGCACGTCGATTGTCTCGATCAGCAGCAGCGGATCGGCGTCGGCGCCCAGCTTGCGGATCGCCGCCAGCATCGGCCCCGGCCCGGCGTTGTAGGAGGCCACCGCCTTCAGGAGGTCGCCCTGGAAGGACTCGATCTGGAACAGGCGGTTCACATAGTCCTGACCCAGCTTCATGTTCACCGCCGGGTCCAGCAGGCGCTGGGGCGTGCGGACATAGCCCTGGTCGCCGGTCATGTGGGCGGCCGTGGTCGGCATCACCTGCATCAGCCCATAGGCGCCGGCGCTCGAACGCGCGCTGGCGTTGAAGTCCGTCTCCTTGCGCGCGATGGCGTAGACGAGCGCCCTCTCGATGGTGAAGCCGCCCATGGGCTGCAGGTCCGGCATCGGATAGCGGACGGCGTCGATGCGGCTGGCCTCGGACTGGGCGGCGCGGCCGGGCGCGACCAGGCGATACAGGCCGACCCACATCTGGCGCGCGGCGCTGTCGCCGCTGGCG
>NZ_DAMCNG010000150.1:0-6947 GCF_032107865.1 Brevundimonas sp.
GGGGCGTCGCGCAGACCGGACGGCGGCGCCGACCCCATCTCGGCGCGGCAGCGCACCTCCAGGCGACGCGACAGGCCGTCCAGGCCCAGCCACAGCTCGTTCATGCGACGCAGGGCGTTCTTGCGCACCCAGTCGCGGGCGTAGGCCGTCGGGGTCACCAGGATCAGATTGCCCTGGGAATCCACGCGCACGGCGGAAGGCGCGATATAGGAGCTGAACGGACCATCCCCGATCTCAGCCTTCAGGCGGTCCGCCGCCTCGGTCCAGATACGGTTGGGATCCGTCATTCCCGCCATTACCGCGCCCCCGATCATTCAGAACACCCGCCACAAGAGTTATCACCGACGAACGCCCTTCGAGACGCCACGTCCAGGGACGACTTCTCTCGCCTCGCGAAGCCGGGCTTCGCAAGCGGGGTCGTACTCACAGACAGACATCTCGCGCCAAGGGAAACCATTGATTTCCCTCGTCTTCATCCCAACAGGACGGAAGCGCGTTACCCCTTCAACTTACCCCCGGCGCGGCGGAGATCAACGCTGATTCGAGTCGAGATTCGCACTTAAATTGATTGACTCCGGCAAACCTCGGCAGGGCTTGGGAAAATGGCCGTTTCACCCCAATCCATAACCAGAATCCGTAAGCGTCACTTAGCTCCAGACAGCAAGACGGCGAGGGAGCTTGCGCTTCCTCGCCGTTGAATTCTTTGCATTTTCTTACGAAATACCCGTTACAGGCCTTCCGTAGCCGTCACATTGCGCCGTTTGACGAGGCCGTAAAGACTCGTCCGAACGCCCTGCGAAATCAGGCGGCCGACAGCTTCTTCAGCTGGGCGGCCAGACGGCTGACCTTGCGCGAGCCGGTGTTCTTGTGAACCACGCCCTTCGACACGGCGCGCATTAGTTCCGACTGAGCCGTGATGAAGGCGGCCTTGGCGGCGGCGACGTCGCCGCCCGTCAGGGCTTCCTGGAACTTGCGCAGGTAGGTGCGCACGCGGGTGCGGCGGGCCTTGTTCACTTCGGTCCGCGCTTCGATCTTGCGGATCGCCTTGCGGGCGCCTGCATTGTTGGCCATCGGGTAAAAACCTTCGAACGAAAACGCCGTAAACCACACGTCCACGGCGAGAAAATCTCAAGAGCGGGCGGCTATAGCGGAAAGCCCCCGAACGGTCAACGCGATCCGGTCTGAATTGAGTCGGGGCCGGGGTTTGCGCCCCGTTTCATCCGGCCCCGACATGGATTCAGCGGCCGGTGAAGGCCGGTTTGCGCTTCTCGACGAAGGCGGCCATGCCCTCCTTCTGGTCGTCGAAGGCGAACAGGGAGTGGAACAGGCGGCGCTCGAACACCACCCCTTGTGTCAGGGTCGTCTCGAAGGCGGCGTTGACCAGTTCCTTGTTGGCCATGACGGCCAGGATCGACTGGCCGGCGATCTTGGCCGCCGCGGCCCGCGCCTCGTCCAGCAGGACGTCCGACGCCACCACGCGCGACACCAGACCCGAACGCTCGGCCTCGGCGGCGTCCATCATCCGGCCGGTCAGGCACATATCCATGGCCTTGGCCTTGCCCACGGCGCGCGTCAGGCGCTGCGAGCCGCCGATGCCGGGGGCCACGCCCAGGTTGATCTCGGGCTGGCCGAACCTGGCCGTTTCGGAAGCGATGATGAAGTCGCACAGCATGGCCAGCTCGCAACCGCCGCCCAGAGCATAGCCCGACACCGCCGCGATGATCGGCTTGCGGAACCCAGCCACCCGGTCATGGGCGCGGGCGAAGAAGTTGCCGCGATACATATCAGCATAGGCCTGATCGGCCATCTCCTTGATGTCGGCGCCGGCGGCGAAGGCCTTGACCGAGCCGGTCAGGACCACGCAGCGCACGCTGTCATCGTCGGCCACGCTCTCCAGGAAGTCGCCCAGCTCGCCGGTCAGGGTGGTGTTCAGCGCGTTCAGCGCCTCGGGCCGGTTCAGGGTGACGACCGCATAGCCCTCGGCGTGGCGTTCGATCAGCAGGGTGGAATAGGCGTCGGCCATCTGGGCGCTCCTCACAATCGTTGAGCCGAGGTCTAGCGCCTCAGCCCTCCCACTGAAACACCTCGCCGATCTCGACGCCAAAGACCTGGGCGATGCGGAAGGCAGCCTCCAGGCTGGGCGAGTATTTGCCCTGCTCCATGGCGACGATGGTCTGGCGCGTCATGCCGATACGCGCGGCCAGGTCGGCCTGAGTCATCTCATTGGCGTGGAAGCGCAGTTCGCGAATGCGGTTCTTGATGGGGGGCGGCGCCTTGCTCATCACCGCCCCCGCTTCAACAGGGCCAGGGACAGGGCCCAGCGCGCCAGTTCCGACACCATGATGCAGCCCAGCACCGCATTGGCGACCAGCACCAGGCCGTTGCCGGGGATCATCCACCGCGCCAGCTCCTCAGGCTTCGCGCTGCCCCAGAAGCCGACGCCGTAGGCGACCGCCGAGACCGTGACCAGCAGGCCGATCAACAGCATCAGAGACACATGGCTGGCCTGCAGCGTCGCTGCGCCCTCGCGTTCGTCGCGCGCCCGACGCTCGGCCTTGGACGTCGTCAGCATGGCCAGGGCCGTCAGCCCGCTTTCCAGCACCACCACCGCAATCAGACCGAGGATGAACAGACCGCCCATGTCGGCGGCGAAATCCGCCTGCTTCAGCCCTCCGGCCAGCACGCGCTCGCCGAACCTCCAGGCGTAGGCGCCCCAGACCGCCAGCCCGGCGATGATGGCCACCCACAGGTGCTTTTCTCGAAAGCTCATGACGCGCTCCTTGCTCTTCGCCGTTCAGCCGACCCGGCGCAGCAGGGTGATCAGGATCGCATGGCGCACCACCTCCGACAGGACCAGGGCGAAGATGAAACCGTTGGCCGCCAGCAGCAAAGCCGGCGCCAGAGGCTCGGGCCCCAGCATGTCCGGATGACGCAGGGCGTAGTTGTAGCCAAAGGCCGACAGCGCCCCCAGCGTGCCGCTCATGGTCACGAAGGCCGTGTAGCTGGCCTTCAGGGCCATGCCCTGCTCGCGCTCGTCGACCACGTCCCGCTCGGCCTTCGGCGTGCTGGCCGCCGCCAGAATGGAAAAGCCGACCTGGGCCGCGATGCTGAAGGCGATGCAGGCCCCCATGGTCCACAGCACCAGATCCTGGGTCAGCGAGCCGTCGGCCGCCTTCAGCCCCAGCCGCACGAAATAGAAACTCCACACCGCCGACATGGTCAGCAGCACGCCCCACGACAGCTTTTCCCTGAACGACATCAGCCGCCCCCTCTTGATCCCAAGCGATGAGACGGTGTCGCACAGTGCAGACATTGTGTCTATTATTTTTTACATCAAGTCTAATTTTACCGACACATCATCGCTTCTGACAGACCGAACAGAAGAAGGTCGAGCGCCCGCCCTGGACGACGCGCGCCACCACGCCGGAACAGCCTTCCGTCCGGCAAGCCTCGCCCTCGCGGCCGTAAACGTCGAAATTGTGCTGGAAGTAGCCCTGCCCGCCCTCGACGTTGGCGAAGTCCTTCAGGGTCGAGCCGCCCGCCGCGATGGCGTCGCCCAGCACATTGCGGACCTCCACCGCCAGCCGCTCCAGCCGGGGACGGCTGACCTTGCCGGCCGCCGTCAGGGGCGAGATGCGCGCCCGGTACAGCGCCTCGCATACATAGATGTTGCCAAGCCCCGCCACGATGCTCTGGTCCAGCAGGCTGACCTTGATGTTCTGCGCCTTGCCCGCGAAGGCCTCGGCCAGATGCGCGCCCGAGAAGGCGTTGCCCAACGGTTCCGGCCCCAGCTTGGCGAACCAGGCGTGGCCCTCGACCGCCTCGGTCGGGATCAGGCCCATGAAGCCGAAACGCCGCGCATCGGCATAGCCCAGCCGCGTCAACACCCCGCCCCGGTCGGCCGTCAGGCTCATGTGCTCATGCTTGCCCGCGATCGGCGCATCCGTCTCGAACACGCCCGGCGCGACGCCTTCCAGGGTGAACCGCCCCGTCATGCCCAGATGCGTCACCCAGGTTTCGCCGGTCGACAGAGGGAACAGCAGATACTTCGCCCGCCGGTCCAGCCGCAGCACCGTCGCCCCCTCCAGTCGCTCGATGAAGCGCTCCGGGAAAGGAAAGCGCAGATCCGGCCGGTTCTGGCGCGGCGCGGTCAGACGCGCGCCCTCCAGCACCGGCTCCAGGCCGCGACGGACGGTTTCGACTTCGGGTAATTCGGGCATGGATGCAGAGGTAGCGGTTGAAAGGACGCCAGAGAAGAGGCGCGCCCCGTTGTCACGGCCTGGCTTTCAGGCTTAGCCTCCCGGCAAATTTACGAGGCTCCCGCATGACGGACAAACCCGCCGGAACCGGCAAACGCATCGAACTGACGATCCGCGCCCTGATCCTGGGCTGCTTGCTCGCGGCGGTGTTTACAGCGGCCAACACCTATCTGGGCCTGAAGGTCGGCCTGACCTTCGCCTCGGCCATCCCGGCGGCGGTCATCTCCATGGCCCTGCTGCGGGCGTTCCGCGGTTCGACCATCTGGGAGAACATGACCGTCCAGACCGTCGCCTCGGTCGGCGGCTCGATGAGCGCCATCATCTTCGTCCTGCCCGGCCTCGTCATGATCGGCTGGTGGATGAACTTCCCCTTCTGGGAGTCGGTGATGATCTGCGTGCTGGGCGGCGTGCTGGGGGTGACCTTCTCCATTCCCCTGCGCCGCACCCTGGTCGTCCAGGGCGGCCTGCCCTACCCCGAGGGCGTCGCCGCCGCCGAGGTGCTGAAGGTCGGCTCGCCCGGCGCAGAGCAGACCGAAGAGGCCGTGCGCGAGAACAAGTCCGGCCTGTTCGTGGTCATCGGCGGGGCCATCGCCTCGGCCTTCTTCGGATTCCTGGCCTCGGCTCGCGTCTTCGCCCATGAGACCACCGCCTTCCTGCGCCTTCCGGCCGCCATGGGCGGCGGCGCGACCGGCGTCGGCTTCTCCATGCAGTTCGCCCTGCTGGGCGCCGGCCACCTGATCGGCCTGGCGGTCGGCCTGACCCAGCTGTTCGGCCTGGTCCTGGCCTGGCTGATCTTCGTGCCCATCCTGACCTCGCCCGAATTCGTCGCCTGGGCCGCCGCCAACGGCGTGCCGTCCATCGCGGCCGGGGTTCCCGCCGAAGCCGGCGCCGAGGGCCTGGCCATGAGCGTCTGGGCCCAGGAGGTCCGCTTCATCGGCGCAGGCGTCATCGGCGTCGCCGCCCTGTGGACCCTGGCCAAGCTGGCCAAACCCCTGGTCGCGGGCCTGGCCTCGGCCATCTCCGCCCAGGCGCGCCGCGCCCACGGCGAGACGCTGGAACTGGCCGAACAGGACATTCCCATCAAGCTGGTCGGCCTGATCTCGGTCGCCGCCCTGGTCGGCATCGCCGTCCTGCTGGCCGTCGTGGCCCAGGGCACCAGCCTGGCCGGATCGGCCCCGCTGCTGGTGATCGGCGGCCTGGTCTATGTGGTGGTCATCGGCTTCGCCGTGGCCGCCATCTGCGGCTATATGGCCGGTCTGATCGGCTCGTCGAACAGCCCGGTGTCGGGCGTCGGCATCCTGGCCATCATCATCGCCTCCCTGCTGATGCTGGGCGTGCTGGCCATCGCCGGGGTTCCGGCCGATCCATCGATCGTCGCCTTCGCCCTGATCGTCACCGCCGTCGTCTTCGCCGTGGCCGTCATCGCCAACGACAACCTTCAAGACCTCAAGACCGGCCAACTGGTCGAGGCCACCCCCTGGCGTCAGCAGACGGCCCTGCTGGTCGGCGTCGTCGCCGGCGCCCTGGTCATCCCCTTCGTGCTGGACATGATGAACCAGGCCTTCGGCTTCGAGGGCGGCCCGCCCGCCATCGTCCAGGGCTCGCAGACCCTGGCCGCGCCGCAGGCCACCCTGATTTCCGCCCTGGCCAAGGGCGTCATCAGCGGCGACCTGCGCTGGGATCTGATCGGCATCGGCGCCGTGGTCGGCGTTCTGGTCATCATCCTCGACGTCATCCTGCGTCGCACGACGAACGACAGGATCAAGCTGCCCCCGCTGGCGGCCGGCATCGGCGTCTATCTGCCGGCCGCCGTCACCACCATGCTGGTCATCGGCGCGGTCTGCGGCTGGCTGTACGACCGGGCGGTCAAGTCGACCCGCTACGCCGATGTGGCCCGCCGCATGGGCGTGCTGCTGGCGTCCGGCCTGATCGTGGGCGAGAGCCTGTTCGGCGTCTTCACCGCCGCCGTCATCGTCGGCACCAAGAAGGAGGCGCCCTTCGCCCTGCTGCCCGCCGACAGCGGCTGGCCCGCGATGTGGGCCGGTCTGATCGCCTTCGCTGTCCTGACCTACGCCCTTTACGCCTGGGTGCGCCGCCGTTCGGCCCAGGTCTAAGCCAAACTAGAGGGCGGCGGCGAAGGCCTCCGCCGCCCGACTGGCCCCGCGCTCGCGGTGCCGCAGCCGATAGAAGGGCCGCTCAGGCAGTTCGAGCGGCAGACGAACCAGCCGCCCCGCCTCGATCAGGGGCCGGGCGGCCAGTTCCGAGATCGCCGTGACCAGGCCGCCGCTCGCACCACCGCTGGCCGCGACCGC
Organism: Brevundimonas sp.; assembly: GCF_032107865.1. Lineage (GTDB taxonomy): Bacteria > Pseudomonadota > Alphaproteobacteria > Caulobacterales > Caulobacteraceae > Brevundimonas. The sequence goes on from NZ_DAMCNG010000150.1 coordinate 6,572, forward strand.
TTCATTGGACGGCAGCACCAACGCCGTCTTCAGGTCCGCCGCCGCCAGGCCGCGCGGCAGGGCCGCCTCGAACTCGCTGCGGGTGCCCGAGCCCCCCTCACGCAAGGCCCAGTCCAGCGCCTTCAGGTCAGACGCCGCCAACTCCCTGTCTCGATCCGCCAGCGGATGCCCCGGCGCCGCCACCACGATCAGCCGGTCGGCGGCGATGCGCGTCCGCTCCAGCCTGGGCGCGTCCTCGGCGCCTTCGATCAGGCCCAGCTCCGCCTCGCCCGCCAGCACCGCCTCGACCACCTGATGGGTGTTGCCGATCGACAGATACAGTTCGATGCCCGGATGACTCTGGGCGAAGGCGACCATGCGCGGCGGCAGCCAGTAG
>NZ_DAMCNG010000151.1:0-6947 GCF_032107865.1 Brevundimonas sp.
TAACCTGCCCTTCGTCCTTGAGGAGGGAAGAGCCCATGTCCGTTTTCAGCCTGCTGGCCGCCGCCCTGTTGCAGACCGCCGCGCCCGCGACGCCTGCGCCCGATCTGTCGTGGCTGGCGGGCTATTGGCTGGACTGTTCCGGCGGACGCGAGGCGTCCGAGACCTGGAGCGACCCGCGCGCGGGGCTGATCGTCGGCCACTCGGTCACTGTGCGCAATGGCCGCAGCGGCTTCGAGAGCGCCCGCATCGCCCCTCTGAAGGACGGCGGCCTGGCCTATTTCGCCCAGCCCGACGGGGCGCCCGCCACCCGCTTCCGCCTGATCGACAGCGGCCCGCAGCGGGCGGTTTTCGCCAATCCTGACAACGACTTTCCGCACCGCATCATCTATGAACGCGCGGGGGATAGACTGACCGCCCGGATCGAAGGGGCGGACGACGATGAGAAGCGGAGCGTGCAATGGCGATTCAACAGGGCGGAGCTGAACGCTCGCTGTCCACTCTGACCTGGCGACCGATGACGGCGGACGATCTCGACGGCGTGGTCGCGGTGGCCCAGCTGTCCTTCCCCGATCATCCGGAAGAGCGCGCCTGCTTCGCCAACCGTCTGGAGCTGCACCCCGAGGGCTGCTTCGTCCTGGCCGCCGAGGACGGGCCGGTCATGGGCTATCTGGTCGCCTATCCGTGGGTGCTGAACGCCGCCCCGGCGCTGAACGTGCTGATCGACGCCATCCCGGCCGAGGCCGAGGTCGTCTATCTGCACGACCTGGCCCTGCACCCCGACACGCGCGGCGGCGGCCACACCCGGCCGGTGGTCGAGCGCCTGGCCGAACAGGCCAGGGCGGCGGGCTGGCCGGCGGTCGCCCTGGTGGCGGTCAATGACGCCTCAGCCTTCTGGGCGCGCAATGGCTTCGAGATTCAGAACCCGCCGGGCATGGCCGAGAAGCTGGCCAGCTACGGTGACGACGCCCGCTATATGGTCAGGCCGCTGTAAGCGACTTCAGCACGAAGGCGAGGCGCTCGGCGACGGGCGCCTTAGGCAGTTCGATCAGTTCATAGCCGAAGCGCGGATAGGTCTCGGCCATGGCCTCGAAGGTGCGGCGGGCCTCGTTCAGATCCTGCTTGCGCTCGGCGTCCTGACCGAAGATCTCGGGCCAGACCGGGGCGATGAAGACGCGCCGGTCATAGCGGATGTCCTGCGCCGCCCGCTCCATGTGGGCCGGGACCGGCAGTCCGCACAGCGTCAGATAGCCGACCACGTCGGGCACGCCGCGATCGAAGAAGACGGGGCCGGCGGCGCCCTCGGCGCGAGCGTGGGCGCCCAACTCGCGGTCCAGCATCAGTTCGGCGAACAGGGCCCGGTCCTTCCACGGCAGGGCCGCGCCGTCGATCGCCTGCTGGCGGCGGATGATGGCGCGTCCAGCCTCGGGCGAGGTCGCATGGCCCGCCGCCGACAACGCTTCAAGCAAGGTGGTCTTGCCCGAGCCGGGACCGCCGGTCAGGACGATGCGGCGTGGGCCGCTCATGCGTCGCGGGTCGCCATCATCATATAGTTGATGCCCACGTCGTCGCCCTCGCTCCAACGGTCGTTCAGCGGATCATAGGCCAGGCCATAGGGGCCGGTGACGGTCAGGGGTTCGCCGTCCAGCATGGCGCGCAGTTCCTCGGGCTTGAGGAACTGGCGCCAGTCGTGGGTGCCCGCAGGCACCCAGCGCAGCACATATTCCGCCGCGACCTTGCCCAGCAGCAGCCCCTTCAGCGTGCGGTTCAGGGTGGCGACGATCATCAGGCCGCCCGGCTTGATCAGCTTCGAACACGTGCGGATGAAGGCTTCCGGATCGGCGACGTGTTCGATGACTTCCATGGTCAGCACTACGTCGAACGGCCCGGCGCCCGCTTCCATCATCTGCTCCACCGTGGCGGCGCGATAGGCGATGTCCAGACCGACCTGTTCGGCATGGGCGCGGGCGGTGCCGATGTTTTCGGACGAGGCGTCGATGGCCGTGACCTCAAAGCCCATGCGCCGCATCGGCTCGGCGATCAGGCCGCCGCCGCAGCCGATATCGATCAGGCTGAGACCATCGAACGGCGCGCGCGTGCGCACGTCGCGATCAAAGTGTTCCGCCGCCCGATCGCGCACGAATTTCAGGCGCGCCGGATTGAAGCGGTGAAGCGGAGCGAAAGGCCCCTTGGCGTCCCACCACTCGGCCGCCTGAGCCGAAAAGCGCGCTACGTCGGCCGGGTCGATGCTCGGCCCTTCGGCACGATCGGTAGCAAAGGGTGAAAAACCCTCTTCGCTTTGGGGTTTGCGCGGATCGAGGCTGTCGTTAGAAGCGGGCATGGGCAGAGGCATGGACCGCCTTCGCCCGCCATGCAAGCAGGGGATCAGACGCCAGGATGACGCGGGCCGACACGAACCGGTTGGTGATGAAGTTCGGCGGCACCTCCATGGCCGACCTGGAACGCATCCGTCGCGCGGCACGCATCGTCGCCGCCGAAGCCGGCAGGGGCAAGAAGGTGGCCGTGGTCGTCTCGGCCATGGCGGGCAAGACCAATGAGCTGGTCGCCTGGACCGACGGCGTGGGCGCGGCGGCGCCGGGCCTGTACGGCGACGGCGTCCTGTCGGATGACGAATACGACGTGGTGGTCGCCTCGGGCGAGCAGGTGACGTCGGGCCTGCTGGCCCTGACTCTGCGCAACATGGGCTTCAAGGCGCGCAGCTGGATGGGATGGCAGATCCCGATCCTGACCGACGACGCCCACGGCCGCGCCCGCATCGAAGAGGTGCCCGGCGACGCGCTGGGGGCCGCGCTCGACGCGGGCGAGATCGCCATCGTGCCGGGTTTCCAGGGCGTGACCCGCGACGGACGGATCACCACCCTGGGCCGCGGCGGATCGGACACTTCGGCGGTGGCGGTGGCGGCGGCCCTGGGCGCGCCCTGCGACATCTATACCGACGTGGACGGCGTCTATACGACCGACCCGCGCATCCAGAGCCGCGCTCGGCGTCTGGAGAAGGTCTCTTACGAAGAAATGCTGGAGATGGCGTCGCTGGGCGCCAAGGTGCTTCAGACCCGTTCGGTCGAGCTGGCCATGCACAAGCGCGTGCCGGTGCGCGTCCTGTCCAGCTTCATCGAACCGGATGAAAACGGAAACCTGCCGCAACACGCCGGCACCCTGATTTGCGACGAGGATGAGATCGTGGAAAAGCGCATCGTTTCCGGCGTGACCATGAGCCGGGACGAAGCCCGGATCACGCTGCTTGGCCTGTCGGACCGGACGGACGCGCCGGCCGACGTCTTCACCCGCCTGGCCGAGGCCGAGGTCAATGTCGACATGATCGTGCAGAGCCAGGCCCGCACCGAAGGCGCGGTCAACCTGACCTTTACGACCGGCCGCCGCGACGCGCGTCGCGCCGCCGACCTGATGACCGCCGCCAAGGCCGAGATCGGCTTCGAGGAGCTGCGGGTCGACGACGACGTGGCCAAGGTTTCGGTGATCGGCGTGGGCATGCGCAGTCACGCGGGCGTGGCCCAGACCATGTTCCGCGCCCTGGCTGACAAGGGCGTGAAGTTCCAGGCCATCTCGACCTCCGAGATCAAGATCAGCGTACTGATCGATTCGGATTACGCAGAGCTGGCGGTGCGGGCGCTGCACGCGGCCTACGGTCTGGACGCGGAAGACTAGGATATTGGAAGGGCCGCCCTATCTGGAACGGATCAGGGGCGGCAAGGCGGGAGAGACCATGGTCAAGGGCGTGGCAGTGACGGCGAGGGGGCCTCGCCTCCTGCTGCGCCAGATCCGCGAGGCCTTGGCCGGGGCCGGCGGGGGCGCGCCGGCGCAGGACCGGCTGAACATGGTGGTGCGGATCATCGCCCGCTCCATGGTGGCCGAGGTCTGCTCCATCTATCTGCGGCGCGCCTCGGGCGAGCTGGAACTGTTCGCCACCGAGGGCCTGAATCCCGAGGCCGTTCACAACACCCGCCTGCGCCCCGGCGAGGGCCTGGTCGGCGAAGTGGCGCGCACGGCCGCGCCGATCAGCCTGTCGGACGCCCAGTCGCACCCCAGCTTCTCCTATCGGCCGGAAACGGGCGAAGACCCCTATCACGCCTTCCTCGGCGCGCCCCTGCTGCGCGGCGGTCGGGCCATCGGCGTCCTGGTCGTCCAGAACCGCGCCGCCCGTCGCTATGACGAGGAAGAGGTCGAGGACATCCAGACCATCGCCATGGTCCTGGCGGAGACGGTGGCCTCGGGCGAGCTGCTGGCGCTGGAAGAGCTTCGCGACGTCGAGGTCGCGCCCCATCGGCCCGAGCGGCTGAAGGGGCAGAAGTTCGCCGAAGGCCTCTCGTTCGGCCGGGCCGTGCTGCACGAGGCGCCGATCGCGCCCGAACAACTGCTGGCCGACGACCCCGCCGCCGAGGAGACGCGCCTCAAGGAGGCGCTGGACCGTCTGCGCTCCAGCATCGACGCCTTGCTGGAGGGCAGCCAGGGCAAGCTGGGCGGCACCCCCTATGAGGTGCTCGAGACCTATCGCATGTTCGCCGACGACCGGGGCTGGAACCGGTCGCTGGAGGAGGCGGTGCGCTCGGGCCTGACGGCCGAGGCCGCCGTCGACCGCGTCCGCAACGAGCACCGCGCCCGCTTCGCCAACGCCCGCGACCCCTATATCCGCGAACGGCTGCACGACTTCGAGGATCTGGCCAATCGCCTTCTGCGGCTGATGGCGGGCGATCATCCGGGCCAGCGCGACCTGCCCGACGACGCCATACTGGTGGCCAAGAATCTGGGTCCGGCGGACCTGTTGGAATATCCGCGCCACAAGCTGCGGGGCCTGTTGCTGGAAGAAGGCTCGGCCGCCGCCCACGCGGCCATCGTCGCCCGCGCCTTGCAGATTCCCTGCGTCGGCCGCCTGCAAGGCCTGCGCGACCGCTTGACCGAGGGCGATCAGGTCATCGTCGACGGCGAGACGGGCGAGGCCTACTTGCGGCCCCGCCCCGACATGCTGGCGGCGGTCGAGAGCCGCATGGCCGTGCGCGAGCAGCGCCGCGCCGAGTTCGACCAGCTGCGCGATACCCCCGCCGTCACCAAGGACGGCAAGCGCATCATCCTGCTGGCCAACGCCGGCCTGGCGGTGGACCTGGAGAATCTGGACGCCACCGGCGCCGAGGGCATCGGCCTGTTCCGCACAGAGTTCCAGTTCATGGTCTCGGACGAGCTGCCGCGTCTGGACGCCCAGACGGCGCTCTACAAGCTGGTGCTGGACGCGGCGGGCGACCGGCCCGTTACCTTCCGCACGCTCGACATCGGCGGCGACAAGGTGCTGCCTTATCTCGACAATGAGCGGGAGGAAAACCCGGCGCTGGGCCGCCGCGCCATCCGTCTGGGCCTGGATCGACCGGCCCTGCTGCGGATGCAGTTGCGCGCCTTGCTCAGCGCCGCCGCCGGGCGCGAACTGCGCGTCATGTTCCCCATGATCGCCACGGTGGACGAGTTCCGCGCCGCTCGCGAACTGGTCGATGTCGAATGCGACTGGGCGCGGCGCCGGGGGCGGCCCCTGCCGTCCCTGCTGCGCGTCGGGGCCATGATCGAATGCCCCAGCCTGTTGTGGCACCTGGACGCCCTGCTGCCGCTGACCGACTTCGTTTCGATCGGCACCAACGACCTGCTGCAGTATATGTTCGCCGCCGACCGGACGAACCCGCGCGTGTCGGATCGCTATGATCCCCTGTCGCCGCCCGCCTTGCGGGCCTTGGCCGAGATCCAGCAGAAGTGCGCCGACAGCGCCACGCCCGTCTCGGTCTGCGGCGAGCTGGCGGGGCGTCCGCTGGAGGCTTTCGCCCTGATCACCCTGGGCTACAACCGCCTGTCCGCGCCTGCGGGCGGGGTGGGGCCGGTCAAGCGCATGATCCTGTCCGCCGATCTGAACGCGGCGCGGCGGGGGATGAACGTCCTGCTGGGCTCGTCGGCCGGGTCGGTGCGCGGCGAGATCGAGTCCCTGGCGCGCAAGCTCAACGTCGAAGTCTGAACAAGCGGGGCCGCTTTCCCGCGTTGCCCGCGCTTCTCGCCTCGTCTAAGCGGGGGTGACGGGCGCACGGGCGCCTGACGTGACGGAACCCCGACCCTATGGACCAGGATCGGCAAGCCGCGTTCGACTTCGACGCCGACGCGACGCTGGATCAGACCCCGGAGGCGACGCCTGAAGCGACGCCTGAGGAACCCTCGGACGATTCCCTGGGCGCCTCCCTGCGCGCCGCGCGCCTGGCGTCGGGCCTGTCCATGGCCGAACTGTCGACCAAGACGCGGGTGCATCCGCGTTTCCTGACCGCGTTGGAGCAGGGCGAATACGCCGTCCTGCCGTCGCGTATCTTCTCCATGGGCTATGTGCGCGCCTACGCCGGCGCCCTGGGCCTGGACGAGTTGAACGCGGTCGAGCGGTTCAAGCAGGAATACCCCGATGCGGCCGTGCCGCTGCAGCCGCCGACGGGCGCCGCCCTGCAGCAGATGCGCCAGAACTCGCCCAAGATCCTGGGCGTGATCGGCGTCTTCCTGGCGGTGGTGATCGGCTGGAACGTCTTTCAGCGCATCAACCGCATCGAGGCGCCGCACCCTTCGGACCTGGTTGCGGTGCCCAAGGACTGGGCCGAGCAGGCCGATCATCAACGCGACCGCGCCCTCTACCTCGGCGCGCCCAAGGCGGCCCCGCCGGACCAGACGACGCCGGCCATGTACATCACGCCGGGGCTGGAGGCCCAGTTGACCGGGATCGACCCGGACGACCCCAACGCCGTCCCGCCGCCCGCGCCGCCGGTGCAGGCCGCCTTCAACCCGCGTGGGGCCATCTACGGCGCCTCGGCCACGGCCTCTCAGGTCATTCTGCAGGCGCGCAAGCCCGCCATCCTGGTCATTCGGCAGGGCGACGGCCGCATCCTGTTCGCGCGCCAACTGGCGGC
>NZ_DAMCNG010000152.1:0-6937 GCF_032107865.1 Brevundimonas sp.
CTCGCGCCGTCGCCGCGGTCGCGGTCGCGGCCGTGGTCAGGGCGAACTGGCGCACGAGGCCAAGGTCGAGGACCGCGCCGCCAATGAAGGCCTGCCGCCCGTCGGTTCGCCCGATACGCCCATCGCCGTTCTGATCGAGGGTGAAGCGACCGAAGCCGCCCCGTCGGCCGAGACCGCTCCCGCCCCGGAGACGGTCGAGGCGCCGAAGCGTCGCCGCGTTCGCCGCAAGGTGACGACCGCCGCCGCCGAAGAAGCGGCCACGGTCGCCGTTGAACCGGACGCCGAGCCGACCGTTGTCGAGGCCGAGATCGAAGTCGAAACAGCTGCGGTTCCTGTCGAACTGGACGTCACGCCCGCCGTGGCCGCCCGTATCGAACAGGCGATCGAAGACGCCCTGGTCGAAGAGCCCCGGATCGAAGAGGTCGTGATCGAGGAGGCCGTCATCCTGGCCGAGCCGGTCCCGGCGCCGACGGCCGAGGTCGACATCGCGGCCATCATCGCCGACGATCCGAACCAGATCGGCGCAGCGCCCGCCAAGCCCAAGCGGGGCTGGTGGCGCCGTTGATCGGACACGATTAAGCTGGAAGCTGCGGGGGAGACTATCGCTCTGGAGTTCGTCATGACCAGGACGCCCCCCGCCGCAATCCGCTTTCGGCGCTATCTGGCCGCCGGCGTCGGCGCCCTCGCGGTGCTGGCCTCGGCCGCCGCAGCCCAGGCGCAGAGCCTGATCCGGGACACCGAGATCGAGGGCATCATCCATGAGTGGTCCGAGCCCGTGCTCGACGCCATGGGGCTGGACCCGAACGAGGTCGAGATTCTGCTGGTCAACGACAACGACCTGAACGCCTTCGCCACGCGCGGGCGGATCATGGGGTTGAACACCGGCCTGATCCTTCGGACCAAGAACCCCAACCAGCTTCTGGGCGTGATCGCCCACGAAGCCGGGCACATCAAGAACCGCCACACCCTGCGCGACGGCGCCCAGAACGCCGGGATGCAGCCGATGATCATGACCATGGCGCTGGGCGCCCTGGCCGCGATCGCCGGCGCGCCCGACGCGGGCGCGGCCCTTTTGGCCTCCAGCCAGTATTTCGGCACCCTGGGCGCCCTGCGTTACATGCAGAGCCAGGAAGGCGAGGCCGACATCACCGGCGCCCGCGCGCTGGAGCGCGCCGGGGAATCCGGGCGCGGCATGGTCGAGTTCTTCGAGAATTTCCGCGCCCAGGAAATCTTCTCGGATCAGCGCCGCTATCCTTATTTCCGCAGCCACCCCCTGTCGTCGCAGCGGATCGAGGCCCTGCGTCCAGCAGTCGAGGCGGCCTCCCATTACGGCAACCGCGACAGCGACGAGCGCATGGCCCAGCATACGCTCGTCGTGGCCAAGATCCGCGCCTTTATGGACGCGCCCAACGCCACCTTGCGCGACTATCCGTCCAGCGATGTCACCCTGCCCGCCCGCTACGCCCGCGCCATCGCCTGGTATCGCGACGGCCAGACGCAAAAGGCGCTGGACGCGGTCGACGTCCTGTTGGCCGAACAGCCCGAAAACCCCTACTTCTGGGAGCTGAAGGGCCAGATCCTGTTCGAGGAAGGCCGCCCCGCCGAGGCCCTGGGCGCGCATGAGAAGTCGGTCGAGCTGAAGCCGGACGCCCCCCTGTTGCGCATCAACCTGGCCCACGCCCTGATCGAGACCAGCGACGCCTCCAAACTGACTGAAGCCGAGAACCAGCTGAAGCGCGCCCTGGCGCTGGAGCCGGACAACACCATGGGCTGGCGTCTGCTGTCCCAAGCTTACGCCAGCCAGGGCAAGGAGGGCGAGGCCCGCCTGGCCTCCGCCGAATACTGGTTCGCCCTGCGCCGCCCGGAACAGGCCGCCCAGTTCGCCATGCGCGCGCGCGACATGCTGGACCGCAGCTCGATCGAATGGCGTCGCGCCACCGACATCGTCCTGGCCTCGGGCGCGACCGAAAAAGACATCACCGACGCCGAGCGCCGCAATGAACAGCGCAGCCGCTCCGGCGTCATCCCGCCCGGCGCCTGACGCCGACCCCGCCTTCCTCCTACGCCTTACGAGACCTTGATGACCGACGACACGCGCGACACCGGCCAGACGACCAATCAGGCGCCCGATCAGCCCGCCGTCACGCCGCCCGCCGCGGCCAAGGGCCGGTTCGCCCTGTCGGGAACCGTTCTGGGCGGCGCCGCCGTGGCCATGTCGGCGGTCGCCCTGGTCCTGTCGGCCGCGCCCTATCTGAGCGGCGGCTTCGGCGGCAAGGTGCGCGACTATCTGGTCAGCAACCCTCAGGTGCTGGACGAAGTCCTGGCCGCGCGCGAGACGATGGAATCCCAATCGCGCGTTCAGACCATCAACACCGCCGCCGCCGCCAATCCGGCCCTGCTGGCCGTCGATGCGCGCGACCCCGCCTTCGGTCCGGCGAACGCCAAGGTGACGGTGATCGAGTTCTTCGACTTCCGCTGCCCCGGCTGCAAGGCCGTGGCGCCTGAGTATCGCGCCCTGATGGCGGCTCACCCCGAGGTGCGCTTCGTCTTCAAGGACTGGCCGATCCTGGATCGGGGCGACGACATGTCCTCGCAATACGCCGCCCGCGCCGCCCTGGCCGCGCATCAGCAGGGCAAGTATCTGGTTGTCTATGACGCCCTGATGGCCGAGCGCGCGCTGGACCGCGCGTCCATCGACCGCATCCTGGCCGACAACGGCGTCGACATGGCCAAGGCCAACGCCGCCATCTCGGCCCCCGAAATGACGCGCCACGTCACCGACATCCATGCCGCCGCCGCAGCGCTCGGCCTGCAGGGCACGCCGACCTTCTTCATCAACGGCGTCGCCAGCCCCGGCATCGATCCGCGCGAAGTCGGCGCCCTGATCGAAGCGGCCAAGAAAAAGGGCTGACCTTTCGGTCAGCCCCTGAGCCTTCTCAGATCAACCCCGCCAGCGGCGAGGACGGATCGGCGTAGAACCGCTTCTTCATCCGTCCCGCCAGATAGGATTCCCGCCCGGCGATGACCGCGTGCTTCATGGCGCTGGCCATCAGCAGCGGGTCGCGCGCCTCGGCGATGGCGGTGTTCATCAGCACCCCGTCGCAGCCCAGTTCCATGGCGATGGCGGCGTCAGACGCCGTGCCGACGCCCGCATCGACCAGCACCGGCACCTTGGACTGCTCGACGATCAGGCGGATGTTGATCGGGTTCTGCACCCCCAGGCCCGAGCCGATCGGCGCGCCCAGCGGCATGATGGCCACGGCGCCCGCGTCCTCCAGCTTGCGCGCATAGACCGGGTCGTCGGTGCAATAGACCATGACCTCGAAGCCCTCGGCGGTCAGCAGCTTCAGCGACCGCAGCGTCTCCTCCATGTCGGGGAACAGGGTCTTGGGGTCCGCCAGAACCTCCAGCTTGACCAGGGTCCAGCCGCCCGCCTCGCGCGCCAGGCGCAAGGTCCGCACGGCGTCCTCGCCGGTGAAACAGCCCGCCGTGTTTGGCAGATAGGTGTATTTCTTCGGGTCGATGAAATCCGTCAGCACGGGCTGGTTCGGATCGGTCAGGTTCACCCGGCGCACGGCCACGGTGACCATCTCGGCGCCCGAAGCCTCGGCCGCCGCCGCGTTCTGGGCATAGTCGCGGTACTTGCCGGTGCCCACGATCAGGCGCGAGTTGAAGGTGCGGCCGGCGACGGTCCAGCTGTCGGTGCGGGGAGCGGTGTCAGTCATGGTTTAACGACCTAGCGCCGCCCGCCGCCGGGGGGAAGCGGCGTTGCGGGATTTGATGAGCTGTCACATCCCCTCCCGCTCATCCCGGCGGACGCAGGGATCCAGTGAGAGCCTCACCCGCGACCTTCGAAGGGCCAACCTGTCGCCAAAGGACTGGATCCCGGCGTCCGCCGGGATGAGCGGAACATAGGGCGGCGTCAGCCTCCGCCCACGAACTGCACCAGTTCGATCTTGTCGCCCTCGGCCAGCGCCGTCTCGCCGTGCAGGGAGCGCGGCACGATCTCCAGGTTGCGCTCGACCGCCACCTTCTTGGGGTCCAGCGACAACTCCTGAACCAGACCCAGAATGGTCATGGCTGCGGTGTCCCGCGCCTCGCCGTTGACTTCGATACGCATCACATCTTTCCGAGCAGCAATAAGCACATATTGCAGACGCGCCCCTCTTTCGGGCCCGCCGCTGACGCCGGAGCTATAGCGCGTTTGCGTACGACGAGCATCCGTCAGCGCAGAAAGCCTTTCAGACGATCATGCGATCGTTCAAGGAGCGGGCCTTAAGCGAGCGGATCGCACGACCCACCGCGTCGAACACCGGGCCGGCCTCCTCCTCCATTTCGACATAGGCGCGTTCAAACTCGGGGGTCAGCCCGTTCAGCAAGGCCAATTGTTCGCGCCCCCTGTCGGTGATCTCGATCAGGTTGACGCGCTGGTCGTTGGGATCGGGACGGCGGCTGACTAGGTCCAGGGCCAGAAGCTTGGGCATCTTCTGCTGAATAAGCTGGTGCGAACGGTCCAGCGCCCGCACCAGATCGGCGACGGAGACCGGACCAAGCGTCGCGATGGCGCCCAGCAAGGACGAGGACTTCACCGGGATGACAATGCCCGCGCGCTTGAACACCTCGGCCGACTGCTGCTCGATCAGTTCGCTGAGCTGCTCGCTTAGTCGGCCCAGAAAGGTGCGATCCAACTCGATCATTCGCCCAACGCTTCCTCAGTCCAGGCGACGATAGGTTTCCCGATCGCCGGACTTCCACACTCGCTCCAAACCGCTCACACGGCCATTCTCGTGCACCAGACGGAAGCGGTAATCATCCGTTCCCTGGACCGCAAACAGATCTTTCCCGATCGGCTCAAGGGCCAAAACGAAGCGATCCCGCCAATGATAGGCCAGACCGTTGGCGGTGCGCGCCAGGGTTCGCCCCTCATAGGCTCCGACTGCAGCATCCAACTCAGCCTCGCTCGCAGCTTGGCCAGTCAGTGCAGACTCAATCGGAACCAAGGCCCATTTGGCCTCTGCGTCGCCGGCGTCAGCCCGGCTCTGCAGCAGGAACTTCTGCGCCGCCAACAGGGCCTCCGAGGCCGGCACGGCCAGATCAGGGGTCACGCCGACGCCCTCGAAATCCTTGCCGTCGATCGGATCTCGGATCAGACCGAACGGAACCTGCAGCATAAAGCGATCATCAATCGGCACACGGGTGACGGGATGCGCGCCGCCGGCGGTCTGTTCCCCGATCACGGTCGCCCGGCCCAGACGCTGTAGTGAAAACGCCATCCATTCGGCCGAAGAGAAGGACGTCGAACCGGTCAGGACCACCACGGGAATAGTCCCCGACCGCCAACCGGACACGGCGGGCAGGCTCCACTGGCTCCGCACCACCTGCGCGCCCTTGTCATTGTAGTTGTAGTCGAAGAATTCCTGATCCTTGCCCGCGGGATAGAGGTAGCTCATCAGGAACTGCGCCATCTCCAGGACGCCGCCGTTGTTGTAGCGAAGGTCGAAGATCAGCCCCTTGGCCCCTTCGGCGAAACGCATGGCCGCCGCCGCCGTCTCCTGGGCGTATTGCGGGTCGGCGAAGAAATCGAACCGCACATAGGCCAGATCGCCGTCCAGCCGTCGCGCCTCACGGAACCCGAAATTCGCCGCGCGCTCGCTGTCGCGTTGGGCCTGGGTCGTCGTCTCGTCGCTCGCCTTGGCCCGACGGTCCGCCGCGACCTCGTCAGGGTCGAAGGCCACCGAGAAGTGCAGATCCTCGCTTGCCTTGACCAGGCCTTGAGAAAGGCTCTCGGCGAAGCGGTCGGCCTCCATCGGCTGAGATTGAATCCGCCTGTCCAACTCAGCGGATATGGCCGGAATCCTGTCGGGAAAAACATAGTTCTGCTGCAACGCCGTTTCGAGGCGAGCCACGACGTCGCGCTGCGCCTTGTGATCCAGGGTCTGTGCATCGACCGAAACCGGGGCCAGGACAGCGACGCTCAGCAGAGAGAGGAAAACTCGAGAAATCACGTCCAGACCTTACAATGAAATATATTGCGCAATATGTTGTAATAATTTTCATCGTCAACCACCCATCGAAAGTTCGCACCCGAAATCTGCGCAGGCTCTTCCCTTGCCGGCGCCTTGTCGCCTGCCCCCAACCTCCCCCTACGTCACCCTTTTTCCTGGCCCGCTTTGCGCCGCGCGCCACCTAGGCTACAACGCGCGCTCGATTCCGCGCGGCGGCGCGCCTGTTTTGCGAGCGAATGCCCGAAACTCTCACCCTGTATGTCCTGAACGGGCCGAACCTGAACCTGCTGGGGGTTCGGGAGCCGGACATCTATGGCCGCGAAACGCTGGCCGACGTTCAGGCCATGTGCGAGACGGCGGCCGAAGGCGCGCGCGTGGTGTTCCGCCAGTCGAACCATGAAGGCCAACTGGTCGACTGGATCCAGGAGGCCCGCCTTGAGGCCGACGCCCTGGTCATCAATCCGGCCGCCTTCACCCACACCTCGGTGGCCCTGCTGGACGCGCTGAAGGCGCTGAGCATCCCCGTGGTCGAGTGCCACCTGTCGAACCCCGCCGCGCGCGAGGCGTTTCGGCATCACTCCTATGTGTCCCTGGCCGCGACCGGCGTGATCGCCGGCTTCGGCCCCCGCAGCTATGAATTGGCCGTCCGGGCTGCTCTGGACCTGGCGCGCCGCGCCGGGGCCAAGGGCTGACCGCCGCGCGCCGTCTGAAGATCAAGTAGAAGAGACCCTCATGTCCGACGACAAGAACAAGAACATCGACGCCGACCTGGTCCGCAGCCTGGCCGACATCCTGAACGACACCGACCTGACCGAGATCGAGGTCGAGCGCGGCGATCTGAAGATCAAGGTGAAGCGCGAAATCACCGTCGCCGCCGCCCCGATCCAGTACGCCGCCGCCCCGGCCCCGGTCGCCCACGCCGCGCCGGCCGC
>NZ_DAMCNG010000153.1:0-6861 GCF_032107865.1 Brevundimonas sp.
GCCTTCGCGCGGCAGGGTCTGCTTGGGCCGCTCGGGCTTCCAGCGGAACAGCACGACCAGCAGGCCCAGATAGCTGACGGCGTTGACGGCGAAGGCCGCCGCCGCGCCCGCCGCCGCCACGATCAGTCCGCCCAGCGCCGGGCCGACGCTGCGGGCCATGTTGAAGCCCATGGAGTTCAGGGTCACGGCCCCGGCCAGATCCTCGCGCGGGACCATGTCGCCGACCGACGCTTGCCACGCCGGGCCGTTGAAGGCCGTGCCGCAGCCGATCAGGAAGGTGAAGGTCAGCAGCACCCAGGGCGTGATCCACCCCATCCACGTCATGGCCGCCAGACCGGCCGAGACCAGCAGCATGAAGGTCTGAGCCGCCAGCATGATCTTGCGCCGGTCCACCGTGTCGGCCAGAGCGCCGGCCGCCAGCGACAGCAGCATGATCGGCAGGGTGACGGACGCCTGCACCAGGGCGACCATCTGCGCCGAGGCGATGGAGGTCATCATCCAGGCGGCGCCGACCGACTGGATCAGCCCGCCGAAATTGGTGACCAGGCTGGTGATCCACACCGCCCGGAAGATCGGGTGCCGCAGCGGCGCCAGCGCCGAGGGGCGTTCCGGCGGGACGGACGGCGGATGGGAAGGAGAGGCGTCGGCGGTCGAACTCATGCGGGGCGCCCCCTCGCATGGACGATACGGAGCAGGCGGGAACCGACGACGACCATGTGGGCAGTCCACACGGCTTCGACGGGGGAAGCAAGCCGGGAAGCGGTCACTCTGGGTTCCGGATTATTGGCGTCGCGAGGGCGGCGGCGGGACGCTATAGGAAGGCCGTGACCATCCCAGCCGTTCCCCCGATGTCGTCCTTGACCCCCTTCACCGTCGCCGCCCTGTATCGTTTCGCGTCCGTGGCCGACCCGGCGGCGCTGCGTCTGCACCTGCTGGACCTGTGCGGGACCGAAGTGCGCGGCACGCTTCTGGTGGCGCATGAGGGGATCAACGGCACCATCGCCGGGCCGGAAGCCGACATCGCCCGCGTGATCGACGGCGTGCGCGCCCTGCCGGGCTTTGACCGGCTGGAACTGAAGTATTCGACGGCGCAGGCCATGCCCTTCCACCGCATGAAGGTGCGGGTGAAGGCCGAGATCGTCACCATGGGCCAGCCCGACATCGACCCGGTCGAGGGCGTGGGAACCTATGTCTCGGCTCAGGACTGGAATGCCCTGATCGCCGACCCGGACATGGTCATCATCGACACCCGCAACGACTATGAGGGCGAGATCGGCGCCTTTGCGGGCGCCGTCCAGCCCAACACCCGCACCTTCCGCGAGTTCGCCGACTGGTTCAGGACCGAGGGGCGCGCACTGCTGGACCGGCCGACGCCGCCGAAGGTCGCCATGTACTGCACCGGCGGCATCCGCTGCGAAAAGGCCACCGCCTTCCTGAAGGCCGAGGGGGTGCGCGACGTGCATCACCTGGAAGGCGGCATCCTGAAGTATCTGGAGACGGTGCCCGAGCCGGAAAGTCTGTGGCGCGGCGAATGCTTCGTCTTCGACGAGCGGGTGTCCGTGGGGCACGGCCTGGTCGAGGGCGACCACAGCCTGTGCCGGGCCTGCCGGATGCCGATCAGCCCCGAGGGCCGTCTTTCGCCGCGCTATGTCGAGGGCGTGTCCTGCGACCGCTGCTGGGACGACCGCGACGCGGCCCAGCGCGACGGCTACGCCGAACGCCAGAAGCAGATGGAGATCGCCCGCGCCAGAGGCGTGGCGCACGTGGGGGCGGCGCAGAAAGGCTAGAAGGCGCTTCTTCCGCTCTCTCTCTCTCTCTCTGTCTTCTCCGCCGTCATCCTCGGGCTTGACCCGAGGATCCAGCCTTGCCGCAAGTTGTCGTCGTATCGTGGCGCGCATTGATCGATCCCACATCGGCTAACCGGCGCGGGTCTGGATCCTCGGGTCAAGCCCGAGGATGACGGCATGTGTGGCGGTGGACGCGGCGTATGTGGCGACGGACCTGTCGGACTGGGTCGCGGTCGGCGTCCGCCCATGCCATCCTCCCGACCTCGCTTAGTCAGGAGGCCCGCCCATGTCCGCCTTTCGTCCCGTCGAGCGCCTGGACACCCATGAGGTGGCCAATCAGGTTCCGCCGCTGGAGGACATCGACCTGTTCACCGGCGACAAGGCCCTGCACGACGCCGTGCGGCGCTGGGGCGGTGCGGGGCATGTCGAGCGGCTGACCGATCTGGGCCGTCGCTGCGGTTCGGCCGAGGTGATCGACTGGGGCGTGCAGGCCAATCGGGTGACGCCCGTGCTGGACACCCACGACCGCTATGGTCGCCGCATCGACGAGGTGACGTTCCACCCGGCCTATCACCAGCTGATGGATCTGGGGCTGGGCGCGGGCATCGCCGCCGGCGCCTGGGACGGGACGCCGAACGGGCATCTGCTGCACGCGGCGATCCTGTTCCTGACCGGGCAGGCGGATTCGGGGACCAGCTGTCCCATGACCATGACCTACGCCTCGGTGGCGGCGCTGCAGGCTGATCCGGCGGCGGGGGAGCCTTGGATTCGGGGCGTGCTGTCCGGCCGCTACGACCCGGCCGTGCGCCCGGCGGGGGACAAGGCGGGCGTGACGCTGGGCATGGCCATGACCGAGAAGCAGGGCGGCTCGGACGTGCGCGCCAACACCACCCGCGCCGAGCCGGTCGGCGAGGGCGGCTGGTACAGCCTGACCGGGCACAAGTGGTTCTGTTCGGCGCCGATGTGCGACACCTTCCTGACGCTGGCCTATGCGCCGGGCGGGCTGACCTGCTTCATCCTGCCGCGCTGGCTGCCGGACGGGACGCGCAATGCGGGCTTCCGCGTCATGCGGCTGAAGGACAAGATGGGCGACCGCTCCAACGCCTCGTCCGAGGTCGAGTATCATGGCGCGCTGGCGCAACGGCTGGGCGAGGAGGGGCGGGGCGTCGCCACCATCATCCGCATGGTCCAGCACACGCGGCTGGACTGCGTGGTCGGCTCGGCGCTGCAGATGCGCGGGGCGCTGGCGCAGGCCGTGTGGCACGCTGCGCACCGCACCGCCTTCCAGAAGCGGCTGATCGACCAGCCGATGATGGCCGCCGTCCTTGCCGATCTGGCGGTCGAGAGCGAGGCGGCGACGGCCCTGTCGATGCGGTTGGCGGCGACCTTCGATACGGGCGACGCCGTGGGGCGCCTGCTGACGCCGGTGGCCAAATACTGGGTCTGCAAGCGCGCGCCGAACATGGTCTATGAGGCGATGGAGGCGCTGGGCGGCGCCGGATACGTCGAGACGGGGCCGATGCCGCGCCTGTTCCGCCAGTCGCCGCTGAACGCCATCTGGGAAGGCTCGGGCAATGTCATCGCGCTGGACGTGCTGCGCGCGGCGGGACGCGAGCCGGAAGGCGTGGAGGCCCTGCGCGCCTGGCTGGCGTCACAGGCGGGGAAGTCCGCCGACTATGACCGCTTCATCGCCGGGCTGGACCTGACGGCGAACGAGGCGGGGGCGCGGCTGACGGTCGAGCGGCTGGCGCTGGCGGCCCAGGCTGCGACTCTGCTGGAAATGGACACCCCCTCGGCCGAGGCCTTCATCGCGCTACGCCTTCGTCCACGCGGCATGTCTTACGGGGCCTATGAGGCGCAGGTGGATCAGCGGGCGGTGCTGGAGCGGGCGATGCCGGCCTGAATGTCGTGAAAGTGGAGCCGGAAAGGACGAAGGCCTCGCGGGGGCTCCGCGAGGCCTTCGGTGGTGGAGCTTAGCGGAGTCGAACCGCTGACCTCTTGCATGCCATGCAAGCGCTCTACCAACTGAGCTAAAGCCCCAGGCCGTATCGGCTTGGTTATGTCGTCGACCGGATCAGACCGAGGCGTCTGGAAAGGACGAAGGCCCCGCGGGCGTTCCGCGAGGCCTTCGATGGTGGAGCTTAGCGGAGTCGAACCGCTGACCTCTTGCATGCCATGCAAGCGCTCTACCAACTGAGCTAAAGCCCCGAACCTTTCGGTCGGTCCCGCCGGGGAGAGAAAGTCGCCCCCCGGCGAGGCGCGGAAACTAGGTCAGGCTGTTTTGAAGATCAAGCGGGTCTGACACATTTTTTTCCGCTTATTTTTCCGAACCTTGACCCTTAGTCGTCGTCACGCGACGGCTTGGCCAGCTCTTCGTCGAGGTCATCGTCGTCTTCGTCTTCGATGAAGGGCACGGAATCATCATCGTCGTCGTCCAGGACGTCGTCGTCATCGTCGCCGTCCGACGAACCCATGCCGGCGTCGTCGCCGCCCGGCTCACCGTCGTCGTCGTCCGGGGTCAGGATCGGCTCGTGGCCTTCCTGATCGATTTCGGGCGTGGAGCCTTCGGCGTCCTCTTCGTCCTCGTCGGCGTCGGCGGACTTGTCGGCGACCTGATCTTCGGCCTCCTCGTCAGCGGCGTAGCCGGCGCCGCGACGCACGCGGCGGCTGCGGACGGCTTCTTCCATCGGATCGAACTCGGTGTCGCACTTGGGGCAGTGGGCCGGGCGACGGTTCAGATCGTAGAATTTGGCCTGGCAGTTCGGGCAGACCTGCTTTTGGCCCAGTTCGGGATTGGCCACGTGATTAGACCTTCGGCGGGTTTAAGGGAAAATTGGAAATCGGGCGGCTCCCTTGCCACCGGCGGGGGCCGCTGTCAAAAGCCTTCTTTTCCGCGCCTGCGCGGCTTTCCTGACATTCGGAGCCTGCATCAGGGTGAGCACTCCCCAGACCTTCACCGCGTCCGGCGTTTTCGACCTCGATTCCGGCCTTCGGGGCGCGGTCCGCGCGCCGGGCGACAAGTCGATGTCGCACCGCGCCCTGATCTTCGGCGGCATGGCCGAGGGCGTCACGGAAATCGAAGGGCTTCTGGAAGGCGACGACATTCTGGCCACCGGCCGCGCCATGCAGGCGCTGGGCGCCTCGGTCGAGCGGATCGGCGAGGGCCGCTGGCGGGTCGAGGGGCGCGGGCCGTTGCGCTCGCCCGAGACGATCATCGACTGCGGCAACGCCGGGACCGGGGTGCGCCTGCTGATGGGCGCGGTCGCGGGCTATGAGCTGACGGCGACGTTCGACGGCGACGCCTCCTTGCGCAAACGGCCGATGAAGCGCGTGACCGGGCCGCTGGCCGACATGGGCGCGCGCTTCGACTGGAATGCGGCCGAAGATCGGGTGCCGCTGACCTTGCACGGCGGCGGGCTGAAGGGCGTGACCTTCGTCCAGAGCGTCGCTTCGGCCCAGATCAAGTCGGCCATCCTGCTGGCCGGACTGAATGCGGACGGCGAGACCGTCGTGGTCGAGCCGGAAAAGAGCCGCGACCACACCGAACGGATGCTGCGCGCCTTCGGCGTCGAGATCGAGGTGACGGAGGAGGGCGACGGCTGGCGCATCCGCCTGCCGGGCGGCCAGAGGCTGAAGGGAACCCACGTCGCCGTGCCGGGCGACCCGTCCTCGGCGGCCTTCCCCCTGGCGGCGGCCCTGATCGTTCCGGGCTCGGAGGTGACGGTCGAGGGGGTGATGCTCAACCCGCTTCGCACCGGCCTGTTCCAGACCTGGCTCGACATGGGCGCGGACCTGACCATCACGAACCGGCGGATGGCCGGCGGCGAAGAGGTCGGCGACGTCACCGCCCGCCATTCGGCGCTGAAGGGGATCGTGGTCCCGGAAGATCGCGCCGCCTCCATGATCGACGAATACCCGATCCTGGCCGTGACCGCCGCCCTTGCTGAGGGCGAGACCGTCATGCGCGGCATCGGCGAGATGCGCGTTAAGGAAAGCGACCGCATCGCCCTGATGGCGGCGGGCCTGACGGCCTGCGGCGTTCAGGTCGAGGAGGAGCCGGAGGGCTTCATCGTCACCGGCGCTCCCGGCTTGGTGAAGGGCGGCGCGACCGTCGACACCGCCCACGACCATCGCATCGCCATGAGCCACCTGGTCCTGGGTCTGGCCGCCGAACAGCCCGTCTCGGTCCGTGATCCCGAGATGATCGCCACCAGCTTCCCCGGCTTCGTCGAGATGATGGCCGGACTGGGAGCGGAGATCGGTCAGGGTGGCTGAGACCCGCAAGACGTCCGGGCTCTGGTCCTGGTTGCAGTTCGTGCTCGCCGCCGCCTTCGTCGGCTGGTGCAGCTACAAGGGCGGGTCGGAGGTGTGGCGTGCGCTTGAAACCGGGCTGCTGCGTCACGGCAAGGGGCCGGACGTGGCGCTCAGCGACAGGCCGCTGGTCTTCTGGGCGTTGAACGGCTTCTACGGGCTCTCGGTTCTGGCGGGCGGCGGTTTTGCCGCCTTCTGCCTGGCGTTGGCCTTTCAGGAAGTGCGGAAGCGGGACGTGAAGCGATGACGGCGCGGCCTTCTCTTCCGCCGTATGTGGCGTTCAAGGCGCTCGGCGTCGGTCTGCTGGTTCTGGCCGCGGCCTTCCTGTTGTTCGCGCTCGGCTTCTTCGGCGAAGGCATGCTGGATCTGGCCGACGGCCGCATGGACGGCCACGCCTCCCTGGACCTGTCGGAAGCGGTCGCGACCCATCTGTTCCGGCGGCGCATAGGAACCATGCTGGCGTCCAGCGCGGTTCTGCTGGTTTTCGGGCTCGGATGCTTCTGGGTCGCTTGCGTCCTGAAGCCGAAGCCGTGAGAAGCACAGGGCGCGGCAGCGCTGTGAAGGAATCCTGATTTGAACAAGAACCTGGTCATCGCCGTCGACGGCCCCGCCGCGTCCGGCAAGGGCACCATCGCCGCGCGCCTGGCCGCTCACTACGGCCTGCCGTACCTGGACACCGGCCTGCTGTATCGCGCCGTAGGACTGGCGGTGCTGGATGCGGGCGGCGATCTGGGCGACGCCGAGGCGGCGGCGCAGGCCGCGC
>NZ_DAMCNG010000154.1:0-6826 GCF_032107865.1 Brevundimonas sp.
CCGCCGACAACGGATCAGACGCCATCGTCTATCTGATCAGCTTCCTGGCGGTCGGACGGGCGATGGCGTGGAAGCGCGGGGCCGCCCGGCTGTCGGGGATCATGCTGCTGATCTTCGCCGCCGGGGTGCTGATCGACGTAGGGCGGCGCTGGATCGTCGGGACGGAGCCGGTCGGCTGGACCATGATGGGCCTGGCTGTCATCGCAGCGGTGGTGAACCTAATCTGCCTGATGCTGATCCGGCGTCAAGGCAGCGACGACGTCAACATGCGCGCGGCCGAGACCTTCAGCTTCAATGACTTCGCATCCAACGGCGGCATCCTGATCGCCGGAGGTCTGGTCATGGCGCTGAACCAGGCGTGGCCGGACCTGGTGGTGGGGCTGATCGTGGCGGCCATCGCGGTGAAGGGCGGCGTCGACATCCTCAAGGACGCCCGGGGCGTCGCCAATAAGGGACAAGCCCAATGAACGCCCCGGGCCGCCGCTCGGCCGCTCCGATCGATCTCCGCTCGGTTCAGCGGTGGCGCAAACTCTTCATTCTCGTGGGCCTCTTCGCCCTTCTGGCCTGGACGCTGATGGTGAAGGCCGAGCCACGGCTCGAACACGCGGTCGAGCATCTCGGTCTGATCGCCATCATGCTCTGCATCATCGGCCGCGCCTGGTGCTCCCTCTATATCGGTGGCCGCAAGAAACAGGAGATCGTGACGAGCGGCCCCTACTCCCTGTGCCGCAACCCCCTCTACGTTTTCAGCTTCATCGGCGCCTTCGGAGCCGGGGCGATGTCCGGCAGCCTGTCGGTCGGGCTGGTGTTCGTCCTTGCCTGCTGGATTGTGTTCCGCACCGTCGTCGGCCGGGAGGAGCGCTACCTGAGCGAGACGTTCGGGGAGACCTACGACGCCTATCGGCGGCGCACCCCGCGCTTCATGCCGAACCCGAGGCTCTGGCGTGATGAGGCCGAGCTTTGCATTCGTCCGACCTTCTTCGTGCGCACGATCCAGGACGGACTGTTCTTCCTTCTCGCCGTTCCGCTGTTCGAATTGCTCGAAGCGGCGCAGCAGTTCGGCTGGTTCGGCGCCGTCCTGCAATTGCCTTGAGCAAAACCTCATGGAACGCGCGCGCCTGGTGACATCCTTGACGGCTATACTAGCCGCAATCGCCTTTCTCGCCGGCGGCGCCGTGCAGGCCGCTTCCCTTGAAGCCGAGGCGAAGCGCGCCGCGCCGCAGATCGGCCCTCCACCCGCCCCCGTCTCACCTCCGGAGTTCAGACATGCCTAACACGGTCAGAATGGACATCCCCGTCCTGCTGCCGGAAGCCCCCGACGCGTCCGACGCCTGCGTCGAACGCCTCGTCAAGCGGCTCAGCAGCGCACCCGGCCTGTTCCAAGTCCATGTCGCCGAAACGAACGGCGCATCTCAACTCTGCCTCCACTACGACCCCGCTGCGCTTTCTCCAGCGGACGTCAGGCGCAAGGCGTTGCAGGCGGGCGCCGAGATCAGCCAGCGATTCGGCCATCTCATCGGTTGGGTGGAGGGCGTACGCCACGCCCGCCATGCCCGCAGGCTCGAAGCCGCCCTGGCCGAAGAACCCGGTGTTCTCGAAGCGGCTCTGGACGTGGCGGGCGCCTTGCGCCTGGAGTTCGATCACACTCGGACTAGCCGGGACGCCCTTCAGCAACGCCTCGCGGACCACAGGCTGAGATTTTCCCATTCTCCCTTCCCGCCCCCGCCCGAACGATTTGAACCCGAGAAAGGCGATCACGACCACGAAGGAACAGGCGAACATGCCGATCACGATCATGCCCATGGCGGGGTTTTCGGCGCCAACACCGAGCTCGTCTTCGCCCTGGGATCCGGCAGCGCGCTCGGCATCGGTTTCGCCCTGGAGAAACTGGTTCCGGGACTTTCCGGATGGGCGCCGCTGACGCTCTTCCTCGTCGCCTATGGGCTCGGAGGCTTCTTCACGGTCCGCGAAGCCATCGAGAACCTGAAACGCGGGCGTTTCGAGATCGACACCCTGATGTTGGTGGCGGCGGCGGGCGCGGCGGCGCTAGGCGCATGGGCGGAAGGAGCTCTACTCCTCTTTCTGTTCAGCCTGGGCCACGCGCTCGAACACTACGCTATGGGCCGCGCCAAACGGGCCATTGAGGCTCTGGCCGAACTGGCCCCGCGCACGGCGAGAGTGCGGCGGGGAGACGACCTCATAGAGACGCCGGTGGAACAGCTCGAGATCGGTGACGTGATCGTGGTGCGACCCAATGAACGCCTGCCCGCTGACGGCTTCGTCCTCTTGGGCACGACCAGCATCAACCAGGCTCCGGTCACAGGCGAAAGCATGCCGGTGGACAAGCAGCCGGTCGCCGATCCCGCAGAGGCGCGATCGGGGCGGTCCTCGATCGCCAATACCTCGGCCGTGTTCGCCGGCACCATCAACGGCGCCGGCGCCATCGAGATCGAGACCACACGCAAATCCAGCGACACCACCCTTGCCAAGGTGGTGCGGATGGTGAGCGAAGCCGAAACTCAGAAGTCGCCCACTCAAAGGTTTACCGACAAATTCGAACGCATCTTCGTGCCCGTGGTGCTCGGGCTCGCCTTCGTCCTGCTGTTCGCCTGGGTCGTGATCGACGAGCCCTTCCGCGACAGCTTCTACCGCGCCATGGCGGTGCTGGTCGCCGCCAGCCCCTGCGCCCTGGCCATCGCCACGCCTAGCGCCGTTCTGTCCGGGGTGGCGCGCGCAGCTCGGGCGGGCGTTCTGATCAAGGGCGGCGCCCCCTTGGAAAACCTCGGTTCACTCAACGCCATCGCCTTTGACAAGACCGGCACCCTGACGGAAGGCCGTCCGCGCATCACCGACATCATTCCCGTCCAAGGAACCCGCGAAGCCGATCTTCTGTCGGCGGCCGTCGCCGTCGAGCGCCTCAGCGACCATCCCCTGGCCGCCGCCATCGCGCGCGATGGCGCAGAACGTCTCGGCCAGTTCACCCCGTCTCCCGCCTCAGACCTCAGAAGCCTGACGGGGAAAGGCGTCACCGCCCGATGGGCGGGCGAGACGATCTGGATCGGCAAGCCCGAAATGTTCGGGGCGGACGGCGTCGCGCCGCTCAGCGACGAGACGACGCTCGCGGTCACCCGGCTGCGGCTCGAAGGGCGCACCCTGATGGTCGTCCGCGCCGGCGCGCGCGATCTCGGCGTGATCGGTCTTCTGGACACGCCCCGGCCGGCGGCCAGAGCGGCCTTGGCCGCGCTGCGCGATCTGGGCGTGCAACGCATGATCATGATCTCCGGCGATCATCAGAAGGCCGCCCAGGCCATCGCGGGACAGGTCGGGCTTACTGAGGCTTGGGGCGATCTCATGCCCGAAGATAAGGTGGACGCCATCAAGCGGCTTCGAGAGGAGACGAAGGTCGCTATGGTCGGCGACGGGGTCAACGACGCTCCCGCCATGGCGACCGCCACCGTCGGGATCGCCATGGGCGCCGCCGGCTCGGATGTCGCGCTGGAGACCGCGGACGTCGCTCTGATGTCCGACGACCTCGCCCAACTGCCCTTCACGGTCGGCCTAAGCCGGCGAACGCGGAGCGTCATCCGGCAAAACCTGGTCGTCAGCCTCGGCGTCGTGGCCTTTCTCGTTCCGGCCACCATCCTCGGGCTGGGCATCGGGCCCGCTGTGGCGGTCCACGAAGGCTCCACGCTGCTGGTCGTGTTTAACGCCCTGCGCCTGCTCGCCTATCAGGATCGACGCGGCACACGGCGCGCGTCGACGGAGACCCGCTCATGAAACGTATCAGCGGCCTCGCCATCATCGTCGTCTTCCTCGCTTTCTCAGCCTTCCTCTTGGGCGTGGTGACAAAGCGGGGGTCAACCGCCATCGATACAGCCGGCTCCGTCGACGCGCGCCCCATCGACGAACATGCCGGCCATGGCGACAGGCCCCAAGACAGCGCGGCGACCCGTTCCTTCAAGGAAGCGAACGAGCGGCTGCATCAGGCCATGAACATCAACTGGAGCGACAAGGCCGATGCGGACTTCATACGCCTCATGATCGCCCACAGCGAAGGCGCCGTCGCCATGGCCCGCATCGAGCTCGAACAGGGATCCGACCCTGAAGCCAAGGCGCTCGCCGAAGATGTGATCCGCAGCCGGGACGCTGAAATCCTCCGCATGCGCATCTGGCTGGCACAGCGCCAAAGGGCGGAAACGCTCGAGGGCGCCAGGCCCGGGAACTGAGGGATGAGGCGCAGGAAGTCTCCCATCCGAGGTCAGACTATCGCCTGGCGGCCTGGACGCTACGGCAAGCGGCTGCGGTCATATCGTATCCGCAGGAACACCAAACCCCGGCCGGTTATGGACAGCGTATACGCGAGCTTCAACGGCCTCGTGGGAGCAGGGGTGGTGCTCTATCTCGGCATCGTCCTGTTCAACGCGACCGGCTTGCCGCTCTACATCACTTACGGCGCAGCTCTCCCCCTGGTCGCGCTCGCCTGCGTGCTGCTGGCGCCCCGCGGCCGGACGATGCTGATCCTGAGCTTGCCATTCGCGGTGCTCTGGATCGCGGGAACCCTGTTTCTCTACGTGACGCGTCACGACATGAACCGGTCGCCTCACAATCACCCTTCCTCCGCTGCATCCGCGCAGCAGGCCGCCGAGCCCGTCGAGCGACGCGTCGCACCTCCCGGACGTTCCGGGCCGGTGTCCGTCAATTAGCGGTCACCGTCAGAGAAGCCCCTAGCGAGATCCAGCGTATCGACGTTCAAGATCAGGAGGACCGACGTGACCGAGCTGCAGGCGAAGCTGGATTACAATCGAGCCATCGGCCGACGCATCCGTGACCGACGAAAGGCGCTGGGCTTCAGCCAGGCCGCGCTCGGCAGCAAGGTCGGCTTGTCATTCCAACAGATCCAGAAGTATGAGAAGGGCCTGAACGGCCTTGCAGCCGTGCGCCTGGGCCAGCTGGCGCTGGCGCTGGCCACAACGGTTCCGCGACTCCTGGGGCTGGGGGAAGAGGACCACCCGGCGTCAGACGAACAGCGTCATCGTCTGCTTCAGGCCTGGGAGAGATTGACGCAAGCGCAGCGCGAGCCCCTGCTGCGGTATGTCGAAGCGCTCGCGCTGTCGCCATCCTCTGCGACGACAGCGGTCGAGACGACGCACATTGGCGCGGAGGCCGACGTCGATCCGACGGCGACGAGCGATAAGAAATAAGGCTTGTTCGGATGACCGGCTTGGAGGTTCCCCCTTGGAGCACCAACCGCTGAAGTTCTCAGCCCGCGTCCCCAGCACCGTCAGCTTGACTCAAATGCGCTTTGCATCTCCCCAAAACCGCATCGGAATGCCTGATGACGGTAGATATGAACGACGCGAGCGTGGGACTGACTGCCTGGTTACGACGCGTAATGATCCCCACCGACCGTTTCAGCGAAGGTTGCGACAACGATCTCCAAACCAGGCCGGACGCGGCGGTCAGTGGCATGGCCAGGCGCGGCAGGGCCGAAACGCCCAAGCCGTTCAGCACCAGGGCCCCGACTGTAGCCATCTGTGAACACTCATAGAGCGGCTTGACCGGTGATCGCACCTGGACGAAAGCGGCGTCCGTCATCAAGCGCACGCTGCTGTTGGACGCCATTGCAATGAAGGGGCGCATCTCGAAATCGCGCCAGGAAACGCGCGGGCCCACGGCCATGGGATCGTCCTCACGACAGACCAGGCCAAAACGGTCCAAGCCAATCTCCTCATAGTTGAAGAGATCATCCTTGATCGGCCGCAATGCCAAACCCAGATCCGCTCTCCCCTGAATGACTGCCTCAGCGATGTCACCCGACAGCGCGTCGATCAGTTCAAACTCGACATCCGGCGCAGTCTCGCGAAAGGCCGAGATGGCGCGAGGCAGCACAGTCGCCGAAAGGGACGGCAAACTGGCCACAACGATACGGCCACGCGCGCCCGAAGCCAACTGATCAAGAGAGTCCAGCCCCGCCTCGACCTCTCGCAGCACCCGCTCGGCGATCGGCAGCAGGTGACGACCATAGCTGCTCAACGCAACAGTTCTCGTGTCCCGATCGAACAATCGAACTCCCAACCGGTCCTCCATCAGCTTGATCGTGCGGCTAAGCGCCGGCTGGGAAATACCACAATGTTCAGCGCAAAGGCTGAAACTGCCGTGTTCTGCGACGCCCCGGAACAGCCGCAACTCCCGCAGTTCGATCTGATGCGACATAGTCCGCGCTCCCTTCGATCTATGCTAACGATGAATAAGTTGATCAGGCAATAGTCATTGTAATTCTATAAGCGACGCGAAACATAGCGTCATGTCCGATGCATACATCCGCGAAAAATCAGCTGTAAGAATCGGATCCGGAGCCGGCTTCTCCGGCGATCGGATCGAGCCGGCGGTCGTTCTGGCCGAATATGGCCGGCTGGACTATCTGGTCTTCGAATGCCTGGCCGAGCGCACGATCGCACGAGCCGTCCGATCACGCATGGCCGATCCCGATGGCGGGTACGACCCTCTGCTGATTGAGCGCATGACGGCTGTCCTGCCCACCTGCGCACGCCAGAATACGCGCATCATCAGCAATATGGGGGCGGCCAATCCCGTGGGCGCGGCCCGCGCGACGGCTGCAACAGCGCGAGGTCTAGGCTTGAGCGGCCTGAAGATCGCAGCCGTGATCGGCGACGACGTTCTGCAGATCGCCACGACACATGGCGCTCTCGACGGGTTGGCGGAGCGGGCGATCTCCGCCAACGCCTACATGGGCGCTGAGCCTGTAGTGGAGTGTCAATCGGCGTCTAAAAGGGACCCCCTATCGGCGTGCAATAGGGACCCCCTT
>NZ_DAMCNG010000155.1:0-6649 GCF_032107865.1 Brevundimonas sp.
CTGTCGTGACGACGCCGATCACTGCAACGCTTCCGCCCCTGTTCGCCGACTGGTTCGCCGGTCGAGGCTGGTCGCCGCGTCGGCATCAGCTCGACATGGTCGCGGCGGCGCAGGCCGGGCAGCACGCCCTGCTGGTGGCGCCGACGGGCGGCGGCAAGACGCTGGCGGGCTTCCTGCCCAGCCTGATCGATCTGGCCGAGCGGGGGCCAAGGCCGCAGACGGGGCCGGGGTCGGGCGTCCACACCCTCTATCTGTCGCCGCTGAAGGCCCTGACCACCGACGTCGAGCGCAACCTGATGACGCCCATCCGCGAGATCGGGCTGAACATCCACGTCGAGAGCCGCACCGGCGACACCAAACAGTCGAAGAAGCAGCGCCAGCGCGACTTCCCGCCCGACATCCTGCTGACCACGCCGGAGCAGCTGGCCCTGTTCTGCGCCTGGGAAGGAGCGCGGTCTTATTTCGCCCACCTGAAATGCGTGGTGCTGGACGAGGTCCACGCCATCTGGAGCGGCAAGCGCGGCGACCTGCTGGCGCTGGGGCTGGCGCGGTTGCAACAGTTCGCGCCGGGAATGCGGCGGGTGGCGCTGTCGGCGACGGTGGACGATCCGCAAAAGATCGCCGACTGGCTCTCCCCTTCTCCCCTTGTGGGAGAAGGAATTCGCATCGTTCTCGGCGATCCCGGCGCCCCGCCGGTGGTCGACGTTCTGGTTTCAGAAGGGCGCGTGCCCTGGGCGGGCCACACCGGCGTCCACGCCATCCCCGAGGTCTATGACGCCATCAAACAGGCAGGCCTCAGCCTGATCTTCGTCAACACCCGCTGGCAGGCCGAGTTCGTGTTCCAGTCGCTGTGGGCGATCAATGAGGACGATCTGCCCATCGCCCTGCACCACGGCTCGCTGGCCGCTGAGCAGAGACGCAAGGTCGAGGCGGCGATGGCGCGCGGCGATCTCAAGGCCGTGGTCTGCACCTCGACGCTGGATCTAGGCATCGACTGGGGCGACGTCGATCTGGTCATCCAGCTGGCCGCGCCCAAGGGAGCCAGCCGTCTGGTCCAGCGCATCGGCCGCGCCAATCACCGGCTGGACGAACCCTCGCGCGCCCTGATGGTCCCCGCCAGCCGCTTCGAGATGCTGGAGTGTCAGGCCGCGCGCGAGGCCGTGGCCGAGAACGCCTTCGACTGGGAGCCGGAACATACGGGCACGCTGGATACGCTGGCCCAGCATGTCATGGGCTGCGCCTCTTCGGAGGCCTTCGACCTGCCCGACCTGTTCGCCGAGGTGACGACGGCCGGTCCCTATCGCGGCCTGACCTATGAGGCCTTCGAGGAGGTGGTCGATCTGGTCGCCACCGGCGGCTATGCGCTGCGCACCTATGACCGCTTCGCCCGCATCGTGCGCACCCGCGACGGCAAATGGACCGTCCGCAACGCCCAGATGGCCCAGCGCCATCGGATGAACGTCGGCGCCATCGTCTCGGCCGCCAATCTGAATGTGCGCGTCGCCGGGCGGCGTGCGGGCGGCAAACACCTGGTCGCAGGCCGTAAGATCGGCGAGGCCGAGGAATGGTATTTCGAGCAGATGACGCCCGGCGACACCTTCGTCTTCGCCGGTCAGGTGTGGGCCTTTCAGGGCATCGTCAAGACGGACGCCCTGGTCTCGCCCGCCGTCGATAAAGACCCAAAGATCCCCTCTTACGGCGGCTCGAAATTCCCGCTGGGCACCTCTCTGGCCGAGCGGGTGCGGCGCATGGTGCAGGACCGCGACCACTGGCGCGTCCTGCCGCCCGACGTGCAGGAGTGGCTGGAGCTGCAGGAGCTGCGCAGCGCCATCCCGGAAGCCGAGACCCTGCTGGTCGAGACCTTTCCGCGCGGGACGCGGCATTTCATGGTCGCCTATCCGTTCGAGGGGCGGCTGGCGCACACGACCCTGGCCATGCTGCTGACGCGGCGGCTGGACCGGATGGGCGTCGGGCCGCTGGGCTTTGTGGTGACGGACTATTCGCTGGCCATCTGGTCGATCCGGCCGATGGACGGCCTCGACCTGGACGCCCTGTTCGAGCCGGACATGCTGGGCGACGATCTGGAGGCCTGGCTGGAGGAGAGCTTCATGATGAAGCGCTCCTTCCGCAACTGCGCCCTGATCTCGGGCCTGATCGAGCAGCGCCAGCCGGGGGCGGAGAAGACCGGGCGGCAGGTGACGTTTTCGACCGACCTGATCTACGACGTTCTGCGGCGTCATCAACCGGACCACCTGCTGCTGAGGACGGCGCGGGCGGATGCGGCCACGGGCCTACTGGACGTGGCGCGGCTGGGCCAGCTTCTGAGCCGCATCCACGGCCGCATCGTGCACAAGTCGCTGGACCGGCCCTCGCCCTTCTGCGTGCCGGTGCTGATGCAGATCGGGCGCGAGCGGGTCGGTGGCGACGCCGCCGAAATGATCCTTGATGAAAGCGCCGAGGCCCTGATCGCCGAGGTTATGGAAGACGCACCCGAAGCGCTGAAGGGGGCCGCGTGAACGCAGCTCTGCGCGCAACCTTGTCGCCGTTCCGGCATCCGTGCGGCGGGCTGAAGCTGACGGTCAACGGCGAAACCTGCGTGCTGCGCTGTTCCGGCGCCCTGTGGCTGCCGCAGCATCAGACCCTGATCGCCTCGGACCTGCATCTGGAGAAGGGTTCGGCCTTCGCTGCGCGCGGACAGATGCTGCCGCCCTATGACAGCCCTGCCACCCTGGCCAGGCTCGAGGCCGAGATCGAGGCGCTGGACCCGCGCACGGTCGTCCTGCTGGGCGACAGCTTCCATGATTCAAAAGCGGTGTCGCGCATGGACGGCGCCCAACTGACGCGACTGGAGACGCTGGCCGCCGGTCGTGACTGGGTCTGGTTGGAGGGCAATCACGACCTGGACGCTCTGAGCGACGCGCTGGCCAATCCCTTCAAGCGCCTGCCCGGCCGGGTGGTCGAGACCCTGGCGCTGGGCGGCCTGTTCCTGATCCACGAGCCGCAGGTCGAGCCTACGCCGGGCGAGGTCGCGGGCCATCTGCATCCCGCCGCCCGCGTCGTCGCCTATGGCCGGGGCGTGCGTCGTCCCTGCTTCGTCACCGACGGGCGGCGACTGATCCTGCCCGCCTTCGGCGCCTTCACCGGCGGGCTGGACGTGCGCGACCGAGCGATCGCGAGCCTGTTTCCCATCCCGCCGCTGGCCGCCCTGCTGGGGCGGGACAAGGTCCACGCCGTCGCCTTCGACCGCCTGAGCTGACGAAAGGCGACGGCGCGCTCAGCCTCAGCCGACGTGCGGCGTGATGATGCCCAGCGGCAGGGTGGTGACGTTCTTCACCCCGCGCGTGACGATATGGCTCTCGCAATTGGAGACGATGCCCAGCGTCAGCAGCTTGTCGCGCAGGAACTGGTCGAAGGCGTGCATGTCGGTGGTGATGATGCGCAGGACGTAGTCCTCGCGCCCCGTGATGGTGGCGCACTGCACCACTTCGGGCCAGCTTTCGACGGCCTGTTCGAAGATCTGCAGGTTGTCGCGGGTCGGCAGGCTCAGCTTGACGATGGCGTAGACTTCGAAGTCCAGACCCAGAAGACCGGCGTCCAATAGCGTGACACGCTTGCGTATCAGGCCAGAGTCCTCCAGTCTCTTGATCCGGCGCCAGCACGGCGAGGCCGACAGGCCGACGCGATCGGCGACCTCGGCGACAGACAGGCCCGCGTCCTGCTGAAGGATGTCGAGGATGCGCGCGTCGATAGGGTCGAGGTCATCGGCCAAAGGCTTTCTCCGAATTAGCTTTCTACGCAATAAAATACCCCAAAACGCCATTTGACAAGGGTATTTTTAGGAGAGCCAACAATCATACGCCATGCTATGCCCTCATCCATAAGGAAACGCGGCCGGTTCAACCGGACGGGAGGCATTGATGAAGAACACCCCGACGCTGTCGCTGCGCGTGCCGGAGCCTTCGGGTCGGCCGGGCGACACGCCTGATTTCAGCCACCTGAAGCTCGATGCGCCGGGCGCGGTCGACCGCCCGGACGTCAGCACGGCGCCGTCCGAGATGCGCGATCTCGCCTTCCGCCTGATCCGCGTGCTGGACGACGAAGGCAAGGCCGTGGGCCCGTGGGATCCTAAACTGGACCCTGAGACGATGCGTCGCGGCCTGAAGGCCATGATCCTGACGCGCGCCTTCGACGACCGGATGCACCGCGCCCACCGTCAGGGCAAGACCAGCTTCTATATGAAGTGCACCGGCGAAGAGGCGATCGCGGTCGCCCAGGGCATGATCCTGAGCCGCGAGGACATGGGCTTCCCCACCTATCGCCAGCAGGGCCTTCTGATCGCGCGCGACTATCCGCTCGCGACCATGATGAACCAGATCTATTCGAACGCCGAAGACCCCATCAAGGGCCGCCAGCTGCCGATCATGTACTCGGCCAAGGACTATGGCTTCTTCACCATCTCGGGCAATCTGGGCACGCAATATGTCCAGGCCGTGGGCTGGGGCATGGCCTCGGCCATCCGCGGCGACGACAAGATCGCCATCACCTGGATCGGCGACGGCTCGACGGCCGAGAGCGACTTCCACTCGGCCCTGACCTTCGCCGCCGTCTATCGCGCGCCGGTCATCCTGAACATCGTCAACAACCAGTGGGCCATCTCGTCCTTCCAGGGCATCGCCGGCGGGCTTGAGACCACCTTCGCGTCCAAGGGCATCGGCTATGGCCTGCCCGCCCTGCGCGTCGACGGCAACGACTTCCTGGCCGTCTGGGCCGCGACCCAGTGGGCCGAGGAGCGCGCCCGCACCAACCAGGGCGCGACGATCATCGAGCTGTTCACCTATCGCGGCGCCCCGCACTCGACCTCGGACGACCCCAGCCGCTACCGCCCCGGCGACGAGCATGAGAAGTGGCCGCTGGGCGACCCCATCGCCCGCCTGAAGCAGCACCTGATCGCGCTCGGCGAATGGTCGGACGAACAGCAGGAAGACGCCGAGAAGGAAGCGGTCGAAAAGGTCCGCGCCGCCGCCAAGGAATCCGAGGCCATCGGCACGCTCGGCCAGTCGCGCCCCAGCGTGAAGACCATGTTCGAGGAGGTCTATGCGACCGAGGACTGGCGCCTGGTCGAACAGCGCCGCGAAGTAGGAGTCTGAGTGATGGCCGAGATCAACGACAAGATTGAAGCCGACATGGTCGACCAGAAGAACGCCCCGGCGTCGGTCGCCCCGGATGCTCCCGCCGTCGCCGCGATGAACATGATCCAGGCCCTGAACTCGGCCCTGGACGTCAAGATGGCCGAAGACCCGACGGTCGTCTCCTATGGCGAGGACGCGGGCTATTTCGGCGGCGTCTTCCGCGTCACCGACCACCTGCAGAAGAAGCACGGCATGAACCGCAGCTTCGACGCCCCGATTTCGGAGTCCGGCATCGTCGGCACGGCCATCGGCATGGCCGCCTACGGTTTGCGCCCGGTCGTCGAGATCCAGTTCGCCGACTACATCTATCCGGCCTACGACCAGATCGTCTCCGAAGCGGCCAAGATGCGCTATCGCTCGGGCGGCCAGTTCACCACGCCGATGGTCATCCGCAGCCCCTACGGCGGCGGCATCTTCGGCGGCCAGACGCACAGCCAGTCGCCGGAAAGCCTGTTCACCCACATCGCCGGTCTGAAGGTGGTGATCCCGTCCAACCCCTATGACGCCAAGGGCCTGTTGCTGGCGGCGATCGAGGACGACGATCCGGTCATCTTCTTCGAGCCCAAGCGCCTGTACAACGGCCCCTTCGACGGCTGGCACGAAAAGCCGGTCAGCCCGTGGAAAGCGCAGGAACTGGCCCAGGTCCCGACCGGCAAATACATCGAGCCGATCGGCAAGGCCCGCGTCATGAAGGAAGGCGCCGACGTCACCATCCTGGCCTACGGCACCATGGTCTGGGTGGCGCTGGCGGGCGCCGAACATGCGGGCGTGGACGCCGAGGTGATCGACCTGCGCACCCTGGTTCCGCTGGACATCGAAGCCATCGAGGCCTCGGTCAAGAAGACCGGACGCTGCGTCATCGTGCACGAGGCGCCGAAAACCTCGGGCTTCGGCGGCGAACTGAGCGCCCTGGTTCAGGAGCGCTGCTTCTATCACCTGGAGGCGCCGGTGGCGCGCGTGACCGGCTGGGACACGCCCTATCCGCACGCCTTTGAATGGGAATATTTCCCCGGACCGCAGCGGGTCGCCGACGCGCTGAAAGCCGTCATGACCGGCCAAACATCAGGGATGGGTCGCTAAGATGGGTCGTTTTGTTTTCAAGCTTCCCGACGTCGGTGAAGGCACCGCCGAAGCCGAGCTCGTCGGCTGGCACGTCAAGGTCGGCGATACGGTCGCCGAGGATCAGATCGTCGCCGACGTCATGACCGACAAGGCCACGGTCGAGCTGACCAGCCCGGTCGCGGGCGTCGTCACCGCCCTGCACGGCGAGCCCGGTCAGATGATGGCCGTGCGCGGCCCGCTGGCCGAGTTCGAGGTCGAGGGCGAAGGCAACGCCGCCGCCGACGAACCGGCGCCTACGCCCGTCGCCGTCAAGGCCGAAGCGGCTCCGGTCGCCGCTGAGACGCCGAAGGCCGAGGCTGCTCCAGTCAGCGTCCCGGCCGCCGCCGGGGCCAACCACG
>NZ_DAMCNG010000156.1:0-6617 GCF_032107865.1 Brevundimonas sp.
GCGCGGCGCGGGACCGCAGCGTCCCCAGCTTCAGCCCATAGCGGTCGCAGACGGCCTCGGCCGTATCCCCGGCCAGATAGTCGCGCCGCGCCGCCGCCCAGGTCGCCTCGGAGCGGACGCGATAGCCGTCCCGCGGCGCCGGATCTTCGTAATAATGGCCGCGCCCGGCGTCAGCCGTCTCGGCCCGCTCGGCGGTCGAGGGTCGCACATGGTCAGGGATGTAGGTGGTGTCGCCGTACTCATCCTGCTCCCACCGGCCGGAGGCGATGATGCGCGGCGCCTCCTCATGCCAGTCTTTCTCGGGCCAGTCCTTCTCCCGCCCGCCCGAAGCCTGATCGTCCATCGCGCCGCCTCCTGCCTGAAAGACGGAGGATGGAGGACGTGTGCGTCAGGATCGGACGGGGGCTTCTCCTCCCCATGCAATGGGGAGGTGGATCGGGCGCGCAAGCGACCGAGACGGAGGGGCCGCTTGGTTCCGCCATCGTAAAGCCCCTCCACCGCTACGCGGTCCCCCTCCCCATTTCATGGGGAGGAAAGAGGATCAGGCCCGCTTGCGCTTGGGTTCGGCGGGCTTCGGCGCGGCGGCGCCCGTGACCAGACGGCCCTTCCAGCCGAGCGGGGGCAGGAACTTGCCGGACTGTTCCTCGCGCGTGCCGTGCTTGGCCATCTCGGCGGCGCGGCGCAGAGCCTTCAGGGTGGTTTCGTGATCAAACAGCGGCTTGTTCATCGCGGTCCCCAGTCTAGCAGTTCGGGGGTCTCGCCGCCACTGGCGTAGACCTGCCAGCTGTCGGCCAACGGCCTGTAGACGGTTTCGAGGTAGTCGAGGCTGAGCGGATAGCGCCGCCTCAGCGTCTCTTCGGGAATGCCGTGGTCGCCGCGCGCGACCCGATGCGCGACGCGGGCGATGGAGGCCTCGACCGAGGGCAGGCGCAGATAGATCAGTTCGAAACGGTATCCGGCCGCCTTCCAGTCGCGGATGCGGCGGGCGTGGGTGCGCGTGGCCAGCGTCGTCTCCAGCACCACGTCGGCGCGGGCGTTGGTGAGTTCCTCCAGCCGCTCCAACACCAGCCGCCCGGCGGCCAGATCACGACCGGGGCCATTCGGCCTAGCGAGGAGGACGAGGGTGGGCACGTAGGGTGAACAGCCTATTTGGCGTTGATCACGAAGCTATGCCGAAGTTTGTCGTTCCCAGAATCGCGATATGCTAAAAATTATCGCATTATAACGTGCTCTAGAAATTAAGAGGCTCCGTGGCTAAGCCCAAGAAAAAAGAAACGGTCAGCGTTAGCTTCCATTACCTAGTTCGTATGGTTGGAAATGGCGGAAAGGATGCGCTTCCCGTAGCGTTTACCTCTAGTGACTTCGACGCTCTTTTTGGTGCCATTCAGGCTAAGGCACCGTTCGACCCCAACGATGAAGAAGCAGCCGATCGCATTCGATATCGTTCTGACGCGCCCATGGAGAATGTAATTCGGGTCGATGATCGAACTGTTTTCGGAACGTATAAAGGTTCCTATTGGGGACATGCATACGATAATACGATGCGCGGCCGCATCCCGGCGGAGAGCATCAGCTTAAGGCCATTTCATTTCCTACTTTATCTTTCCAAAAGCGGGAGAATTTACCTAGCAAGTCAATATCTCGGGCAGTTTGGAGGCTACTCTGCACTTCAACGGACAATTAGTGATCTAATGCCTGGGGCTGGCTTTATCATGCCCCACTCCGTCCGCCTTGATGGTGCTAGCTATAAGAATGCCCAAGCGAAAGAGGTCAAAGTCACATTCGCCGAAAAGCCAGCGTCACTGGCTGCGTCGAACAAAATCACAAGCGCGGGAATGATCGCTTTCAGAAAGATGAGCAAAGAGGACGGTTTCGAGGCCGAGGTCGCCAAAAGGTTATTCCCATTCTTAGGCGGACCCAAGAACGAAATGCGAAAAGCCATCGCCAGCATGCTCAATGAAAGCAGCCTAATGGAAGTAAGCGAGTCCGACATCATGGACTGTACCGTGCTCGCCAAAGTAAACGGCGGAACAAAAACCATTTACATGCTAGAGAGTGGAAACTTTGCAACGAAATTTCATATTGATGTAAAGGTAGATGACGATGGTCACCCAGATTACAATCAAACCAAAATCGCTATACTTGACGTTCTCCGTGAGGAGATAATTTCACGTAGTTCAGATGTTTAATGTCGGAAAAGCTATCTCGCGAAACAACGCGACATTTTACGATTTTGGTTCAAATAAACGTGTCCGAATTTACCCGCGGATTGTTGCGTCAGCTATAGTCGCCGCACTTATCTCCGTAAGTACGCAGGGACCTCTAAACGATCTTTTGGCTGGGACGATCACTGTTCAAGCAATTCTTATTGGCTTCGGATTCAGCGTTATGTTCTTTCTAGCTTCAGGTTACAACACCGAAGAAAAAGCAAAAAGAAACAGCATAGAAGATGAAATAAAAGAAGAGCGACTACTAAAATTATCGAAGGAAATTTTTTACAACATATCATATTTTAACCTAGTCGCCATGACTAGCTTAGCGTTTGCCATACTCCTTCTATTACCATCAGCGAAAGATGCATTTACATCAGTATTATCGCTAGCGGGAGCAACGAATGCTCCCGCTTTAATGAAAATATACAACATATCGAATGCGATTTTATATTTTTCTATCGTTGCATGTTTCTATTTTACTACCATTGAAAGTGGCTACACATTTGGGAGAATGGTCGGACGGGTTGGCTACCTCTTCGAGCAGAAAATTCAAAACTAGAGGTAACGATTGGAGGTCTTTGCCTTACACCTTCACCTCAATCTCTCCGCCCCCAGCCCTGAACTTGGCGCTCATTTCGGCCATGCCCGCCTCGGCGTCCGTCAGGCTGGCGCCCGCGTCGTTCTGGGCCTTGGCCGCATCCCGGATGTCCTGGCTGATCTTCATGCTGCAGAACTTGGGGCCGCACATGGAGCAGAAGTGGGCGGTCTTGTGCGCCTCCTTCGGCAGGGTCTCGTCGTGGAATTTGCGGGCGGTCTCGGGGTCCAGGGAGAGGTTGAACTGGTCCTCCCAGCGGAACTCGAAGCGGGCGCGGCTGAGGGCGTCGTCGTGGGCGCGGGCGCCGGGGTGGCCCTTGGC
Source organism: Brevundimonas sp. (assembly GCF_032107865.1). Taxonomy (GTDB): domain Bacteria; phylum Pseudomonadota; class Alphaproteobacteria; order Caulobacterales; family Caulobacteraceae; genus Brevundimonas. Next base: position 3,130 of record NZ_DAMCNG010000156.1, read on the forward strand.
CAGGTCGGCGGCGTGGGCGGCGATCTTATAGGTGATGACGCCGTCCTTGACGTCCTGACGGTCGGGCAGGCCCAGATGCTCCTTGGGCGTGACGTAGCAGAGCATGGCCGTGCCGAACCAGCCGATCATGGCCGCGCCGATGGCCGAGGTGATGTGGTCGTAGCCGGGGGCGATGTCGGTGGTCAGCGGCCCAAGCGTGTAGAAGGGCGCCTCGTGGCAGTGCTTGAGCTGCTCATCCATGTTGGCCTTGATCTTGTGCATCGGCACGTGGCCGGGGCCCTCGATCATGACCTGGCAGCCCTTGGCCCAGGCGATCTTGGTCAGCTCGCCGAGGGTGCGCAGTTCGGCGAACTGGGCCTCGTCGTTGGCGTCGGCGATGGAGCCGGGGCGCAGGCCGTCGCCCAGCGAGAAGCTGACATCATAGGCGCGCATGATGTCGCAGATGTCCTCGAAATGCTCGTAGAGGAAGCTCTCCTTGTGGTGGGACAGGCACCACTTGGCCATGATGGAGCCGCCGCGCGAGACGATGCCCGTCACGCGCTTGGCCGTCAGCGGCACGAAGGGCAGGCGCACGCCCGCGTGGATGGTGAAGTAGTCCACGCCCTGTTCGGCCTGTTCGATCAGGGTGTCGCGGAAGACTTCCCAGGTCAGATCCTCGGCGATGCCGTTCACCTTCTCCAGCGCCTGATAGATGGGCACGGTGCCGATGGGGACGGAACTGTTGCGGATGATCCAGTCGCGGATGTTGTGGATGTTGCGGCCCGTCGACAGGTCCATGACGTTGTCTGCGCCCCAGCGGGTGGCCCAGACCAGCTTGTCCACCTCGTCGTCGACGCTGGAGAGGACGGCGGAGTTGCCGATGTTGGCGTTGATCTTCACCAGGAAGTTGCGGCCGATGATCATCGGCTCGACTTCGGGGTGGTTGATGTTGTGCGGGATGATGGCGCGACCGCGGGCGATCTCTTGCCGCACGAACTCGGGCGTGACGAAGTCGGGGATGGCGGCGCCGAAGTCTTCGCCGTCGCGGATGCAAGGGGCGGTCTGTTCGCGGCGCAGGTTCTCGCGGATGGCGACGTATTCCATCTCGGGCGTGATGATGCCCGCCTTGGCGTATTCGTATTGGGTGACGGGGCGGCCCTCGACGCCCTTGAACACGCGGTGGTTGGAGACGTCGAAGCGGGGGGCCAGGTGCTTGCCGCTGGCGTGGCCGTTGTCCTCGGGCTTGACCTCGCGCGGGTTCAGGACGGGGGCGATGTCGCCGCGGTCCAGCTGCCAGCTGGATTTGACGCGGGGCAGGCCCTTCTTGATGTCGATGGTCACGGACGGGTCGGTGTAGGGGCCGGAACTGTCGTACATCGTCACCGGCGGCTCATTGGCGGACGGGTGGACGGCGACCTCGCGGAAGGGGACGCGGATGTCGGGGAAGAGCTCGCCCGCCACATAGACCTTCTGGCTGCCCGCGCGGGGGCCGGTGGGGATCGTGCCGTGTTCGGCGGCGACCTGCTTGCGGGCGTCGGCCAAGGCGACGTCGACCTGCGGCTCGTGCGGCTGTTCGTTGGGAACGTGGATATTCATTGTGGCGGCCTCCTGCGAGAAGAGGTCCGCCGGCGCGGTTTGAGCGCCTCGTGTCGGTTTCCCGGCGTGGAGGCGGTGAACTCGTCCCTTCGCCGGCATGACCCGGATCAGGTTCGACGGGTCAGAGGAGAAACCTCAATCTCAGCCGCTCGATTGCGACCCCCCGGAGAACGGCGCGACCCTAGCCGCTTTCCTCTGCGGGTCAAGCGGGGCGGCGTGCTAGGGATGCGCCCATGTTGACCGCCCGTCCCTATCGCGCCGACGACCGTGAGGCCTGCCTGGCCCTGTTCGACAGCAATACGCCGCTCTTCTTCGACGCCAGCGAGCGCGAGGGGTTCGCCGACTATCTGGAAGAGATCGCCTTTGAGCACGCCTATCAGGTGATCGAGCGCGATGGGCGTGTCGTGGCCTGCGGCGGCCATGCGGTCGAGGCGGACACGGTCAGCGTGGTCCTGTGCTGGGGCATGGTCGACAACGGCCTGCACGGTCAGGGCGTGGGCCGGGCGCTGACCGAAGCGCGGATCGCGGCGGCGCGCGCCACGCCGGGGATCACGCGCGTCATCCTGAACACCAGCCAGCACACGCAAGGCTTCTACGCCCGCTTCGGCTTCGAGACGATGAAGGTGACACCCGACGGCTATGCGCCCGGCATCGATCGCTGGGACATGGTGTTGAAGCTGGATTGAGGGAGAGGGGGCGGCCCGGCTTCTCAGTCGGGGGGGCGTTAAGGCCGGGCCGCCGCAGACTTCGTCGGGGTTGGGGGGGCGTCCGACGTGTCCGATTGCTCAATCCCCGGCCGCGATGTTGGTTCCGCTGATTTTCGCGTGTTAACGCTCTTTGCAGAACAATAATCGTTTTTCCTGCCCGCCCCGTCAGATGGCGCGTCGGCGACACTCCAGTTGCAGCACAGCGCCGCCCGCCAAGAGGGCGCCCAGCAGGATCATCGCCCATTCGGTCAGGGTCGGCACGGGCGTGGGTGCGACGCCGCCCACCGTGATCGTCGCCGTGGTTCGGTCCAGGATCAGCCCCCCCTCAGAGGCCCTGAGTCTGGCCTCCGCTTCTCCCGTCAAGACGGTTCCACGCACGACGCCGGGCGGAAGATCGGCAACCGCAGTCATGGTAAAAACGGCCCCAGCCGCAAGCCGGGCATCAGTGGCCAGTGCGCCCGTTGGATGTGAAGAATGAAGCATTCCGCTGTTGGTGCTGACTGACCGTGGCGTCAGTCCGGCAGGCAGTCTTATCTCCCCGTCCAGCCAGACTTCTCCCGCGCTGTGATTGGTGAAACGGGCTATGAAACTGACCGTGTCGCCCGGGTTTGCCGTTGGCGGACTAACCGACAAGCTGACCGATACATTCGGGCTCTGCGCCGCCGCAGCAGTCGCGGCCAAGGAGAGCAAGAGCCCGAGAACAAGACCGGCCAGAGATTTCATATTGCACCGCTTTTAAAAACTCACCCGCTCGAACAGTGTAATCATCGATAAGTCAACGTTAGTCATTGGCTTTCAAGGTTCAGTCCGGCGCAAACGGGCTTTACCGCGCACGCCTTGGGGCCGCATGAGAGCCGCCTGAAGCGGACGCTCCGCCGGGAGATCGAGATGAGTAGAATTCTGGGCGTTCTGGGCGGCATGGGGCCGGCGGCGACGACAGCCTTTCTGGCGCGGGTGCAGGCGCTGACACCGGCGACGGGCGATGAGGACCACATCCGCATCATCGCCGACATCAATCCTCAGGTGCCCAATCGCCATAGTCAGCCGGAAGCGGCCGGGCAGACGCTGGGCGAGATGGCGCGGGCGCTGAAGACGGCGGGCGCGCAGGTGCTGGCCATGCCGTGCAACACGGCCCACGCCCATGCGGGCGCCATCCGCGCGGCGGGCCTGCCCTTCATCGACATGATCGCCGAGACCGCGAAAGCG
>NZ_DAMCNG010000157.1:0-6611 GCF_032107865.1 Brevundimonas sp.
CAGGGCGGTGGGGCGCGGGGCGCGCGCCTGACGGTCGGCCAGGGCGCGGGCCAGGGCGCGGGCGGCGTGCGGGTTGTGCCCGCCGTCCAACCAAAGTTCGGCGTCGGCCTTCTGGGCCTTGTCGGCATAGGGGCCGGCGGTCAGTCGCTGCATCCGCGCGGGCCAGCGCACGGCCTTTAGTCCCTCGGCGATGGCGGTTTCGGGCAGGTCCAGCTCCAGCGCGGCGGCGATGGCCACGCCCGCATTGTCGAACTGGTGCGCGCCGGACAGAGCGGGCGCGGGCAGGTCCAGGAATCGCTCCTGATCCTGATAGACGAGGCCCCCGCGTTCGGCCCAGGCGTCGAAGTCCACGCCCATGACGGTCAGGGGCGAGCCGACCTCGGCCGCGCGGCGCTCGATCACCGCCATGGCAGCCTCGGACTGACGCGCGACGACGCCGCGTGCGCCCGCCTTGAGGATGCCCGCCTTCTCGCCCGCCACGCCCTCTATGGTCGTGCCCAGAAACTCGGCGTGGTCCAGATCGACGGGGGTGATGACACTCAGCAGCGGCCGGTCGATGACGTTGGTCGCATCCAGCGATCCGCCGAGGCCGACCTCGATGATGGCCAGATCGGCGGGCGTCTCACTCATGGCCAGGAAGCCCGCCGCCGTGGTGCTTTCGAACACGGTGGCCTCGCCCCCGGTCTCGGCCATCGCCGCCTCGACCCGGTCGAGGATGGCGTTCAGGGCCTCATCCTCGATCAGCGTCCCGGCCAGCCGGATGCGCTCGTTGAAGCGCACCAGATGCGGCGAGGTGTAGGCATGGACGCGCAGGCCCGCCGCCTCGGCGATGGCGCGGATCAGCGCGACCGTCGATCCCTTGCCGTTGGTGCCCGCGACATGGACGACCGGCGGCAGCTTGTCCTGCGGATTCCCGAGTGCCTCGCACAAGGCCCGCATCCGATCCAGCGACAGGTCGATGCGCTGGGGATGCCGGGCGCGCAGGCGTTCCGAAATCGGGTCCATGGAAAGAGCCTGCGGTTAGGCAGCCTTCTTCTGGGCCGTACCGCCCATCAGCATGGACAGGATCTGGCCCAGCGTCGTCGGCAGGTCGCCGCGCGACACCACCTTGTCGACCATGCCCTTGTCCTTGAGGTATTCGGCGCGCTGGAAGCCCGGCGGCAGTTTCTCGCGGATGGTGGTCTCGATCACGCGCGGGCCGGCGAAGCCGATCAGGGCGCCCGGCTCGGCCAGGTGAACGTCGCCCAGCATGGCGTAGGAAGCCGTGACCCCGCCCGTGGTCGGGTCGGTCAGCACCACGACGTAGGGCAGCTTGGCCGCCTTCACTTCCTGAACGGCCAGGGTGGTGCGGGCCATCTGCATCAGGCTGAGGGCGCCTTCCTGCATGCGCGCCCCGCCGGCGGCGGTGTAGCAGACCAGGGGAACGTTGCGCTTCACCGATTCACGCGCAGCGGCGATGAAGGCCTCGCCCGCCGCCATGCCCAGCGAACCGCCCATGAAGGTGAAGTCCTGAACGATGACCACGGCGGGGGCCCCGCCGATGCGGCCGTAGCCGATGGCCATGGTGTCCTTGCGGCCCGCCGCCTTGCGCGCCGCCGACAGACGGTCGCGATAGGGCTTGCCGTCCGAGAACTTCAGCGGATCTTCCGGCACGTCCGGCGTGTCGATGCTCTCGAACAGGCCGTCGTCGAAGGTGGCCTTCAGGCGCGTCGGCGCATTGATCCGCATGTGACGGCCCGACGGCGTGACCCACAGGGCCGCCTCCAGGTCCGAGCGGAACAGCATCTCGCCCGTGTCGGGATCCTTGACCCACAGATTGTCCGGGGTGTCGCGTGGGCTGACGATCTTGCGCACGCCGGGCGCGAAACGCGACAGCCAGCCGCCGCGAGCCTTGTTCTCGGGATTTTTATCGACCATGGGCGGGGCCTTTAAACGGTTTCCGTCACGGAAGCACTAGTGCGAGCGCCATGAACCGCATCGGCCAGAGCCTTCACCTTGGCCAGAACGCGGGGAACGGCCGGTTCGTTCGCCGCCAGCGCGGCGGCCACCTCGTCGACGAAGACCGAGCCGGCGACCACGGCGTCGGCGACGCGGGCGATCTCGTCGGCGCGCTGCGGCGTCTTCACGCCGAAGCCGACAGCGACGGGCAGATCGGCCGCGCGGCGCACGCGCTCGACGGCGGGCGCCACCTCAGCGGCCACGGCCTCCTTCACCCCGGTCACCCCGGCGACCGAAACGTAATAGACGAAGCCTGACGTGCCCTCGGCGATGACCTTCAGCCGCGCGTCGTCGGACGTCGGCGTGGCCAGGCGGATCAGCGACAGATCGGCCGCCTTCAAAGCCGCCAGCAGAGGCGCCGCCTCTTCCGGCGGGCAGTCGACCACGATAATGCCGTCCACCCCAGCCTCGGCCGCATCACGGGCGAAGGCCTCATAGCCGTAGGACTCCACCGGGTTCAGATAGCCCATCAGGATCAGCGGCGTGTCCTGATCCGCCTTGCGGAAATCGGCCACCAGATCGAGCGTGCCGCGCAGGGTCATCCCCGCCTTCAGTCCGCGCAGGGCGGCGCGCTGGATCGGCGGCCCCTCGGCCATCGGATCGGAAAAGGCCAGACCCAGTTCGATCAGGTCGGCGCCGGCTGCGGGCAGGCCTTTCAGAATCTCCAGCGCCTCGTCCCGGCTGGGATCGCCGGTCATGACATAGGGGACGAAACCGGCCCGGCCTTCCGCCTTCAGTCGGGCGAAGCGGGCGTCGATGCGTGCAGTCGTCACTGAGCCGAACCTCCCGAAGGCGTCGCCGCCGGATTCGCAGGAGCTGCGGTGCAGACGTCGCCCGGAATGACGGCGAAACCCAGATAGCCCGGCGCGGTCGCCTCGGCGGGCTTGGACTCGTCGTAGAAGGCGACCATCTGCAGGCCGTCGCAACCGCCGCCGTCGCGGCGACGCACGAAGATGACGCGGTTGTCGTCGCCGTCGGCCGCCAGCCAGTTCAAGGTGGCCAGATGCTCGGTGTATGCGTCGGCCAGGGCGCCGATCTGATCCAGTTGCGCCGTCACGCAGAAGGCCGTCGTGCGCAGCAGGCCGCCGCAGTCGGCCGCCTCCGTCGCCGGCGGCAAGACCGGCATCCCCGTGGCCGCCGGACCGGGCGGAATGGTCGGCGCGGTCTGCACGGGAGCCTGGCCAGAAGACGTCTGGGGCGCCGGCGCCGCCGTGTTCTGCGCCAGGGTCAGGGTCGGCGAAACGGCCGCGGCAAGGGCGGCGATCAGCAGGGTCTTCATCATCACAGCTCCACGCCCAGGTGCTGGGCCACGGTGTTGATATCCTTGTCGCCTCGGCCCGACAGGACGATCACCAGATCGCCGTCCTTGCCGATCTGCCTGGCAACCTCGCCCGCACGCGCCAAGGCGTGCGAGGACTCCAGCGCCGGAATAATGCCTTCCAGCTTGCACAGCGCCCGGAACGCCTCCAGCGCCTCATCATCGGTCGCCGACAGGTACTCGGCGCGGCCCAGATCGTGCAGCCAGGCGTGCTCCGGCCCAATGCCCGGATAGTCGAGGCCCGCCGAAATGGAGTGGCCCTCAAGGATCTGGCCGTCGTCATCCTGCAGCAGATAGGTGCGGTTGCCGTGCAGCACGCCCGAGCGTCCGCCCTTCAGGCTGGCGGCGTGTTCGGGCGTGTCCAGGCCGTGGCCCGCCGCCTCGACCCCGATCAGGCGCACGCTCTCGTCCTGAATGAAGGGGTGCATGGCGCCGATGGCGTTCGACCCGCCGCCGATGCAGGCCATGACGGCGTCGGGCAGACGGCCGATCTGGCGCTGGCTCTGGGCCTTGATCTCCTTGCCGATCACCGACTGGAAGTCGCGCACCATGGCTGGATAGGGGGCCGGGCCCGCCGCCGTGCCGATGATGTAATAGGTGTCGGCGACATTGGTGACCCAGTCGCGCATCGCCTCGTTCATGGCGTCCTTCAGCGTCGCCGCCCCGGCCGTCACCGGGTTCAGCTCGGCGCCCAGCAGCTTCATGCGGAAGACGTTCGGCTGCTGCCGGGCCACGTCGACGGCGCCCATATAGACCGTGCAGGGCAGGCCGAAGCGGGCGCAGACGGTGGCCGAGGCGACCCCGTGCTGACCGGCGCCGGTCTCGGCGATGATGCGCGTCTTGCCCATGCGGCGGGCCAGCAGGATCTGGCCCATGCAGTTGTTGATCTTGTGCGCGCCCGTGTGATTCAGATCCTCGCGTTTCAGCCAGATCTTGGCCCCGCCGAAATGCTCGGTCAGGCGCTCGGCGAAATAGAGCGGGCTGGCGCGGCCGACGTAGTGCTCCAGATAGCCGTCGAGTTCGGCCTGGAAGCTGGGATCCGCCTTGGCCGCCGCATAGGCCGCGTCCAGCTCGTGGATCAGCGGCATCAGGGTCTCGGGCACGAAGCGGCCGCCATAGGGGCCGAAGCGCCCTTCGGCGTCGGGCCAGGCGTAGGAATTCGACAGGGAGGCGTTCACGATATCCGGCACACGAAAATCTTCAGGGAGGAAGGCGACGAAATCAGGACCGCGATGCGGCGTCCAGAAAAGCTTTGATCAGGGCCCGGTCCTTAACACCCGGCGCGCTTTCAACGCCAGAGGAGACATCAACCATCGGCGCCCCCGAAATCCGCACGGCCTCGGTGAGATTTTGCGGATCCAACCCGCCCGCGAGGAACCAGTTTGCCGGTAACGCCCGGTTCTGCATCAGCGCCCAGTCGAACGACGCCCCCACGCCGCCAGGCAGGTCCGCGCCTTTCGGCGGCCTGGCGTCGAACAGCAGATGATCGGCGACGCCGGTCCAGTCGGCGACGTGGGCGAAGTCGTCCTCGTCCCGGATCGGCAGGGCCTTGATGATCCCCGCCCCCGTCAGCCGTCGGGCCTCCGCCGCGCGCTGCGGCGTCTCATGACCATGCAGTTGGATCAGGTCGGGCCGCAGGATCAGGGCGACTTCGCTGAGCAGGGCGTCGTCAGGATCGACCAGCACGGCGACCACTTTCGCTCTTCCACGCGCCCGGTCGAACAGGGTGGCGGCGTGCAGCGGCGGGATGTGGCGCGGGCTCTTGGGAAACACCACCGCCCCGACAAAGGCCGCCCCGCCCTCCAGCGCCGCATCCAGCGTATCCGGGGTCGTCAGGCCGCAAATCTTGGTCAGTGTCATGGCGGTGAGGTGCGCGACTGCGGAGGACAGGTCAAGCGCCAGCCCTCTACCTCCCGCTCACCCCGGCGGACGCCGAGGCCCAGTTCTTTGGCGGCAAACAGGGCGCGTGAGGCTCTCACTGGATCCCGGCGTCCGCCGAGATGAGCGGAGTTTAAGAGACGAAGATCGAAGCGATCTCTGCCTCATTCAGCAGCCGCCACGCGCCTGGCGCCAGATCATCCGGCAGCACCAACCCGCCCAGCCGCTCGCGATGCAGGGCCTCGACGTGGTTGCCCGCCGCCGCGAACATCCGGCGCACCTGATGATAACGGCCCTCCGTCACCGTCAGCAGGGCCTCGGTCGGCGAGACGACCTCCAGCACGGCGGGCGCCAGCGGCTTGTCCTCCCCCTCCAGCACCAGCTCGCCCGAAGCGAACAGCGCCCCTTCCGTCCCGTTCAACGGTCGCGCCAGCGTCGCACGATAGACCTTGGCCACATGACGCTTGGGCGAAATCACCCGGTGCAGCAGGTCGCCGTCGTCCGTCAGCAGCAGCAGGCCGCTCGTCTGCTTGTCCAGCCGCCCAATGGTCGAGATCGCCGGGTCGCGCCGCTTCCACCGATCGGGCAGGACGTCATAGACCAGCGCCCCGTCCTCCTTGTGCGAACAGGTCATGCCCAGCGGCTTGTTCAACAGGATCACCAGACCCGCCACGGGGTCCAGCGGTTCGCCGTCGATCTCCATGCGGCTCGGCAGGTCGGGCGTCACCGGAATGCGCTTCGACACATCGGTCAGGTCGGCGCCGTCCAGCACAATGCCGCCCGCCTTGCCCAGCCGCGCCATCTCAGCCCGCGAGCCGTAGCCCATCGAGCCCAGCAGCTTGTCCACGCGGGAGGTGGGAATCTTCTTGCTCATGCGCCCTCTCCTCCCGCCGTCATCCTCGGACTTGACCCGAGGATCCAGAGACTCGACGCCGCCGACAGCACGCGCCCGTCAACCGTCAGCGTATATGGACCCTCGGGACAAGCCCGAGGGTGACGGTGAGGAAAACCGCTCACTTCACCGCCTCGAAAATCTTGTAGCCGCCCTGATCGACCACCATCCGCACGCGCTTGAAAGCGGCGTCCAGTTCGGCCTCATAGGGCAGGTGGCGGTTGGCGACGATCCAGGCCGTTCCGCCCTTCTTCAGCATCTCGGCCGCCTTGCGGATGAAGGCCTGACCCAGACGCCGGTCCTCGTCTCCACCGTCGTGGAAGGGCGGATTGCTGACGATGAAGTTCAGGTCGCCCGCTGCCTCCAGCGTCCGCACATCGGCCCAGTCGAAGCTGGCCCGCGCGTCCTCGACGTTGCGTTTCGCCGCCTCGACCGCGCGCCGGTCGATGTCGACCAGCCGCAGGGCCGTCACGGCGGGCGAACGCAGCACCACCGTCGACAGCGCCCCGAAACCGCAGCCCAGAT
>NZ_DAMCNG010000158.1:0-6595 GCF_032107865.1 Brevundimonas sp.
CCCTGCCCCGCAAACGCCCGCGCCGCCGCCGCGCCCACGCCGCGCGCGCCGCCGGTGATGAGAACGATCTGATCGCGGACTTCCATGAGAACAACTCGCAAATTCTGAACCAACCTCAGCCATAGGCCGCGCTCGTGATGAAGGCCAGCCGCGCCTGAAAGAACGATGGTTGTATTTAGGATATTTCCTAATTAACCTCTTTCCTATGAACAGCCTGTTCAAGGCCCTCTCCCATCCGGTGCGGCGGCGCATCATCGCCATGCTGCGCAAGGGGCCGCTGGCGTCCGGCGACATCGCCGCCGCCTTCGACATGAGTTGGCCGACCATCACCGGTCATCTGAACGCGCTGAAGGAGGCCGGTCTGGTCAGCCCCGAGCGCGAAGGGCAGTCGATCCGCTATCGGCTGGAGATTTCGGCGGTCGAGGAGGCCCTGGCCTTCCTGATGGACCTCAGCGGAACAGGCACAACGGACGAGAAGGAAACGCCGAAATGACCAGGATCCGCTTCACGGTGCTGGACGCCTTCACCGCCCTGACGGTCGCAGGCCTCGTCGCCCTCGCCATCTGGGTTCTGACCGCAGGTCCAACCACGCCCCTGCCCATGCATTTCGACATCCACGGCCGACCCGATCGTTGGGGCGACCGCAACGAACTGGCCGGCGTGATCGGCTTCATGGCCTTCATGGCCGCGATCACGGCCGGACCGATGAGCTGGTACGCCAAGCGCACGCCCGACGCCGCCCGACAGCGCGGGCTGAAGGTCGGCCAGTTGGTCTCGCTGCTGGCCATTGGCGGCGTCAGCGCCTTCATGGTCTGGACGATCCTGGGCCACGCTGCGTCGCAAGCGGCTCCGTCGATGACCGTGATCGCCGCCCTGATGAGCCTGCTGTTCGCCGTCATGGGCGCCTTCATGGGCCGGGTCGCGCCCAACCCCATCGTCGGCCTGCGCACCCCCTGGAATTACAAGAGCCGCCTGGCCTGGGACCGCTCCAACCGGCTGGCGGGCCGCCTCTTCTTCTGGCTGGGCCTGCTCGGCCTAATCACCGCCCCCATCGCGCCCCAGCCCCTGGGCTTCAGCCTGCTGATCGGCGGCGTTCTGATCGCCGCCCTCTGGTCGGTGTTCGAAAGCTGGCGCGTGTGGCGCGCCGATCCCAACCGCCAGCCCTTCTGATCTCAAGACGGAGACAAGCATGCTGACCCTCGCCGCCGCCCTGCTGCTCTCGCCGGTTTCGACGCCGGTCGAGCTGGCCTCGACGCCCGCTCCCCTGCACGGAACCCTGCTGACACCGGAAGATCAGACACGCGCCGCCGCCGTCATCATCGCCGGCTCCGGCCCGACCGACCGCGATGGGAACAGTCCGATCGGCGTGACGGGCGGCGTCTATCGCCAACTGGCCGAGGGCCTGGCCGAGCGCGGGATCGCCACCGTCCGCTACGACAAGCGCGGCATCGCCGCCAGCACAGCGGCCGCGACCGACGAAGCCAGCCTGACCTTCGACACCTACATCGACGACGCCAAGGCCTGGGCGGCCCTGACCGCTGAGAAGACCGGCGCGCCCTGCGTCTGGCTGGTAGGGCACTCAGAAGGCGCCCTGATCGCCCAGGCGGCGGCCGATAATCCAGGCGTCTGCGGCCTGGTCCTGCTGTCGCCGGTCGGCGTCCGCGCCAATGTCGAACTACGTCGCCAGATCGAGCCCAAGCTGCCGCCCTCCGTCAAACCTGAAGTCGATCACATCATGAGCGAGCTGGAGGCCGGTCGAACCGTCTCGGACACGCCGCCCTATCTGGCCGCGCTGTTCCGCCCCTCGGTCCAACCCTATCTGATCTCCTACTTCGTCGTGGACCCCCAGGCGCTGATCGCCGCTTATGATCGCCCGGTTCTGCTGGGCCACGGCTCGACCGATATTCAGGTGAAGCCCGAGAACAGCGAGCCCCTTCTGGCCGCCCAGCCCAAGGCTGAACGGGTGGTCTTCGAGGGCTTGAACCACGTCCTGCGTCAGGCCCCGCTCGACCCGGCGGGCAACGCGGCCACCTATGGCGACGCCTCGATCCCGCTCGGCGCCGAGGTCGCGCCTGCCGTGGCCGACTTCATCCTCAAGCCGCGCTAAGCCCTACCCGTCCAGTTCCGCCCGCGCCTGTTCGGCCAGATCGAAGAAGCGGCGGCGGACCTCGGCGGCGAAGGGGTTGTCGTGCTCGATGGCGCGGAACACCGCCGCGCTGTCGTGGCGGACCATGTCGACGCCCTGCATGACGCGCTCGAAGCTGGTCGTGGTCATGCGCGTCGGCAGCGGCTCCATCGCCAGCAGCACCTTGGCGATCAGATGGGTCAGCCCCTGCACCGTCGCCGCCTCGCGGTCGTGATCCTCAGGCGTCACGACGAAGACCTTGAGCGCCAGCGCCTTCCTGCAGAAGGCGGCGACGCGCCACGCGGCCTTGTCGCCGCGCACCGGACAAACGGCGATGCGCAGACCGGCGATGCCGTCCTTGCCGCTCTGCGGACCGAACAGAGGATGGGTGCCGACCACGTCCACGCCCTCGGGCAAGCCCTCCAGCATCACCTGCGCCGGCTTCACCTTCACCGATCCGACGTCGAGGATCAGGGCGCCGGGCGTCAGATGCGGCGCGATCGCCGCGACCGTTTCCGCCAGCACGCCGACCGGCACGGCCAGCACCACCGCCGAACAGGCCGCCGCCTCCTCCAGCGAGGTCAGCCGCGCCACGCCCTCGCCGTCACTGACCGTCGGATCATGGGCGAGAATGTCGAACCACGGCGACAGATGCTTCGCCGTCAGCCGCCCGAAGGCGCCGAAGCCGATCAGGCCGAGCGTGGGCCGCGAACCGCTCACCCCGCCAGCGTCTCCTGGAAGCGCACCGGCTGGCCGTGGGCCTGACCGATCAGTTCGCCGTCCTTCATCACCACGCGGCCGCGCACGATGGTGGCCACCGGCCAGCCCGTCGCCTCAAAGCCGTCGAAGGGGGTCCAGCCGCAGCGCGTCGCCTGCTGGTCGTGTGTGATGGTCTTCTTCGCCTTCAGGTCCACGATGGTCAGGTCGGCGTCATAGCTGACGGCCATCCGGCCCTTGTTGGCGGTGCCGAACACGCGCTGCGCCCCGCCCGAGGTCAAGTCGATGAAGCGTTCCAGCGACAGGCGGCCCTCGGCCACATGGGTCAGCATCAGCGGCACAAGGGTCTGCACCCCCGGCATCCCCGAGGGCGAGGCCGGATAGGGCTTGGACTTTTCTTCCTTCGTGTGCGGCGCGTGGTCCGAGCCGAGCACGTCGGCCACCCCCTGCTGCATCCCCCACAGCCATAGCGCATCGACGTGTTCTTGTGAGCGGATCGGCGGGTTCATCTGGGCATAGGCGCCGAGCCGCTGATAGGCCTCGGGGGCCACCAGCGTCAGGTGCTGGGGCGTGATCTCGACCGTGGCGACGTCCTTGTGGAAGCGCAGGTATTCCATCTCGTCCTTGGTCGTGACGTGCAGGACGTGGATGCGGGCGCCGGTCTCTTTCGCCAGTCCAACCAGACGGCGGGTGGACATGATGGCGCTCTCAGCGTCGCGGACTTCCGGGTGGCTGGTCCAGTCGCCGGTGCGGGCCAGGTTGCGACGCTCGACCAGTCGGTATTCGTCCTCGGAGTGGAAGGTGGCGCGACGGCGGACGTTCGACAGAACCTTCCTCACCCCTTCGTCGTCGGCGATCAGCAGGTCGCCGGTCGAGGCGCCCATGAAGACCTTGACCCCGCAGCAACCCGGCAGGCGCTCCAGATCAGCCAGATGGTCGGCGTTCTCATGTGTCCCGCCGACATAGAAGGCGTGGTCGGTCCACATCCGGTTGTTAGCCCGCACCAGCTTGTCGGCCATGGTCTCGGCGTCGGTGGTGTTGGGGTTGGTGTTCGGCATCTCGAACACGGCGACGACGCCGCCCAGGGCCGCCGCGCGGCTGCCGGTTTCCAGGTCTTCCTTCCATTCCAGCCCCGGCTCGCGGAAGTGGACCTGGGTGTCGATCACGCCTGGCAGGACGGTCAGGCCTGTGGCGTCGAACACGTCGCCCGCCGAGGCCTGAGACAGGTCGCCGATGAAGGCGATGCGGCCGTCGATGACGCCGACGTCGGCCATGCCCCGCCCGGCGTGGTTGGCCACCTCGCCGCCCCGAACGATCAGGTCATAGGTCTGGGTCATCGCGCGCATCTCCTGAAGTTCCGGCGCTTATGCGCGCCGAAGGCTTGGAGACGCAAGCCGAGGGCGATCAGGCCGCCCGTTCGGCCAGCAGCTTCTTCGCCGCCTTCAGCACCCGCTCATAAGGCAGGTCCATCATGTGCTGGATATGCTGGTTCAGGCGCGGGTCCAGTTCGCGGAACTCGTCCAGGGTGCGCGGGCCGCGCACGGCGACGCCGGTCCACGGGCGTTTCAGCGTCTCGTCCGAGGGGCCGAAGACCGCCACCGCCGGAACGCCCGCCGCTACGGCCAACTGGGTCCATAGGGAGTCGCCGCCCAGATAGAGGTCGGCGTGGCTCAGCGCCGCCGCCGCCTGCAGCCGCGTCAGCCGCCCCTGCAGTTCGATGACCCGGTCGCGCTTGACCGCCGAACGAACGGTCTGGGCCGCGTCGCGATCCGCCTCTTCGCCCACGATCATCAGGCGCCCGCCGGCCAGCGGTCCGCCCTCGCCCAGCAGGGAGATGGCGATCTTGGCGTAGCGATCGGCGGGCCAGCGCTTGCCGATCCAGTCGGCGCCCGGTCCGATCGCCAGGATCGGGCCGTCGCCCGGCGCGATCAGGGCGTCGGCGGCTTCCTGCGTGTCGCGGCTGATGAACAGTTTCGGCGCCGGAATCTCGTCCAGTTGCAGGGTCCGCGCCGCCTGTTCGACCAGATGCACGCTCGGCAGGGTCTTGCCCCGCACGGCGCGGCGTTGACGCCGCAGCTTGCCCGACAGGGTCGAGCCGCGCATGTCGACCACCAGCCCCCAGTTGGTCTCGCGCACCTGGTTCCACAGGGCGATCCAGTCCCAGCGCCCGTCGCGGTCTAGCGTGATCAGCCGCTGAAGGCGCGGCAGGTCGGCGAACAGCGGCGCGCTGGCCGGCGAGCCGACGACGGTAAAGGTCGCCTGAGGGATGGCCTCGACAAGCTGGGCCAGCGCCCCCGACGACAGGACCGCCTCCTCGGCGTCCGCCTCGGCGATGTAGAGGATCGGAAAACGACCATGCATAAAGCGACTCTAGCCGGATTCTCTTCGGAATTCAGCGGGGATGCGGTGGAAGACCTTGGATCGGTTTGATGCTCATCGCTTCAGCGACGCCTCGAGGCCTGCTTCGCCCCACGCATTATCACCCATCTTGCGCTAAACGGCCGCTCATGTCCCTGCCCCTCCTTCCTGATCGCACCTGCGGCGGCTGCGTCGAGTGCTGTCGCGTGATCCCGCTGGACCTGCCCGAATTGGCCAAGCCGACGGGCGAGTTGTGCGCCTATTGCGTCGATGGCGCGGGCTGCTCGGTGCATGAGATCCGGCCGCAGACCTGTCGCGTCTGGTTCTGCCTGTGGCGGGCGGTCGAACTGTCGGACGACTGGCGGCCGGATCGCAGCGGAATCATCGTGCGCCCCGATGGGGTCGAGGACGGGATCATCACCCTCTACGTCCTGCGCCGCACGGATTTCCTAGTGGGGATGGAGGTCTTCATCACCGTAGCGGGCTGGATCGCCGAGGGCATTGAGGTGGCGCTCAGCGTGCCCGGCCCGGTCGGAACCTATCCCGCGCGCGCCGTCGTCACCGACTGGCTGCGGCCCGCCGTCGAGGAGGGCGATCCCGAGGCCTTCGCCGCGCGCGTGCTCGCCTCGCTGGACCGGCTGGCCGGCCATGAGTTTCAGCCGGACGGAGTGACGGCGCGCTACGCCGTCGGCTGAGAGCCGCCGACGACGGTGATCTCCGGCCAGCGGCCGCGGGCGTTGGCGATGACCCGGTCCCAGCCCTTGGCCATGCCGCGCGTCGGATTGGGCCGGATGGTCATGGCGAACACATCCTCCAGCCCGAAGGGGGCGACCACGCTGAGGCGGTCGTCCGCCTCCAACCGCACGCCGACAGCAAAGGCCGGAGCGACGAAGCGCGCCGGGGCGTCATCGGTGCAGGCCAGAGGATCATAGGGCTCGCCGAACTTGCCCTCGAACCACAGGTGGACCCGCGCCTGGTTGCGCACCTCGACCTGATCGCGCAGCGACGGCGCGAAGGCGGCTGCGACGCGCTTGATGGCGACGTCCTCGGCGTCCCAGGAGGTGTCGGCGTCAAAATAGCCGATGTCGTAATCCTTGATCCCATAGCCGACCGGGCGGCCCGTCTGGACGTTCCACACCGCCTGATAAACGGCCCCGGAGAACAGCCGCCAGTCGGGCAGATCCAGGCCCCGCATCACGGTCAGCACATGCATCAGGCCCGCGTCGGCGCGAACGATCTCGGTCAGGCGGGCTTCCAGGGTCATGCCGTCCTGTGAGGGCGATTCCGCCGCCGCGCCAAGCGGCCTCAGCCCCGCACCGGCCAGGCGTGATCCAGCGGGCCGTGACCCTGGCCCAGGCCGGGCGCGTGGCGGATGGCTTCGGCGACATAGGCCCA
>NZ_DAMCNG010000159.1:0-3377 GCF_032107865.1 Brevundimonas sp.
AGCGCCAGCCACAGCGACCCGACCGGCTCATAGCTGACGACCTGCCCGCCATAGGGCGTCTGCGCCGCCACCGGCCGCACCAGCACCGCCACCACCTTCATCGCGCCCGCGCTCACAGCCGCACCACGCGATAGGGCGCGATCCACCCCTCGACCGGCGCCGCGCTCATCTCGCCGTCGCCGCGCTCATAGGCGCGCATCACCAGCATCATCACCGCCAGCCTCAGCGGCGCCGCAGAGGTCGAGATCAGGCTCAACCCCACCTCCCCCTCCACCCGCGCCCTGGCCGCGTCGATCAGGGTCTGGATCAGCCCGTCCTCCGCCTCATGCTCGACGCGCAGGAACAGCTTCGCCTCCGTGAGGCTCACGGGTGCGCTCATTCAAATCTCCAGTGTTTTCTGCGTCCCTTCTCCCGATGGGAGAAGGTGGCCCGAAGGGCCGGATGAGGGTTCCCGGCCGCCGTCGGCGTCAGCCGTCGCGCAGCGGCTCACTCCGACTGAACCGTCAGCCCCTCACCCTTTCGCCTTGCGGATCGCCTTCGGCTCTCCGAGGCTCAAGCCCTCTCCCGCCGGGAGAGGGCCCAGCTTCAGCGTCCCTTACGAGGCCGCGAACTTCATCAGCTTGATCGCGTCGAAGTTCTGCACCCCGCCGCCCACGCGCTTGGTCGTGTAGAACAGCACATAGGGCTTGGCCGAATAGGGATCGCGCAGCACCCGCACCCCCGCCCGGTCCACGATCAGATAGCCGCGCGCAAAGTCGCCGAACGCGATCGACAGACTGTTCGCCGCCACATCCGGCATGGTCTCGATTTCCGTGACCGGATAGCCCAACAGACTGGCCGTCTCGCCCGGCCGCGTCGCCGGCGACCAGACATAGTTGCCGTCCGCGTCCTTGAACTTGCGCACCGCCGAGACCGTGCGCCGGTTCATCACGAAACGCCCGTTCGGCCGATACTGGGCCTTGGGCGCATAGATCAGGTCGATCAGCTTATCGACCGGGCTGGCGCTGGCGAAAGCGCCCGCCGCGCTCGAGGCTACGACGCCGATCTGGCCCCAGGTCTGCGTCCCCTCGATCGCCGTGTCATAGGCCAGAAAACCCTTGGGCTTGTTGACCCCGTCGCCGCTGACGAAGGCCGCCGTCTCCTGCTCCGCAAAGGCGTCCTCGACCTCGGCCGCCAGCCATTCGTCCAGGTCGATCAGAGCGTCGTCCAGCAGGCTCTGCGTCGCCGCCGGACAGGCGTAGAGATCGGCCGACGAGAACTCCAGCAGCGCCAGGGTCGCCGGGTCGGTCTCCGGGCGCGCCGCCGTCTCTGCAACCCAGCCAGCCTGGACGCCCGCCGTCGACACCGGCTTCCTAAACACGCCCGAGCCGACGGTGCGCACCGTGGCGATCTCGCGCATCGGCGACCCCGCCATCAGGCGGCGCTCGATGGCGCGCTCCGTCTCCGGGGGCACGACATAGCCCGCCGAGTTCGACGCCGACGACAGCCCCGCCTTCAGCTCCAGACCATGCGCCTGACCCGACTTCATATAGCTGTCCCACGCCGCCTTGGCCTCCGGCGCCGCGACCACGGCGGGCGGCTCGGCGCCCAGCATCGGACGACGGCTCTCGCTCAGCGCGCGGTCCATGCGCGCCTGCGCGCTGGCCACCGCCTGATCGATGCGCGCCACCTTCTCCTCCAGCAGCGCATCGGCCGAAGCTTTCTTCTCGATCTCGTCCAGGCGGGCGTCGTTCGCCCCTTTGAACGCCTCGAACGCCGCCATCATCTCGTG
The DNA here is from genome assembly GCF_032107865.1 of Brevundimonas sp. Taxonomy (GTDB): domain Bacteria; phylum Pseudomonadota; class Alphaproteobacteria; order Caulobacterales; family Caulobacteraceae; genus Brevundimonas. Next base: position 1,772 of record NZ_DAMCNG010000159.1, read on the forward strand.
CATGGCGGCGCGCGCCTCGGGATGGCCCGAGACGGTCTTGGTCTCTTTCATGGTCTCTCCAGAAAAATGCGCGACCGTCCTGCGGCGCGCCGTCAACCGGGCCAGGCCCGGAACCCGTGCGATCCTTCGTGCATCCGAGGAACCGTGCTACGCCGTCCTCGGATCAAGGGATGGATCAATGTTCAAGATCGCCGTCGCCGCCCTGTCTGCGGTTGGGCTCATGTCATGCACGGCGCATGACGCCTCGGCTCAGCGCCCCGCGGCCGCCTCGCCGTCAGAGGCGCAACGGCTGTCGCCGGGGCCAGGCCGCCTTTCGGCCTACACCTCGGTCAATCAACGGATGTTCGAGACCCTCGGCGCCTGCGAGCATCTCAATCACGACAGCGCCGGCGACCAGGCTTTCGCGGCCCATCTCCGTCGCCACGCCCCGACCGCCGATCAGGCTGAACGCCGCGCCCTGCGTGAGGCCTATGACAGAGGTCGCAGCCCCGCCGTCGCCTCGCGCCAGACGCCCCAAACCTGCGCCATCGCCATGCGCGGCTACCGCCAGGAAACGCCCGGCCTGCACGGCCGCCGCGACGATCGTCCCCTCGCCTCGCCGAAACTCTGAACCATGCAGATCGTCTTCCTTTACGGCCCTGTCGGCGCGGGCAAGCTGACCGTCGGCCGCGAACTGACGCGCCTGACCGGCCTGCCGCTGTTCCACAACCACTTCGTCGTCGACGCCGTCGGCGCCGTGTTCGACTTCGGCTCCGAGTCCTTCATCCGCCTGCGCGAAGCCTTCTGGCTCCAGACCTTCGCCGAGGCGGCCCGCGCCGGGCGCTCTCTCATCTTCACCTTCGCGCCCGAGGCGACGGTGGATCCCGGCTTCCCCGCGCGCGTCCAGACGGCCGTCGAACCGTTCGGCGGCGTCGCGACCTTCATCGCCCTGACCGTCTCGCCCGAAGAACAGGAGCGCCGGATCGTCCAGCCCAGCCGCGCCGCCTTCGGCAAGCTGCAGTCGGTCGATCTGCTGCGCCGCCTCCGCGCCGAGTTCGCCGCCAGCCTGGCCGCCATGCCGCCCGCCGCGCTGACGATCGACACCGAGGCCTGCACGCCGTCGCAAGCCGCCGAGCGCATCGCCGCCCATCTGGCCGACCGATAGGCGTCAGGCGTCCGGCCCCCGCATCCCGAACCGCGCGCCCGGCAGCATCGGAAACGTCACCAGCGACACCTCCCACAACTCGACCGCGCTCAGCACCCTGAGCCGCCCGTCGCGTCGCGCCTTCGTCGCCCGAAAGCCGATCGACAACCCGTCCAGCGCCCCGGCCCGCGTCAGGGCCGCGGCGTAGCGGGCTTCGGCGGACCAGTCCTCGATCCGCCCCTCGACCCACAGGCCGCGCTCGTCCTCGACCATCCGGTCCCAGACGCCGACCACGGCGCGGCTTTCATGCTGATGCAGCATCCGCACCCCGCCCGCGCCGGTCCTGGCCAGACTGTCCGCAAACACCCCGCGCGCCGTCACGTCCCCGTTCAAATCCGCCACGCCCCACAGGGAGGCGTAGCCCTGGATGGCGAGCGCCCCTTTCTCCCTCCCCTTCATGGGGAGGGTGGCTGAGCCGTCAGG
>NZ_DAMCNG010000159.1:3550-6268 GCF_032107865.1 Brevundimonas sp.
CCTCCAGCCGCGCCAGCCGTTCGGCGACCAGCCTCTGCTCGTCCACCCGCTGTTCCAGCGTCGCGATCCGCGCCGCCGCCCCGCCCGCCCACACCAGCCCGCCAATGGTCTGCACCAGCAAGGCCGCGATCAGGGCGACGGGCGCCTTCTTCCAATCCGTCATGCCTCCACCCCCGCCATCCGTCGCCGCTCCTCATCCGTCAGGAAGCTGGCCGCATTCAGCCGCGCCCACAGCGCGTCCCGCTCGACCTGCAAGGCCGGCACCGCATCCAGGTCCGGCTCGATCCGGCAGTCCGTAAACCGCCCGCCCAGCCACCCCGTCATCGCCCCCGCCGCCTTCCTCACCAGCGGGATCACCGTCCCGCGCCAGAAGGCGGCGTTGGCCTCGCGATAGTTGGCGTAGGTCGCGTCGCCCGGTATCCCCAACAGTTGCGGCGGCACGCCGAACGCCAGCGCGATCTCCCGCGCCGCCGCGTGCTTGCCGGCGATGAAGTCCATGTCGTGCGGCGTCAGGCTCATCGGCTTCCAGTCCAGCCCGCCCTCCAACAACAGCGGCCGCCCGGCGTTCCTCGCCCCCGCATGGGCCTCGCCCAGTTCCGCCTTCAGCGCCTCGAACTGCTCACCCGTCAGCCGCTCCCCGTCCTTGGCCCCATAGACCAGCGCCCCTGACGGCCGCGCCGCATTGTCCAGCAGCGCCTTGTTCCAGGCCCCGGACGCATTGTGCACGTCGATGGCGAAGGCGGCCGCCTCCAGCGGCGAAAATCCGTAATGATCATCCGTCGGGTGAAACAGCTTCAGGTGCATGACCGGCGACCAGCCGTCGCCATGCCGCGCGATCCGCACCGCGCGCCCGCCGACCGCATACTCATAGGCTTCCGGCCACCCCGCCCGGCCCGGCACCACCTTCACCCGGTCGGGCCGCAGCGCCCACAGTTCGTCCGGCGCCCCGTCCCCGTCGGCGTCCCCGGTCGCCTCGACATAGGCGTTGCCCGCCGTCTGAAGCGCGCCGTACAGCCCCTCCATCAACTCCCCGCCCGACTGCTCGGGATTGGGCTTGTCGATCAGCCGCGCCAGCGGATGATCCGCCGTCCGCACGCCCCCGACCATCACCATCAGCGGCGTCGAGGCCGCCGCCTCCGCGATCATCCGCACGCAGCGATAGGCCACGGCGTTTTTCCCGAACCCCTCGTCCGCCAGATGGGCGTAATCGCGCGGCGTCCACCGCGCACGGCCTGACCCCGTCAGAGCGATCAGCGGCCCGGTGCGACTGTCCTTGATTTCAGGCGCAGCCATGCGCCGCCGACCGAACGGTCGTCGCCAATCCATGTGTTTCTCCATCGTCATTCTCCCTCCCCTTTATGGGGAGGGTGGCTGAGCCGCAGGCGAAGCCGGGTGGGGGCGGCAAGGCAAATCATCACCTCGCCCAGATCACCCGCCCTCCCCACCCGGTCGCTATCGCGACCACCCTCCCCATGAAGGGGAGGGAGAAACGCAGCGCGCATCTTCACAACGCCCGCAACCTCGGCTGCGTCTTCCCGGCCAGCAGCAGATGCGTCAGCGCCCAGACCAGCGCATCCGCCCGGTCCGGGCTCTTCGCCCCCGGCGTCTCGCTCCCCAACGCCATCATCTCTTCCTCCAGCGCCGGAAACGCGCCGCAGTGGACCACGCGCCCCTGCTCGTAGAGCGCCGCCACCGGCTCCGCCCGCGCCTTCTTGCTCCTGCTGGCGTGGACCAGTTTCACCTGCGCCGGACAGTCCGCCTGCCCCAGCAGGGTCCGCACCATCTCCCCGCCCTGATTGGCTTCGGCCAGCACCAAATCGGCGTCGAACTCCCGCGCCGTCTCGGCCACGCGCCGCGCCCATCCGGCGGGCGACAGCCCCCGCGCCGAACGATCCGCCAGCACATAACCCGTCCTGTCCCTGCGCCCCGCCGCCACGATCCCGCAGGCGTCGCCGTGGGCGCTGGCGGGCGGATCGACCGCCACCACCACCCGCTCGAACCGCGCCGGTCGGTTGCCCCGCGCCCGCGCCAGATCCTCGGCCCGGAACAGGGCGCCGTCCGCCTCGACCACCAACCCCTCCATCTCCTGCGCCTCCAGCCGCGTCCCGGCGTAGAGCGCCTGCAGATGCCCCAGGAACCCCGGCGCCAGATTGTCCGCATTGTCCTTGGTCGCCAGCCGCGCCTTCACCACCCCCGGCTCGGCCAGCAACCGCCTCAGCGCCGGGATCGGACGCAGCCCGAACCTCAGGTTCGACAGCGTCGCCTCGATGTTCCTCCAGGCGCAGAACTCATCCGCCCAGGCCGCATGAAACTGCGGCCCGCGCAGACTGTCCGGGTCTTCCGCCGAAAACGCATAGGCCGCCGCGCCCGAGGGCCAGACCAGCCTGCGCCGCCCCGCCTCCCAGCGCGGCCGGTTATCGCCCGGCGCCTGCGCCTTCAACCCCGACGGCCCCTCGACCATCACCTCGCGCACATCGTGCAGCGCCGGTCCCACCAGGGCAAAGGTCCGGTCCTTCGCCCGCGCCAGCTCATTCATCCAGAACCCGCCCGCAAAGGTCTTGCCCGACCCGCGCCCGCCCAGCAGCACCCAGGTCCGCCAGTCCGCATCAGGGGGCCAGACCTGATACTCGTTCAGCCTCGGCGTCGCCCTCAGCGGCCTCGGCCCCTTCGCCCTCTTCGCCCTCTTCGGGCTCCTCGACGACCGGGATCACCACGACC
>NZ_DAMCNG010000159.1:6281-6573 GCF_032107865.1 Brevundimonas sp.
GTCGCCCTCAGCAGCCGCAGCAGCTCCCCGCGCGGCGCCTGCGTCAGCCGCTGCTGCGCCAAATCCCTTGCGCTCTGCGACCCAGAGAAGATGATCGAGACGAGACTGCAGCTCTGCCCGCACGGTCCGTTCTTCGTCGTCGCTGAGTTCACGATCGTCTTCGCTCATTCCGTCCTCTTCGGGATCACGGGTCTTGCGAGGGGACGAGGTCGCCAGCGCCGCCACCGCCTTGGCCGTGCGGGCCAGCACGCCGATGGCGCGCCCCCGCTTCTCGGCCTCGGCCACGTCGGCC
>NZ_DAMCNG010000160.1:0-6429 GCF_032107865.1 Brevundimonas sp.
GGCCGTGACGGCTCAGGGGCTGACCTGGTCCGGCGTGCGCGGCGCACGGCGCGCGGGGCGGGACGATCCGGCGACGACGGACGACCGCTGGCATCTGGGCTCCAACACCAAGGCGATGACGGCGGCCCTGTTCGCCCGTTTGGTCGAGCAGGGACGGGCGCGTTGGGCCATGCCCCTGGCCGAGGCCTTTCCCGGCCTGACGATCAACGCGGGCTGGGACGGCGCAACGCTGGACGACTTCATGACCCACACGGCGGGGCTGAAGGACGAGGCGGTTATCGGCATGGCCTGGCTGATGACCGCCCGCATGAATCCTCAATCCCTGGCGGAGCAGCGCCGCGCCATCGTCGAGAAGGCGCTGGCCGTGCCGCCGCAGGGCGCGCGCGGGACGTATGTCTACGGCAACGCCAACTATGTGCTGGTCGGGGCGGCGATCGAGGCGATCACCGGCGGCTCTTGGGAAGAGGCCATGCAGGCCGAGGTGTTCGGGCCGCTGGGTCTGACCTCGGCGGGTTTCGGCGCTCCGGCCGGAAGCGATAACGCCTGGGGCCACCGCCGCATGGGCGAGACGGCGTTGCCGATCGACCCGGCTGATCCGGGGGCGGACAATCCTCTGGCGCTCGGCCCGGCGAGCACGGTCCATATGACGGCGGCCGACTACGCCCGCTTCCTTCAGGTCTTCCTGACCGAGGGCGGCGGCTGGCTGAAGCCTGAGACGGTGCGACGTCTGGTCACGCCGGGCGAGGGTCGGACCTACGCCCACGGCTGGATCGTCCTGCCGTCTCAGCCCTGGGCCAAGGGGCCGGTGATCGCGCATGAAGGCACGAACACCCTGTGGCATGCCGTCGCCCTGGTTGATCCGGCGGGCGGGAGGGCCGTCTTCGGTCTGTCGAACGATGGCGGACGCGGCGGTCCGGCCTGTCAGGCCATGGCTATGGAAATGCTGCGTATCTGAAAGCCGCCCTGGCGCCCTCTGCGCACTTGGAGCGGCGTTTCTTCGGCGTTTTCATGAGGTCGGGCGTGGTCTGTCCGGTCATGGGCAGTCATCAGCCCCCAACACTGCGCGCCAGCGCGCAGTCGGCCGGGCGCTGTGGGACGCAAGCTGCGCGTGCTGCGTCGAAATTAACTGTAAAGCTTGTAAGCTCGATTTCGCTTTACAGTTGACCGCTGTGGATAGTCGGGTGACAACATCGCCGCAGCCCGGATTTCACGTGGGGTCCAAACCCGCGTCTTGCTCCTTCGCCTGAACGAGCTTGTCCAGATGGGCTGACGGGCGCTCCTGCTAGGACGTCCGCCTGGAAAAGCGCGTTTACGGAGACGCAATATGGCGACCGGCACGGTCAAGTGGTTCAACCCCACGAAGGGCTTCGGCTTCATTCAACCCGACACGGGCGGCGCGGACGTTTTCGTCCACATCACCGCAGTGCAAAAGGCGGGTCTGGTGGGTCTCGATGACAACGCCAAGGTCGAGTACGAGCTGGAATCCCAGCGCGGCAAGACCTCGGCCGTGGATCTCAAGCTCCTCTAAGGCCTTACGAACCTTCTGGTTCGTGAAAAAGAAGAAGACGCGGAGGGCGACCTCCGCGTCTTTTTTATTGGGCGTCGTCGGTCTAATCAGCGGCTAGTCGGCGAAATAGCCCGAGGCGTCGACGAAGGCCTGGACGGCCGCCGGGTCCGAGTAGTCCAGTTCGAGCATGGTCTTCAGCGCCGCCGCCTTGTCCGGCGCGCGATCATAATAGCCGCGCGTGATCGCATAGCCGACGTAGTAGCCGAGATCGCGTACGCCGAAGGCGTTGTCGGCGCTGTTGTAGAGCCAGCCGCTGAAGTCTTCGCCCGCCATGTCCCGTCGGAAGGCGACCTTGATGGCCTCGTCATGCGCCGGGCCATAGGTCACATAGGCCAGGTCGGGCATTCGGCCGGTCACCTGTTCGGCGACGAAGTCGGCGACGCCCTCATAGACGGCCTGAGCCAGCAAGTTGGGACGTTCGCCTCCTTGCTGGGTGTGGACGACCTCATGCACCGCCAGCAGGTCCAGGTTCTCCAACGGCTTGCTGGCGAAGTAGGAGGCGAAGAAGCGCTGAAGCCCGGCCGGCATTTCAGAGGTGTCGACGCTTTCGTCGCCGGTGGCCATTTCCACGCCCAGCAGAACCTTGTCGCCCTGCGTCGTCCCGGCGGAACGCAAGGCGCCGACCTCGAAATAGATCCCGGCCGGGCGCAACTCGGGATAGAGGGCGCGGAAGCGTTCCAGATGCCCTTCGAGCCGCGTCAGGGCGCCGGCGGCCAGCGCCGTGCGGGGCCGCACCGAGTCCCAATAGGCCGGATAGGCGCGGATCGCCTGAAGATAGGTGTCCGCCGTATAGCCCTTGGCCTCCATGAAGGCGGCCAGGCCCGGCGTTCCGGCGTCGATATAGAGCCTTTGGAACACGGCCTTTTGGGCCTCCGGCGACGTCTCCGCGCGAACGGCGTCATAGGCTGTCCAGAAGCGGGCGACGTCGCCGTCCTCCAACCGGATCGGGGAGGGGCCCGATTGAGCGGCTGCGCCCGTCGCCAACAGGCTGAAGCCCAGGGTGATCGTCAAAGCCAGTCGGCGCATGGATGCTCCTTCTCTTAAGGTCCGGAAAAGGACAACCGCCACGCCAGCTGTGTCAAATGAAACGCCGGTAATGTTGGGTCGTAGTCAAGCGACAGGGATCGTCCTCGCCTGCGGTTGGTTGTCTCCTGACAAGGGAGAACCATCATGCTCAAGGACAAGAACTCCTCGGCCATCGTGGCGGTGAAGGATCTGGAGCGCGCCAGGGCCTTCTATTCCGACGTGCTGGGTCTGAACCTGGCGGACACCGGCATGGACGGGGTGCTGGGCTATCGCACCGGCGGCACCTGGCTGACGGTCTATCGCTCGGACTTCGCCGGGACGAACCAGGCCAACGCCGTGACGTGGGACGTGGGCGTCGAGGTGGACGACATCGTCGCCGACCTGAAAGCCAAGGGCGTCGTCTTTGAACGCTATGACGGCATGGCGCATGACGGCGACGTCCATGTCGCCGGGCCGCTGCGTCTGGCCTGGTTCAAGGATCCGGACGGCAACATCCTGCACCTGGTTGGCGGTGCGGGCGGGGCCTAGCCCTCCAGCGAGACGACCGGCTGGCTGACGGCGGCGCCCTTGCCGCGCGCCTTCAGCCAGGCGCGGATGCGGTTCTGGATCGGCTGGTCGATTAGATAGTGCAGGCCGAAGGCGAAGACGAAGGCCGCCAGAACGCCCAGAACCCACAGGCCCCAACGCCAGGTCTCGCCCAGGGCCAGCTTGTTGGCGAAGGCCTCGGCCAGGCCGAACCAGGCGATGCGCACCACCTCGTTCGAGATGAACATGGAGAAGGAGACCATGGCCGCCGCCTCGACCAGCTTCGACGGTCGTTTGGTCGGCACGGCGCCCGCCGCCAGGATGATGATGGAGATGAAGAACAGCGACAGCAGGGCGTTCTTGTCGAAATACTGGGCCACGGCCAGGCCGACGGCGGCCAGCACCCCGGCCCAACCGGCGACGCGGGCGTTGATCCATACGCCTTGCGCGAACCAGGCCAGCCCCATGCCCAGGATGAACAGGGGCAGGGCGCGCCAGATGCCCAGGTTCAGCGGCATCTGATAGACGGGATACTTCAGGATCGCCCAGCTCAGCTCATTGGCGGCCAGATAGCCGACGACCACCAGGATCAGCGCCGTCCACGGCCCGACCCGGCTGAGGCCCCGCAGCACGAAGGGGAAGGCGACGTAGCAGCCCAGCAGGGCCGAGATCGACCAGGTCGGGGCGTTCCAGCCGATGCCGCCGTGCACGCCGAACGACTGTACCAGGGCGGCCTGGGCGGGCAGTTGATCCCAGGCGAACCATTCGGGATGGCTGGGCGGGATGCCTGCGGCGGTCGCCGCCAGCACCAGCGCCACCAGCAGGCCCAGCACGATCAGATGCGCCGGATAGACCCTCAAGGCCCGCTTCAGGAAGAAGTCGCTCTTCGACATCCGGCCTGAGCCGACCGCGCGGCCATAGACCCGCATCAGCACGTATCCGCTGTCGATCAGGAAGAAGTTGGTCAGCAGGAAACCGCCCCGCTCGAACACGGGATGCAGCCCCTCGGCCAGGGGGATGGGCGCCGACATCTGGAAGTGATGCAGGATGATCAGGGCGGCCACGATGAAGCGCAGCGCGTCCAGCCAACCGCCGCGCATGATCGGCGGCGGTTCATTCCGGGACGAAAACACAGCTTGCAGCATCACGACCCCTCCGTTCAGAAACGCCCATGCAGGATTGGGGCCGAACACTGATTTTTTATCCGCTTGGCGAAAGGGCGTCAGCCGCAGCAGCCCGCGCCGTCTTCCTGGATCGGCGGACACGGAACATCGGCGTAGGAACAGAAGACGCAGCAGTCGCCGGGCTTCGGTTTCAGTAGCGCGCCGCAGCCCAGGCAGTCGTAGAACCAGATGCAGGCGTTGGTGGGCATGGTTTCCGTCGCCGCATGGCCGCAATGCGGACAGGTCAGCGTCGATTTCAGCAGGACGTTCGGGCTCATCTCAAGCTCGCCAGCCAAGGCAGGAGCCAGGGGTCGATATAGGGCTGCCAGATCAGCGACAGCCCAACCATGACCGTGGCGGCGAACAGCAGCCAGAAGGCCAGCGGCGCGGGGCGGCGGCACGCTGCGCCGCGACGACACATCAGCTGGCGACGCCAGTGCATGAACCAGCCCGCAATGACGATGAGGGCGGCGGCGAGCGTCAGCCATTGGCGCGCCTCGGCGAAGGCGGCGGTGTTGGCGAAGGCCAGCCCGGCGGCCGACACGCCTGCGACCGACAGCGCCAGCGGCAGGACGCAACAGGCCGCCCAGGCGAACATGGACGCTAGGCCGCCCGCCGCCGCTGTGGCGCCGACCGCGACATCGAGGCGAGATGAGGGATTCTGGTTGTCGGCCATGGCGTATCCAGTTTGAGTTCTGATACGCCTACAACCCGTAGTGGCTACGGGATCAAGGGTCGTGACTGGACAAAGATTGACGATCGGACGCCTGGCGCTGAGCGCCGGCGTGAACCTGGAAACCGTGCGGTATTATGAGCGTATCGAATTGATGCCGGCGCCCGCTCGAACCCAGGGCGGCCATCGCTGCTATTCGCCTGAGCACGCGCAGCGGTTGCGGTTCATACGCCGCGCTCGCGAACTGGGATTCAGCATTGAGGCCATCCACCGGCTGATCGCGCTCAGCGAGCCGACGGCGCAGTCATGCAACCAGGTGCGAGACATGGCGCAGGAGCATCTGGACAGCATCGAGGCGAAGATCGCCGATCTGCAGCGTCTTCGGGGCGTGTTGCGACAGACGGTTGCAGATTGCGGCGACGGCAAACAGGCCCGCTGTCCAGTGATCGAGGAACTGGGCGCCTAGCCTCGCACCAGCCGCAGGAATTCCTCGCGCGTGCGCGGGTCTTCGCGGACGGCGCCCAGAAGGCAGCTGGTCGACAGGCTGGCGCCGGGGACGTCCACGCCGCGCATGGTCATGCAGCTGTGTTCGGCCTCGATGACCACGCCGACGCCGTGGGGGCGCAGCACGTCCTGGATGGCGTTGGCGATCTCGGACGTCATCTTCTCCTGGATCTGCAGGCGGCGGGCGTAGCCGCGCACCACGCGGGCCAGCTTGGAAATGCCGACGACCCGGTCGGTCGGCAGATAGGCGACGTGCGCCTTGCCCACCACCGGCAGCATGTGATGCTCGCAGAAGCTGACGAAGCGGATGTCCTTCAGGACGACCAGCTCATCGTAGCCGCCGACCTCCTCGAAGGTCTTTTCCAGATAGTCGCGCGGTTCGACCTCATAGCCCTGGAACAGCTCGCGATAGGACTTGGCCACGCGCTTGGGCGTTTCGATCAGGCCTTCGCGCTCAGGATTGTCGCCGGCCCAGCGGATCAGGGTGCGGACGGCGGCTTCGGCTTCTTCCTGGGAAACGGCGGGGGAGGAGGGGGTCTGGTCGCTCATGAAAGGCTGCATACCCCCCCTGCACAGGTTTTGGAAACGGCGCCGCTGTTTAAAACCGCTTCTGCTCCGATCAGGGCAGGCGGACCAGTTCGACGCGGCGATTGCGGGCACGGCCCTCGTCGCTGGCGTTATCGGCCACAGGCTTGTCGGCGCCGAAGCCCTTGGCCTCCAGCCGCTTGGCGTCGATCCCCTGCTGCGTCAGGGCGGCGACCACGGCGCGGGCGCGTTCTTCGGACAGCGGACGGTTGCGAGCGGGCGCGCCGGTGTTGTCGGTGTGGCCCTCGACGGAAAGGCGCAGGCCGGTTTCGTCCTTCAGCATCTGGGCCATGGCGTCGATCTGAGGACGCGAGGCGTCCAGGATGTCGGCCTTGTCCAGCGCGAACTCGACCGGCACGGCGACGCGGCCGTCGGCGGCGATCTTG
>NZ_DAMCNG010000161.1:0-6279 GCF_032107865.1 Brevundimonas sp.
CGCCGTGGCGACCGGCGCACCTACGGGCGGTGAAGGAGGGCGGCGGGTGGCGGTTGAGTTGGCTGCCGCGCGTGCGTCTGGGCGGAGACGGTTGGGAGGGGGAGCCGGTCGAGGTCGATCCGAGACGTTTCCGGGTGCGGGTGCTGGACGGTGCGGTCGAACGGCGGGCCTGGGAGGTTGAAGGGCTGGCGGCCGTCTATGGCGCGGCCGAGGCTGCGGCGGACTTTCCGAGCGGTTTGGGGGCGGGCGTGCGGGTCGCCGTGGCCCACTGGGGCGACGGGTATGGCTGGGGGACGGAGGCGATAGTTCCGCTGAAGCTGCCGATCTAAACCATGACGGCCCCTTTCGGCGGGCGGGCGCATGGCTTAACTGACGCTCTGGTCCGTATTGATCCGAGTGGAGCGAAAATTGGCTGGCGATCCCTATCAGGAACTAGGCGTTTCCAAGGGCGCGAGCGCGGACGAGATCAAGAAGGCGTTCCGCAAGCTGGCCAAGGAACTGCACCCCGACAAGAACCCCGGCGATAAACCGGCCGAGGAACGGTTCAAGCGCATCACCGCCGCCTTCGACCTGCTGGGCGACGCCGAGAAGCGGGCGAAGTATGATCGCGGCGAGATCGACGCTGACGGACGCGAGCAGTTCCGTGGCTTCGGCGGCGGTCAGGGCGGACGGCCCGGCGGCTTTGGCTTCGGCGGGCGCGGCGAAGGCGGTCCCGGCGGGCGCGCCAGCTTTGACGACATCGATCTGGAAGACATCTTCGGGGCCTTCGGTGGTGGACGCGGGGCCGGGCGCGGTTTCGGCGGCGGGCGCGGGCAGGACGTGCGTGCGACCCTGGACATCAGTCTGGAGGACGCCATCGCCGGGACGACGCGACGTATCCAGTTCTCGGATGGACGGATGCTGGACGTGGCGATCCCCAAAGGCGCTTCCGACGGCCAGGTGATCCGGCTGAAGGGGCAGGGCGCGCCGGGGCGCGGCGGTCAGGCGGGCGACGCCCTGATCGAACTGCGCATTCAGCCGCATCCGGTGTTCAAGCGCGACGGTGCCGATCTGACGATGGACCTGGCGGTGTCGGTCCCCGACGCGGTGCTGGGCGGCAAGATCCAGGTGCCGACGCCCGAGGGCGCGGTGATGATGACTATCCCCAAGGGCTCGAACTCGGGCAAGGTGCTGCGGCTGAAGGGGCGCGGCGCCTATGCGAACGGCAAGCGCGGCGATCTGCTGGCGAAGCTGGTGGTGACGCTGCCCGAGACGCCGGACGATGAACTGGTCCGGTTTGCGACTGAATGGCGCGAACGCCGGCCCTATAAGCCCGGCCGTTGATGGCCTAAGGGCTTAGCTTCCTTCTTCTCCTCCCCGAGACTGTAGAGACCGTCATGACGCCCAAGCCCGCCGCCAAGCCCGCTCGCCCCTGGTTCTCGGCCGGGCCGACGGCCAAGCGTCCGGGCTGGTCGCTGGCGGGGCTGCCGACGAACCTGATAGGCCGGGGCATTCGCGCGCCGGAGGTGGCCGAGCGGTTTGCGCATGGCCTACAACTGACGCGCGAGGTGCTGAGTCCGCCGGACGACTATGTGCTGCTCTATACGCCGGGGTCGGACACGGGCGCGGTCGAGGCGGCGCTGTGGTGCATGCTGGGCGAGCGGCCGGTGCAGGTCGTCGCCTATGAGAATTTCGGCCAGGTCTGGGCGACGGATGTGCGCGACCATCTGAAGCTGGAGCCGGAGGTGCTGACGGCGCCGTGGGGCGAACTGCCGGACCTGTCGAAGGTCGATCCGAAGAAGGACGTGGTGTTTCCGTGGAACGGCACGACCTCGGGCGTGCGCGTGCCGAACGGCGACTGGATCGCCGACGACCGCGAGGGGCTGACCATCTGCGACGCGACCTCGGCGGCGTTCGCCATGGACCTGCCGTGGGACAAGCTGGATGTGACGACCTTCAGCTTCCAGAAGGCGCTGGGCGGCGAGGCGGGCATCGGCCTGATGGTGCTGTCGCCGCGCGCCGTGGCGCGGCTGGATGCGTATCGCCCCGATCGGGCCGTGCCCAAGGTGCTGCGGATCGTCGACAAGAAGGGCTTCGACCGGACCCTGGCGGACGGGGTGGTGATGAACACCTTCTCGGTGCTGACCATCGAGGACTGGATCGACGCGCTGGACTGGGCCAAGGGCGTGGGCGGTCTGTCGGCGCTGATCGCGCGTACTGACGCCAACTATGAGGCCCTGGCCGAGTGGGTGGAGCGGACCGATTGGATCGACTTCCTGCCGGAGCGACCGGACGTTCGTTCGACCACGTCGGTCTGTCTGAAGTTCGTTGATCCTCGCATCGCGGCGATGGACGATGCGGGACAGAAGGCCTTCGTGAAGCGGTTCAAGGCGCTGCTGGAAGACGAGGGGGCGGTCTATGACATGGAGCCGCATCGTTATGCGCCTCCGGGTCTGCGTCTGTGGTGCGGTTGCACGGTGGAAACGGCGGATGTCGTGGATGCGACGCCGTGGCTGGAATGGGCGTTCCAGACGGCAGTCAGTGAGCTGAGCGCATAATTCTGCGCTGTCGGGGCGACTCCGGACGATTCAGGGGTTATAGGCTCCCACCGCATTCTGGATTGCGGAGAAACGGTCTTGGCTAACGTCGCAGTGGTCGGCGCCCAATGGGGCGACGAGGGCAAGGGCAAGATTGTCGACTGGTTGTCGAACCGGGCCGACATGGTCGTGCGGTTCCAGGGCGGCCATAACGCCGGCCATACGCTGGTCGTCGACGGCAAGGTCTATAAGCTGGCGCTGCTGCCTTCAGGCGTGGTGCAGGGCAAGCCCTCGATCATCGGCAACGGCGTGGTCGTGGACCCCTGGCACCTGGTCGGCGAGATCGAGAAGATCCAGGCCCAGGGCGTGGCCATCACCCCCGATATCCTGACCATCGCCGACAACGCCTGCCTGATCCTGCCGATCCACCCGGCCCTGGACGTGGCGCGCGAAGCCGCCGCCAGCGCGCCGGGCGCCAAGATCGGCACGACCGGCCGCGGCATCGGCCCGGCCTATGAGGACAAGGTCGGCCGCCGCGCCATCCGCGTCTGCGATCTGGCCAACGAAGACGACCTGAAGATCAAGATCGACCGCCTGCGCTCGCATCACGATCCGCTGCGTGCGGGTCTGGGGCTGGAGCCGATCGATCCGGCGGCGCTGCTGGCGCAACTGCTGGAGATCGCGCCGAAGATCCTGCCCTATGTCAAACCGGCGTGGCGCGTGCTGGATCAGGCGCAGAAGGACGGCAAGCGGGTGCTGTTCGAGGGGGCGCAGGGCGCCTTCCTGGACGTGGATCACGGCACCTATCCCTATGTGACCAGCTCCAACACCATCGCTGGCCAGGCGGCGGCGGGTTCGGGGATCGGTCCGCGCGGTGTCGGATACGTGCTGGGTATCGTGAAGGCCTATACGACCCGCGTGGGCGAAGGCCCCTTCGCCTGTGAACTGAACGATGAGGTCGGCGAGCATCTGGCGGTCGTGGGCCGCGAGGTCGGCGTCAACACGGGCCGGGCGCGTCGCTGCGGCTGGTTTGACGCGGTGCTGGTGCGTCAGTCGGTGGCGATCAACGGCATCGACGGCATCGCCCTGACGAAGCTGGACGTGCTGGACGGCTTGAAGACGCTGAAGATCTGCGTCGGCTATCGCATCAACGGCGAGGTGCTGGACTATCTGCCGTCCAGCCTGAAGGATCAGGCCTCGGCCGAGCCGGTGTTTGAGGAGCTGGAAGGCTGGACCGAGAGCACGGGCGGCGTCCGCAGCTTCAAGGATCTGAACGCCCATGCGCTGAAGTATGTGCGGCGGATCGAGGAGCTGATCGGGGCGCCGGTGGCCCTGCTGTCGACCAGCCCCGAGCGCGACGACACCATTCTGATGCGCGATCCCTTCCAGGGCTAGGTTTACATTTTTGGGCGAGGCAACGACGCCTTAACCCGTGAGACATAGGGTCGGGCTCTGAAATGGAGCTCGCCCCGTGTTCGCCCTAGACGCCAAAACGATACAAAGGATCGCGCCGGTGGTTCGGCGCGTGCTGATCGTTGATCCCAATCCCGCCGCCGCGCGTCTGCTGATGGACCTGTTGAAGGGGTTCGGATCGCGCGAGATTGTGGTCGAGGGCGACGAGGCGCGGGTGCTTGATCTGGCGCGCGAGATGGAGCCGGGCCTGATCTGCACTGAGCGAGCGGGTCCGAAGCTGGACGGCGAGGCTCTGGTGCGGCGCATCCGTCGCTCCAGCCTGTCATGCCGACGCGCGCCGATCATCATGGTGACGGCCGAGGCGACCGCCAGCGCCATCAAGGGCGCGCGGGATTCCGGCGTGCATGAGTTCCTGAGAAAGCCGTTCACCAGCGGCGACCTGCAGCGGCGGATCGAGAACCTGGCGACCAAGCCGCGCGACTGGGTCGAAGCGGTGGGCTATGTCGGGCCGGATCGCCGGCGCTTCAACTCGGACGATTACGCCGGGCCGCAGAAGCGTAAGGCGGACAAGCCGCGTTCCGGCGCCGAGGCCGCAGTGGCGGTCAAGGATCAGGCGATGCGGATCCTGTTTTCGGCCCTGACGCAGTTCGACAGCGATCCGATGCAGGCCGTGCGGGCCATCAAGCAGCAGGCCGAGACGCTGAAGGCCCTGGCCATCAAGACCGGCGACGCACCGCTGGCGATCGCCGCAGCGGGGCTGGATACGGTGCTGGCCGCCGGCGCGCCGACCAAGGCCACGCTGACGGCGCCGGTTCAGGCGGTGCTGAATCTGGCGCCGCCCGAGACCCTGGCGCGGGCGGGGTAGGGGGAGATGGGTCGACGTCAGGCGTCGACCAGGTTCCGTTCCTCAGCCGCAGCGCGCATGGCTTTCTGCAGCTTTTCGAAGGCGCGCACCTCGATCTGACGCACGCGCTCGCGGCTGACGCCGTACTGACCGGCAAGCTCCTCCAGCGTGACCGGGTCGTCCTTGAGGCGGCGTTCGGTCAGGATGTGCTTCTCGCGGTCGGTCAGTTCCTCCATGGCCTCTTGCAGCAGGCTCATGCGGATCGACTTTTCCTCGTTTTCGGCGAGTTGAGTCTCCTGGCTGACGGCGTTGTCGTCGGCCAGCCAGTCCTGCCACTCGCTTTCGCCGTCCGCGCGCAGCGGGGCGTTCAGCGAGGCGTCGCCGCCGAGGCGGCGGTTCATGTTGGTGACTTCTTCTTCCGACACGCCCAGCTTGGTGGCGATGGCCGCCAGGTGTTCCGGGTGCAGGTCGCCTTCCTCGAAGGCCGAGATCTGGCTCTTGGCCTTGCGCAGGTTGAAGAAGAGCTTCTTCTGTGCGGCCGTGGTGCCCATCTTCACGAGGGACCAGGAGCGCAGGATGTATTCCTGGATCGACGCGCGAATCCACCACATGGCGTAGGTCGCCAGGCGGAAGCCCTTGTCGGGATCGAATTTCTTGACGGCCTGCATCAGGCCGACGTTGCCCTCGGAGATCACCTCGCCGATCGGCAGGCCGTAGCCGCGATAACCCATGGCGATCTTGGCCACGAGGCGCAGGTGAGAGGTCACGAGACGGTGGGCGGCCTCAGGATCCTGGTGTTCGCTCCACCGCTTGGCGAGCATGAACTCCTCATCCTTGGTCAGCATCGGAAACTTGCGGATTTCCGTGAGATAACGGGACAGTCCCTGTTCAGGCGACATCACCGTCAGCGTGGTATTGGCCATGTGGTCCCTCCGACCGAATGCTAGAGCAGGCGCCGCGGCTCTGACCACATGACGTGCATCATCACCTCGCCCCTCAACTGATAAGATGGGAATCCGTTGCCCGAAGCGAAAGGGGCGGATTGTCTCAATTCGGCGGCGACTGTGCAGTCGTCCGTCGTGGCGACTATCTAGCACAGATATTGTTGCTAATAAAGCGGACAGTTTGGCCCAGACGCGACGGCGCGCCAAAGCGTCAGAGTTCGCTGAGCAGGGCTTCCAGCCGCAGCATGTCCTCGGGCGGGGCGGTTTCGAAGCGGAGGGCTTCGCCGGTGACAGGGTGGACGAAGCCCAGGACGGCGGCGTGCAGGGCCTGGCGTTTCAGGCCGGACGCCTCGACGGCGGCGCGGACGGGGGCGGCGGGGCTGCCCGAACCATAGACGGGATCGCCGAGCAGGGGCGCGCCCTTGGACGCCATGTGGACGCGGATCTGATGGGTGCGGCCGGTGTGCAGGGTGCAGGCGACGCGAGCGGCCAGCGGGGCGTTGGAGGCCTTGGCCGGGCGGCCGAAGGTTTGCTGGACCACATAGTCGGTGATGGCTTCGCG
>NZ_DAMCNG010000162.1:0-6263 GCF_032107865.1 Brevundimonas sp.
TCGCAGCCGCCGCCCTCGCTTCTCCGGCCCTCGCCAGCGACCCGACCGGCCTGTGGCAGACCCCGACCAACGGCGGCCAGGTCCGCATCGAACGCTGCGGCCAGGCCCTGTGCGGCACGCTCGTCACCTCCAGCCACATCCGCGCCAACCCCGAGGCGAAGGATCAGCACAACAAGGACGCCGCCCTGCGCGACCGCCCCCTGCGCGGCCTGCGGATGCTGTCGGGCTTCACCGGCGGCCCGACCGAATGGCGCGGCGGCTCGGTCTACAACCCCGAGGACGGCGGCACCTATCGCGGGACCATCACCCTGACCAACGACAACACCCTGCGCCTGCGCGGCTGCATCGTCGCCCCCCTGTGCAAGACCCAGACCTGGACCCGCGTCCAGTAGTCCTGCCCCATAGCTCGCAATGAAAGACGCCTCCCTCGCGATCGCGGGGGAGGCGTTTTCACATCAGCGGTTCAGCGATGTCATGCCGCCGGGCGCATACCGCTCGCCCGCCGCCGCCCCGCGCGGGAAGACGGCCTCGATCCGCGCCAGATCATCCGGCGTCAGCACGATGTCCGCCGCCGCCGCATTCTGCTCCAGCGTCGTGATCCGGCGCGTGCCGGGGATGGGGACCAAGTCCTCTCCCTGCGCCAGCACCCAGGCCAGGGCCAGTTGCGCCGCCGTCACGCCCTTGTCCGCCGCGATGGCGCCGACCGCATCGACCAGATCGAGATTCTTCTGGAAGTTGTCGCCCGCAAAGCGCGGGTTCGTCCGGCGGAAGTCATCCGGCGCCAGGTCGTCGATCGACTTGATCTCGCCCGACAGGAAGCCCCGGCCCAGCGGGCTGTAGGGCACGAAGCCGATGCCCAGTTCGCGCACCACGCCCAGCAGTTCGTCCTCCGGGTCGCGGCTCCACAGCGAATATTCAGTCTGAAGCGCCGTGATCGGATGCTCGGCGTGGGCGCGGCGCAAGGTGGCCGGCGCCGCCTCGGACAGGCCGATGAAGCGCACCTTGCCCTCCTTCACCAGTTCGGCCATGGCCCCGACCGTCTCCTCGATCGGCGTATTGGGGTCGATGCGGTGCTGGTAATAGAGGTCGATGTGGTCGACGCCCAGACGGCTCAGGCTGCCCTCGACCGCGCGGCGCACATTGGCGGGCGAGCCGTCGGTGATCGCCGAGCCGTCCGGCTGGCGGTTGATCCCGAACTTGGTGGCGATGAAAGCCTTGTCGCGCCGATCCTTCAGCGCCTTGCCCACCAGGACTTCATTGGTGTGCGGGCCGTACATCTCGGCCGTGTCGAACAGGGTGACGCCCAGGTCGAGCGCGCGGTGGATCACCGCGATGGATTGGGCCTCGTTCGCCGCGCCGTAAAAGGCGCTCATGCCCATGCAGCCCAGACCGACGGCCGAGACCTCAGGGCCGTTACGGCCCAGCTTGCGCATCTTCATCCGCGCATTCCTTCTGATGTGAGGGGGTCGACGACGCATCCGCCGACGCTCTTCAGATGGGCGCCGTGTGGCCTCATTTCAAGGGACGCGCCCCTCACTCCCCCGCTCATCCCGGCGGACGCCGGGATGAGCGGATTGATCACATCAGGCTAGCCACGATGGACAAGATGGTCGCCGTCGCCACCGCGTTCAGCGCCATGCCCAAGCTGGCGAAGGCCCCCGCCGTCTGGTCCACCTGAAACGCCCGCGCCGCGCCAAAACCATGCGCCGACACCCCGACCGCAAAGCCCCGCGCGCGGTAATCCCTGATCTTCAGCAGGTTCAGCAGCGGCGTCGCCGTCATCGCCCCGAACACCCCCGACATCAGCACGATCACCGCCGCCAGAGCCGGTATGCCGCCCAGTTGAGAGGCCACAGCCATCCCCACCGGCGTCGTCGTCGCGCGCGGCGCAATGGAGGCCATGATCTCGGTCGGCGCGCCAAACAGCCAGACGATGCCGACCGCGCTGACGATGGCCGTCACAGCCCCGGCCAGCAGGGCGCAGGCCAACGGCTTGGCCAGTCGCCGGATCGTCGCCCGCTGCGCCCAGATCGGCACGGCCAGCCCCACCACCGCCGGTCCCAGCAGGAAGCCCAGCACCTGCGTCGCCTCGGCGTATGTGGCGTAAGGCGTCTTCGTCGCCAGCAGCACCCCGATCAGCACCGGCGTCGCCAGCAGCACCGGATGGCACAGCGGATGGCGGCCGCTGCGCCGCGACAGGATGTCCGCCGCCTCGAACACCACCAGCGTCACCGCCAGCCACAGCAGGGGCGTCGCGATCAGATCGCTCACGACGCGTCCTCCTCTTCGCCGTCCGGCTCAGTCCGCCCCGCCACGGCGCGGAACACCAGCGCCGTCACCGCCAACGTCAGCAGGGTCGAGACCGCCACCGCCACGACGATGCCGAAGCCGTACCGCGACAGGATCGCCCCCTCCTCCATCACGCCGACGGCGGCAGGCACGAACATGATCGACAGATGCGCCGTCAGCCAGCCCGTCACCTGCGTCAGCGTCAGCCGCTCCCTCGGAACGAAGGCCAGCCACGCCAGCAACAGCACCATGCCGATCACCGACCCCGGCAGGGGCAGGCCCGTCAACCGGTGGATCACCTCGCCCGCCAACTGGCAGACGAACAGCAGGGCGATGGCGCCGATCATCGGATCAGAGCGGCGCCGTCTGCGCCTTCAGCCATTCCAGCGCCGCCTCATCCTTCTGCACGCCCTGCGCCAACAGAGGCCCGACCTTGGCCAGAACCTCGGCATGATAGGCGTCCACATAGGCCCGCTCGTCCGCCGTCAGTAGGGCGACGTCGATCAGACGCCGATCCAGCGGCGCCAGTGTCAGCTGCTCAAACCCGTGCATGGGCCGCTCGCCGCCCGGAACCTGCGCCGGAGCCGTGACGACCTGCAGCGTCTCGATGCGGATGCCCCACTCGCCCTCGCGGTAATAGCCTGGCTCGTTCGACAGGATCATGCCGTTAAGCAGCGGCTGGTCCGTGCCCCATCCGGCGATGCGCTGCGGCCCTTCGTGGACGCCCAGATACGACCCGACGCCGTGGCCCGTGCCGTGATCGAAGTCGAAGCCCGCGTTCCACAGCGGCTGGCGCGCAATGGCGTCCAGCTGGCGCCCGCTGGTCCCGGCCGGGAAGCGGATCACCGCCATGGCGATGTGGCCCTTCAGAACCAGGGTGAACATCCGGCGCTGGTCGGGCGTGCCCTCGCCGATGGCCATGGTGCGGGTCACGTCCGTGGTCCCGTCCAGATACTGGCCGCCGCCGTCCACCAGCAGCAGCGAACCCGCCTCCATCGGCCGGATCTTGGCCCCGACCGGCTTGTAGTGCGGCAGGGCGCCGTTCGGCCCGACCCCGGCGATGGTGTCGAAGGACAGATCCTTCAGCATCCCGGTCGCCTCGCGGAAGCCTTCCAGCGCCTCGACCACCGCCCGCTCGTCCGGCAGGTCTTTCTGGGCGACGGTATCGACCCAGTGCAGGAACCGCGTCAGGGCCGCGCCGTCGCGGATGTGCGCCCGGCGGCTGCCCTCGATCTCGACGGCGTTCTTCTGCGCGCGCGGCAGGGCGCAGGGGTCCATGCCGCGCACAATGCTTGCGCCCGCCGCCTCCAGCCGGTCGAAATACCAGGCCGAGGACACGGCCGGGTCGATCATCACCTTGCTACCCGACAGGGCGTCCAGCGCGCCGGGCAGCGCCTCGGGCGCCTCCAGCGTCACGGCGTCGCCCAGCCAACCGGGCAGTTCGTTCGTCACCTTGGCCGGGTCGAGGAAGACCTTGGCCGTCCCGTCCGCCTTCACCACCGCCTGACCCAGCGGCAGGGGCGTGCGGATTACATCCCCGCCGCGAATGTTGAACAGCCAGGCCAGCGACGACGGCGAAGTCAGCACAGCCGCCTCGGCCCCGGCGTCGGCGATGGCCTTGCCGATGCGGGCGCGCTTGGACGCGGCGTCCTCGCCGGAATAGCAGTCCTCATGCGGGACCACCGGCGCCTGCGGCTGGGCCGGGCGGGCGTCGCCCCAGGCCAGATCGATCGGATTAACTTCGACCGCCTTCAGCGTCGCCCCGGCCTTTTCGACGGCGGCGCGCAGGCTCGACAGCGCATCGGGGCTGTGCAGACGCGGATCATAGCCGATCACCGAGCCCGACGGCGCGGCCGCCAGCCAGTCGGCCAGCGTGTTCAGCGGCTGACGCTCGAACAAGGCCTCGTCCGTCTGGGCCTTGGCCTGAACCGTATAGCGGCCGTCGACGAAGACCGCCGCCTTATCCTGCATCACCACGCCCGCCCCGGCCGAGCCGGTGAAACCGCTGACCCAGGCCAGCCGCTCATTGGCGTCGGGCAGGTATTCATTCTGATGCTCGTCCTCATGCGGGACCAGCAGGCCGTCGAGGCCCTGCTTGGCCATCTCGGCGCGAAGCAGAGGCAGGTGCTTGGCCCCGAAGGACGGATCGGTGGTTTCGTCGAATGTCTGGCGCATGACGGCCTCTTACTCCTTCTCCCCTTGCGGGAGAAGGTGGCCCGTCAGGGCCGGATGAGGGGTGAAACACCGTCACCTCGCCTGTTGCACCGTCACCTGCCGAACGGCTTCGAACACCACGGCCGGATTGTTCAGAACGGCCTCGTTTCCGAAACGCAACACCGTGAAACCCTGCGCGGTTAACCAGGCGTCCCGCTCGGCATCAGACTCGGCCCGCAGAACATGAACGCCGCCGTCCAGCTCAATGATCAGCCGCAGCGCCGAACAGCAGAAGTCGGCAATGTAGCGCCCGATAGGCGCCTGTCGGCGAAACTTCACGCCCGCCAGCCGGCGATCCCGCAGAAGCTTCCACATGGCGTCCTCGGCCATGGTCGATTCTTGGCGAGACCGCCGAGCGTTGGCCTGAGTGCGAGACGAGGGCTTCAACATAGCTGAAGCCTATCACCGAACGATGGTGTTTCACCCCTCATCCGGCCCTGACGGGCCACGTTCTCCCGCAAGGGGAGAAGGGAACTCGCCTCTTACTTCTTGCGCAGTTGCAGCGCGCTCCATGCGTCATGATGGATCGTCTGCTCCACCACGAAGCCCAGCGGCAGATAGGCCTCCAGGATGCGCTCCTCCTGCGTCCGCAGCAGGCCCGACAGGATAGCCACCCCGCCCGACTTCAGCGCCGCGCCGATCTCGGGCGCCAGGAACACCAGCGGCGCCGCCAGAATATTGGCGAACACCAGATCATAGGGCGCGTGCTGCGCAATCCGCGCATCGCTCAGGCCGTCGGCGAAATAGAACTCGCATCTGGCGTCGTTGATCACCGCATTCTCGTTGGCGATGCGGGCCGAAGGTTCGTCGATATCGGTGCCGACAGCGATGGGCGAACCCGTCTTGGCCGCCGCGATGGCCAGCACGCCCGTGCCGCAGCCGACGTCCAGAACCTTCTCGAACGTCTCGGTCTTCAGCAGATTGTCGAACGCCTCCAGGCAGCCGACCGTCGTGCCGTGGTGGCCGGTGCCGAACGCCGCGCCCGCGTCGATCTTCAGCGTGACCCGGCCCTCAGGCACCTTGCCCTGATCGTGCGCGCCATAGACGAAGAAGCGCCCGGCCTCGACCGGGGGCAGGCCCGACAGGCTCATGGCCAGCCAGTCGGCGTCCGCCAGCTTCTCGACCACCACTTCCAGCCCCGGCGTGGCGCGCAGGATTTCGGCGATGCCCTCGGCCTCTTCATCGGTCGTGGGGAAGGCGTCGATGCGCCAGATTTCCTTGTCCTCGTCCTCTTCCAGAATAGAATAGGTCGCGTTCTCCAACAGGGGATTGGCGTCGATGGCGGCGGCGGCGGCTTCGGCCGGGGCGCGATCACCGCGCGCGATCACCTGAACTGCGGATTCGGACATTTCTCAAACACCGTTATAATGACGAATCGCCAGTGCGGGCTTGGTTCTTACGCCCGTGTCCAACGAGGGGTCGGGGAGTTTATGGCCAAAGCACCGTCTGAAACGAAACCTGCCGCGAAAGCGGCCTCCGCCGCTTCCAAGCCGAAACCGGCGGCAAAGTCGAGCGCGACAGCGACAAAAGCTGACGCCAAGCCCAAGGCCGTAAAGGCCCCCGCCGCGGCGAAAACCGCCTCCAAGGCGGCTGCGCCCAAGACGGCCAAGCCTGCTGCGGCCAAGACCGCCGCTGCGCCGAAGGCCGCCGCGCCAAAGACAGCCGCTAAGGCGCCGGCCGCCAAGAAGCCCGCAACGCCGAAGGCTCCGGCTCCAGCAAAGGCGACCACGGCCAAGGCCGCCGCGCCGAAAAAGGCTGCT
>NZ_DAMCNG010000163.1:0-6211 GCF_032107865.1 Brevundimonas sp.
GCGCCCCGCACGTCCTGCTCGATCGGCGGCGGGGCAGGCGAGGCGGCGGACGCGGCAAGCGGCGCGGCGGCCGTCAGAACGGCCAGAACGAAGGCGGGAAGGCTACGCATGACGACAAGCTAGGGGCCGCCGAGGCGGCTGGCAAGAAAGTCAGGACAGGCTGATAAAAAGTCAGGTTGACATGACATATTGGCGATGTAAGGTTATCCTTACACAAAGTCAGGAACGCCTGCCATGTTGACCCTTTCCAAACAACAGACCCTCGCCGGGCGTCGCTACGTCCTGCGGACCTTCGCCTTCATGGCCCCCTATGTGGCGATCTGCGTGGCGATGATGACCACAGACGCCTTCGACGACGTCATGGGGCGGCCTACGGGCTGGGTGCTGGCGACCGCCGTGGCGGCTCCGGTCATCGGCCAGATCTGGGCGACGCTGTCGCTCATGCGTGAAAGCGATGAGTTCGTGCGTATGGTCACGGCCAAGCAGTTCATCATCGCTTCCGGCCTGGCGATGGCGGCGGCGACCTTCTGGGGCTTCGGCGAGAGCTTCGCCGGGGCGCCGCATCTGCCGGCCTGGCTGATCTATCCGCTGTTCTGGGCGGCGTTCGGCCTGGTTTCGCCCTTCATCCGGTCGTCGAACTGATGAAGAACCGGCTGAAATTGCTGCGGGTCGAGCGCAACTGGACGCAGGAGCAGCTGGGGCAGACGCTGGGGGTGTCGCGCCAGGCGGTCAACGCCCTGGAGACTGAGAAACACGATCCCTCGCTCGACCTGGCCTATCGCATCGCCGCCCTGTTCGAGCGGCCGGTCGAGGACATCTTCGAGAACCCGCACGCCTGACGCGAAAGTCGGGAAAACCTTACTTACCTGTTTCGCTTCATCGCCGTCATCCTCGGGCCTGATCCGAGGGGCGAACCCTGCTGCGCGCTGAACAGCGGGCAGGGCCAACACATAAGGAAACGCCATGACCAAGATCTCCGCACCCGCCAAGACCCTGCGCGCCTTCATTCTGGCCGCCGCCGTCGGCTTCAGCGCCGCCAGCATCGTGTCTCCCGCCCATGCAGAACCGGCCCGCGCCGAGGCGCCCGCCTTCGGCTCCGACCGGCTGTCGGTCGAGGTGATGGGGCAGGGGCCGGACGTGATCCTGATCCCCGGTTTCGCTTCTTCGCGCGAGGTGTGGCGACCGTTGGCCCGGCGTCTGTCGGCGACGCATCGCGTGCATCTGGTGCAACTGGCCGGCTTCGCGGGCGAGACCTGGACGCACGACGACGGCGCCTTCGTCCAGCCTGTCGTGGATGAACTGGCGCGCTATGCGGCGACGCTGGACCGACCCGCCGTCATCGGCCACTCCATGGGCGGGCTCAGCGGCTTGCTGCTGGCGCAGCAGCATCCCGAGGCGGTCAGCCGCGTGATGAGCGTCGACAGTCTGCCCTTCTTCAGCGCCATGTTCGGCCCGCAGGTCACGCCGCAGACAGCGCGACCCTTCGCCGATCAGGCCGCCGCCTCCATCATGAACGCGGACGAAGCGGCCTTCCGTATTCAGCAGGAACGCACCGCTGTCGGCATGATGCGCGACGAGGCCGGGCGCGCCGCCATGGTCGAGTGGTCGATGGCCTCGGACCGTCAGGCGATGGCTGCGGCCATCCGCGAGGTGATGATCACTGACGCCAGGCCGGGGCTGGCGGCCATGACCACGCCGGTCTGGGCCGTCTATGCTTCAGACGCGGACGGCGGGGCGCCCGCCGCCATGGCCGACGCCCTGTGGAGCCGTGAGTACGCCGCCCTGCCGGGCGTGACGCTGAAGCGCGTCGACGACGCCCGGCACTTCATCATGGTCGATCAGCCTGACCGGCTGAACGCCCTGGTCGACGCCTTCCTGACAGGCGCGGACTGATCGCGGATCAGGCGGCGGGCGCCTTCAACCGCAGGTCGTCGGTGACGTCGCCCGCCTTGGTCGGGGCGCCCGCAAACTCGCCCGCATATTCCGGCGACAGGGCGCTCTGGAAGGCCGACAGCGGCAGGGTCAGGTAATAGGCGCCCTCGACGTAGGGACCGACCGCATAGGCGTCGAGCAGGAAGGTGAGGCCGCCCGCCTTGCCGGGAACCGAACCGGGCGCCAGGGCCACGGCCACGTCCTTCAGCTTGGGGCAGGCCCACATCTCGCCGGTGGTCGAGACGGGCGTGGCGCCGGGACGCTTGGTCTTGGCGGTGTTCACCGCCTGGCAGAGGGCGCGCTCCAGATTGGTCGTATCGGCCTTGTCGGCGAACAGATCGGCGGCGGCGATGCGACGGGCGTCGGCCTTGTCCCACAGCAGGCCGGTGGCGACCGTGTTCGGGTGGGCGCCGCCCGAATAGTCGAAGTCGGTCCGCATCAGGCTGAACAGACGGCCGGTCTCGATCGGGGCGCCGTAGACGATGGTCTTCTCATAGGGCGGCATGCCCTCGGTCGAACCGGCTTCGGTGCGATCGGCCTGGGCGCCCTCGGCGTATTCCTTCAGCTTGGCCACCTCGTCGCGGTACAGCGGGGTGTAGAGCGCCGGATAGGACAGCACGGCCTCGGGCAGGCTCAGGCTGACCTTGGCGTAGGGCGTGGCGCTGTCGTACTTCAGCGGCCCTTCGACGGCGTGGGCGGAGGCGGCCGGCGCGGCGGGCGTCTCCTTCTTCTCATTGCGCTGGCAGGCGGCGAGCGAGGCCGCGACGGCGGCGGTGACGAGAAGGACGCGAAGGGGGCGCGAAGGGATCATGCCGGGCTCCTTTGGAACGGTTCGATCAGAAAGCTAGGCCGTTGAACGCGATGGCGGCCAGAAGGATCAACCCCGCATCGCGATTTGATTTGAAAAGACGCAGGGAAAGTTTCGGGTCGTCCGGCTGCAACCGCCGCACCTGCCAGACGAAATGCAGGGCGTAGAGCGCCAGACCGACATAGAAGACCGACCCCAGACCCGCCACGTAGCCCGCCGCGCCCGCCAGGGCCACGGCCAGGATGTAAAAGACGGCCACGCCTTCCTTCACCTTGCCGCCCAGCGCCCGCGCCGAGGACTTCACCCCGGCCATGACGTCATCCTCGATGTCCTGCAGCGCGTAGATGGTGTCGTAGCCCAGCGTCCAGAAGATGCCGCCCGCATAGAGCAGCCCCGCTGACAGGGCCAGGCTCCCCATCCGGTTCAGACCCTCGGCCATCCAGTAGCTGTCGCCGCTGATCTTGACCTGCAGCACATAGAGCCAGCCCAGGGCGAACAGCCCCCCCGTCGCCGCCGCGAAGCCCAGCAGGGCGCCCCAGTTGAAGGTCAGGCCCAGCCACGCCTGCGGCCACCAGGTGATGCGCTTCATGAAGGGATAGGCGGCCACCAGCCCCAGCGACAGGGCGCCCAGCAGCACCGACGTCAGGTTCATCGTCAGCAGGATGCACAGGCTGATGAGGCTGAGGCCGCCGACGAAGGCCCAGGCCTGCTTCACGCTGATCTGGCCCGCCGGAATGGGGCGCAGGGCGGTGCGCGCCACCTGGGCGTCGAAGTCGCGGTCGACGATGTCGTTCACCGCGCAGCCCGCTCCGCGCATCAGGGCGGCGCCGACGGCGAAGCCGATGACCAGCCACAGCTCATAGCCGCCGAACGGCCGGTCATACTGGTTCAGCGCCAGCATGATCCCCTGCCAGCCGGGCAGCAGCAGCAGCCACGTCCCGATCGGCCGGTCGAAGCGGCCCAGTTTCAGCCAGGGCTTCAGACGCTCGGGCGCATGGCGGTCGACCCAGTTCTGGCCGGCGGCGTCGGGAAGCGGGGCTGTGTTCATGCAAGGGGTCTTAGACCTGGATGGCGCTACGGGTGAAGAGGGGGCCGTTGAAACGGCGTTTTGCAGGACGTTGCATCGGCGCGTCAGCCCGCCTTTACTGACGCCGAAACAGAGAGCGAGCCGCCGATGACCGAAGCGCCGATCAAGGGCCCAGCGTCCTATTTCCCCTCCATCGAGAAGAAGTACGGCCGCCCCGTCGCCGAGTGGAAGGCGGAGATTCGCGCCGGCTACCCGGCCAAGCACATGGAACTGGTCGCCATGTTGAAGGACGAGCACGACATGGGACACGGCCACGCCAACGCCCTTGTGGCGCACACCCTGGCGGAAGACGGACTGAAGTAGCGCTCTGACCGCCATCTGGCGGGGGAGCAAGGTCGCAGTTTTATGAAGTTTGCGGCCGAGGCTGGACAGCGGGCGCGACATCCGTCACTGGGCGCGAATGGTTCGCAACTCCATCCCCCGCAGCGTCTGGATCCTGGGCGGCGTCAGTCTGTTGATGGATGTCTCGTCGGAGATGATCCAGACGCTTTTGCCTATCTATCTGGTGGTGGGGCTGGGCGCTTCGGCGTTGATGATTGGTCTGGTTGAGGGCTTCTCCGTCGTCGTGGCGACGGCGGTGAAGTTCCTGTCGGGCTTCTGGTCCGATCGGATTGCGCGGCCCAAATGGCTGGCGGTCGCGGGCTATGGGCTGGCGGCCCTGTCCAAGCCGATCTTTCCTCTGGGGGCCTCGGTCGAGGGGGTGTTGCTGGCCAAGGGCGTGGACCGGATCGGCAAGGGCATCCGCACCGCCCCGCGCGACGCCCTGGTCGCCGCCGTGACGCCGCCGGACATGCGCGGCCGCGCCTTCGGCCTGAGAAAGTCGCTGGATACGGTCGGCGGATTCGTCGGCCCCCTGCTGGCGATCGGGCTGATGGTGGTGCTGGCGAACGACATCAAGGCGGTGTTCTGGCTGGCCTCCATCCCCGCCTTCCTGGCCGTGGCCCTGCTGGTCGGCGGCGTGTCCGACCCGCCGCGTCCCGATGAGGGCGCCAAGAAGCCGCCCAGCCTGAAGGGCGCGCTGCGTCTGGACGCCGCCACCTGGACCATGATCTCCCTGACGGCGGTGATCGGTCTGGCGCGGTTCAGCGAGTCCTTCCTGCTGATGAAGGGGCTGGACGTCGGCGTCCCCGCCGCCTTCGCGCCGGCGGCCATCGTCCTGTTGCACCTGGTGTTCGGCTTGGCGGCCTTCCCGGTGGGGGCGTTGTCGGACCGCATCGGCCGCCCCTCCCTACTGCTGCTCAGCCTGGTCTTCCTGGCCGCCGCCGATGTGGCGCTGGCCTTGGCCGGAAACCAGGTCGTCTTCTACCTGGGCGTGGCCTTGTGGGGCCTGCACATGGGCTTTTCCCAAGGCCTGTTGATGACCCTGATCGCCGATGCGGCGCCCGCCCATCTGCGCGGTTCTGCCTTCGGCCTGTTCGCCCTGATCTCGGGCCTGATCGCCCTGGCGGGCAATGTGGCGGCGGGCCTGTTGTGGGACGGATTCGGCCCGCAGGCGACCTTTGCGGTCGGCGCGGTGCTCAGTTTGGTCTGCGCCCTCGGCATCGCGGGCTGGATGCGGCTTCAGGCGGCGCGCAGCCGCTCCAGCGCTTCAGAGTAGCGGCGCGACAGCGGGGCCTCCAGCGCGCCCAGCTCCACCGTCCAGTCGCCTGAGCCCTCGGGCCGCAGCCCGGTCATTCGCGCGGCGTTGATCAGCCAGCCCCGATGGGTCCGCACAAAGCCGAAGCGGGCCAGTTCGCCCTCGACCGCCGCCAGGGTGACGCGCATCAGGGGCCTGCGCCCGTCGGCCAGGATGAACTCGACGTAGTTGCCCGCCGAGGTCGCGGCCAGAATGTCGTCCAGCGGCGCCCGGATCAGGCGCGCCCCGTCGCGGATGTCGAAACTGACGGGCCGCAGCGGCGTCTCGCGCGCCTCGCGCAGATTGCGCACGCCCCAGAAGACGCCGATGAACAGGGCGTAGCTCAGTCCATCCTTGCGCAGTTCATAGACGAACCGCTCGATGGGCGGACCATAGTCATAGACCTCGCCCAGCAAGGCGTAGACGCCATGCCGCATCGCTACCATCAGCACGACGTGCAGCAGGCTGTAGAGGTAGGCGGCGCCCAGATGTACGGCCAGAAAACGCCCCCGTGCGCGCCAGCCTTCGTGCAGCAGGGACGACGGTCACGGTCAGCGCCGCGCCCGCCGCCAGCCACGGCAGCCAGATCACCAGCGCCAGCGCCAGGGCGCTCGATCCTTCCCACACCCAGGGCGCCCATGACCGCAGGCTGGGCCAGTCGGCCTGCACCGTCAGGGCGTTGACCACCAGGAAGCCCAGGGTGACGGCGATGATGATCGGTCCGCCGGTCAGCAGGTCGCGCCAGTCCGCCCCGTTCGCCCCGGCAGGC
>NZ_DAMCNG010000164.1:0-6175 GCF_032107865.1 Brevundimonas sp.
CGCCAGATCATCGACCGCATGGAAGGCCGCCTGAGCGTCGAGCGCTCGCCGCAAGGCGGAGCACGGTTCCGCTTCGACCTGCGCCTGCCCCTGGCCGAGGCCGACGGGCGGCGCGATGACGGAGCCATGGCCGACCCGACCGCCCATGCGACCCTGCATGTGCTGGTGGTGGACGACAACGCCGCCAACCGCTTCGTGGCGGGCAAGGTGCTGGAGCTGTTCGGCTGCACCCACGAAACGGCCGAGAACGGCGACCGCATCGTTCGACCTGATCCTGATGGATGTGAAGATGCCGGTGATGGACGGGATCGCCGCCACGCGCGCCATCCGCGCCCTGCCCGGCCCCGCCGCCGCCCTGCCGATCCTTGCCCTGACCGCCAACGCCGACCCACGCGACGAGGCGAACTATCTGGCGGCGGGCATGGACGGCGTGGCCCAGAAACCGATCCAGCCCGAGGCCCTGCTGAACGCCATCCGCCTGATCCTGTCGCGCGAAAAGGCCGCTCAGGCCGCCTGATCGGCCCAGGCGGCGACAGTCGCGGTTGCAAGTCATTTGCATTCTATGGCAAGGCCGTCGGCGTGACCGACGCCGCAGCCTCTTCTGCAAAGCCCCCCGCTCGTCCGAAGGCCAAGGACGCACGGCCGCCCGCGCGCGCCTTCTGGCTGAAGCAGTTGCAAAGCTGGCACTGGATTTCGGCGGCGGTCAGCATGGTCGGCCTGCTGCTGTTCGCCGCAACCGGCGTCACCCTGAACCACGCCGCCCAGATCCCCGTCGAGCCAGTCGTGCGCGAACAGACCGCCGTCCTGCCCGCGCCCCTGCTGGCGCGGTTGAGCGCGTTTCCGCAAGAGACGACCGATCCCGCTCCCGACGCGGTGGCGCGCTGGGCGAAGGAGGCTTTCGACGTCCGCATCGCCGGCAAGCCGACCGAAACCACGGCCGAGGAAATCTATGTCGCCCTGCCCATGCCCGGCGGGGACGGGTGGCTGACCATCGACCGGACGACGGGCGAGGCCCTGCATGAAAAGACCACGCGCGGCTGGATCGCCTGGCTCAACGACCTGCACAAGGGACGCAACACCGGCCGGGCCTGGTTCTGGTTCATCGACGTTTTCGCCGTCGCCTGCATCGTCTTCACCCTGACAGGGCTGGGCCTTCTGTGGCTGCACGCCTGGCGGCGCCCCTCGACCTGGCCGCTGGTCGGTCTGGGGCTGCTGATTCCCGCCGTGCTCGCCCTGTTCTTCATTCATTGAGGAGCCGCTCCATGCGTCCGCTTCCCCTCATTCTGACGACGGCGAGCCTGACGGCGGCGGCCGCGCCCGCTCTGGCCGCCGATCTGTCGGTGTCGATCGAACTGCCGCGCATCAACAGCGCCGCCTATCACCGCCCCTATGTCGCCGTCTGGATCGAGAAGCCGGACCAGAGCGCCGTCCAGACCCTGGCCGTCTGGTATCACCCCGGCAGCCGCAACAGTCAGGGCGACGGCACCGACTGGCTGCGGGATCTGCGCGCCTGGTGGCGCAAGGGCGGCCGGGCGATGGCCATGCCCGCCGACGGAATCTCCGGTCCGACCAAGGCCCCCGGCCGTCATGCCTTCACCGTGCCTGGCGCGCGCCTGCGCGGCCTGCCCGCCGGGCAGTACACGCTGGTCGTCGAGGCGGCGCGCGAGATGGGCGGACGCGAGTCCGTGCGCGTGCCCTTCCGCTGGGGCGCCGCCAATACGGCCGCCGGGACGGGGTCGTCCGAACTGCGCGCCGTGCGTGTCGCCGTGACCCGCTGAACGATCCCGGTCATAAGAGGGGCTTCGTCCCCTCAACCAAACCGTTGCGCGTCCCATGAAACGTTCCGCCTCCGCCCCGTCGCCGATCCTCATCGGAAGTGCGGACGACAGCCGACACGACGACCGCGTCCTGATCCCGCTCATGACCGGCGCGCCCGAACGGCCGCCCAGCGATCTGATCTGGTCCCTGTCGGGCGAGACCATGGGCACGACCTGGTCGGTGCGGCTGGTCCCGCCGCCGGGCGCCGCTCAGGGCGATTTCACGGCGGCGATTGAGGAAGAACTGGCCCGCGTCGTCGCCGTCTTTAGCCCGTGGGAGGTCGACAGCGAGATCAGCCGGTTCAACGCCGCTCCGGCTGGAACCTGGGCTCTGTCAGACGACTTCTGGGCCCTGCTGACCCAGTCGCTGGATCTGGCCGACGACATCAACGGCGCGGTCGATCCCAGCCTGGGCGCCCTGGTCGACCTGTGGGGCTTCGGCCCGCCGGGGCCGCGCTCGGTTTTGCTGCCCATGCCGTCCGACGAAGAGATCGAGGCGGCGCGCACCGTCTCGGGCTGGCAGAAGCTGCGACTGCACCGCGAGGCCCAGGCGGCGATCCAGATCGGGGGCATGAAGCTGGACGTCTCGGGCATCGCCAAGGGCCATGCGGTCGATCGCGTCTCGGACCGGCTGAGCGCCCTGGGCGCGACCTCGCACCTGGTCGAGATCGGCGGCGAACTAAAGGGGCGCGGCGTCAAGCCCGACGCCCAGCCCTGGTGGGTCGAGATCGAGACCGTCCCCGGCTCGCCCGCGCCGCGCACGGTCGCGGCTCTGGTCGACCTGGCCATGGCGACCTCGGGCGACGGGCGCCGCGCCTTCACCCATGAGGGGCGGCTCTATTCGCACACCCTGGACGGCGCGACGGGGCGGCCGGTCGACAACGGCCTGGCCCAGGTCACGGTCTTCGACGCCTCGGCCATGCGCGCCGACGCCCTGGCCACGGCGTTGACCGTGCTGGGTCCGGTCGAGGGGCCTGAACTGGCCGCAACCTTGGGCCTGGCCGCTCATTTCACGGAACGCACGCACGACGGCCTGGTCGAGCGCATGACCCCCGCCTTCGCCGCCATGCTGGACGACGCCTGAGGGAGCGTCAGACCTCGGACCAACGCCGCAGCAGGTTGTGATAGACGCTGGTCAGCTCGATCACCGCTGCATCCTTGGGCCCCTTATCCAGGTTCACCCGCTGGATCGCCACATCGAGGCGGAACAGGTTCTCGCGGTCGGCGTCGTCGCGGATCAGGCTCTGCAGCCACATGAAGCTGGAGACGCGCGCGCCGCGCGTGACCGGCGTCACCCGGTGCAAGCTCTTGGACGGATAGAGGACCAGATCGCCCGCCGGCAGCTTGACCGACTGGGCGCCGTACATCTCCTCGATGATCAGTTCGCCGCCGTCATAGTCCTCAGGCTCGGACAGGAAGAGGGTGGCCGACAGGTCGCTGCGAATGCGATGGCCCTCCCGTTGGCGGATGGCGTTGTCGACGTGCGTGCCGAACTCGCCGCCGCCTTCATAACGGTTGAACAGGGGCGGAAAGATCGTGTGCGGCAAGGCGGCCGAGACAAACATCGGATTGGCGTTCAGGGCCTGGACGACCAGGGCCGACACCTCGCGCGCCTGGGCGCTGTCCTCGGGCAGTTGCTGATTGCGCTTGGCGCTCGCCGACTGATGGCCCGAGGTCATGTTGCCGTCGGCCCAGGGACCGGCGTCCAGCGTCTCGCGCAGGGCTTTCACCTCGGCCTTGGTGAAGACTTCGGGGATGTGCAGCAGCATGGCTTTCTCACCGTCTGGAAACGCATCGGCCCCGTCGCTCCAGCGAACGACGGGGCCGACATGATGGCGCGAAACGCGGCCTCTTAGTAGCGGACGTTCAGCGTCAGGATCGCCTGGCGCGCCGGAGCGACATCGGCGTGATGCACGCCGTTGGTGCGGATGATGTACGCCTCATCCCCGGCGTTCTGGACGTTCAGCTGCAGCGAGGCGCGGTCGCTGATGTCGTAGGAGGCGAACAGGTCGACGCGGGTGTATTCCGGCGCATAGACGCGGTTAGCGCCGCCGCCGGCCCCGCCCTGGTTCCCGCCCCAGGACTTGGAAACGTAATAGACGCCGCCGCCCAGGCTGAGCTTGGGCATGAGACGGTAGGTGGTGAACAGGCTGGCGCTGTGCTCGGGCGTATTCGCCAGTTGCGCGCCCTTGTTGACCGCGCCGTTGACCAGTTCGGAATCCATCCAGGTGTAGCCGCCGAAGACCTGCCACTTGTCGGTGACGTTGCCCGACACGCCCAGTTCCAGCCCCTGGACCTTGGCTTCGCCGATCTGCTCATAGTCCGAGCCGGAGATCAGGATGGCCGCATTCTTGCGCGTCAGGTGGAACAGGGCGCCGCTGAGCGCCAGACGATCACCGAACAGATTGGCCTTGGCGCCGATCTCGAAGTTTTCGGTCTCTTCCGGGTCCAGCACGACATTGGCCAGATCGCCCGAGCCCGTCCCCGTGCCGCCGTTCTGATCGCCGGCCGAAATGGTCGGCGGCGTCGAGGCCGTGGAATAGGAGGCGTAGATGCTGCTGTTCGCCGTCGGCTTGTAGACCAGGCCGACCTGATAGTTGACGAAGTCCCAACCGCTGCTGACCGGCTTATAGACCGGCGCCGCGATCGTGCCCGAAGCGTTGACCGCATCAACCGAATAGTCGTCCCAGCGCAGGCCCAGGTTCACGATCAGCTTGTCGCTGAGGTGAATGGCGTCGAAGGCGTAGACTCCCACGGAATCCGTGTCGGTCGTGCTGACCAGACCGCGCGTCTTCGTACCCGTCCACGGGTGGTTCGGGTTGGGCGCATAAACCGGGGTGCAGTCCAGGCCCGTCAGCGGCGCCGGGCAGGCCGCGCCCGTCAGGGTCGTGACCGTATAGGAGGCGTTGCGGTTCTTCTCGCGCGACAGCTCCAGGCCGACGTCGAAGTCATGCTTGATCGAACCGGTCAGGAAGGAGCCGTGCAGATCGGTGACGTTGGCCAGGGTCTCGGCCGGGTTCCAGCGCGACTTCAGGCCCCGCTTCATCCACCAGACGCCGTTGATCTGCTGCGCCGCGCCGCCGTCGCCGGGGTTGGTGACGACATAGTCGTTCAGCGTCTGCGAGTAGCGGGTGACGTTGCGCAGGGCCAGGTTGTCGCTGAAGCGGTGCTCCACCTCCAGCGTCAGGCTGTCGACCGTATTGTTCAGATCGTCGCGCGCCTTGAGGCCGAAAAAGCTGTCATAGGGCACGTCCAGAATGCCCGAGGCGTCCGGGCGCGACGCATTCGCCCCGCCCAGCTTGGTGTAGAGCGGGATGCCGTAGTCGGGCATCTGATTACTGTCGAGGTGGTAGTAGCTGGCCGTCAGCGTCGTCGGCGTGCCCAGGCCCACGGCGACCGCAGCCCCGACGCCCCACTTGTCGAAGTCTACGCCGTTGCGGCCCGGCACATCGCCCTGCGAGGCCATGACGTTCAGGCGCATGGCGGCGGTCGGCCCGACCTGCCAGTTGGCGTCCACCGTGCCGCGCAGATAGTCGTCGGTGCCGACCCCGGCCGAGCCGTTGACGAAGTTGGTCAGGCGCGGCGACTTGGAGCCCAGGTTGATGCTGCCGCCGCCCGAACCCCGGCCCGAATAGACGGAATCGGCCCCCTTGATGACCTCGACCTGCTCCAGGTTGAAGACTTCACGCTGCTGGCCGCCGGTGTCGCGGATGCCGTCGACGAAAATGTTGTTGCCCGAGGCCTGCCCCCGGATGAAGGGCCGGTCGGCCAGGGGCTGGCCGCCCTCGCCCGCGCCGAAGGTGATGCCCGGCGAGGTGCGCAGGATGTCCTGCAAGGAGGTGGCGGCGGTCTGTTCAATGATCTGCTGCGGGATCACCGTCACGGTGCGCGGCGTATCGACCAGAGGCGTGACGAACTGCGGATCCTTCGGCTCGCGCTTCACGCGATGGCCGTTCACATCGACCGTGCCCAGGTTGGTGGCGTCCTGGCTGATCACGCCGTCCGCGGGCGCAGCCTCGTCAGCCGCCGCAGCCACGGCGGGCGCGGCGCACAGCATCCCGGCAGCGCTGGACGCGAACAGGAGCGCCTTGAGGGCGGCGGAGCGTGTATCGGACATAGGGGAGGAACCGGTCAAGGAATGAGACCGGCTCGCATTAGCACCATTTCAGGGTGCGACAATCTGACTCCTGCGACTAAATCGCACTTGCGGAACAGGTGTCACACGCAGGTCACACCTGGGGCTTGGCGACCGCCTTGATCGACACCGTCGGGTCGGCCAGCAGGGCGTCGTCCACCGGCGTCGCCTTCCCGATCAGCATCCGCCCGCCCATGAAGTCGGCGGGGGCGTTGACCGCCTC
>NZ_DAMCNG010000165.1:0-6059 GCF_032107865.1 Brevundimonas sp.
CGCAGCCCGCCTCGATCAGTCGGTCGCCGGGGCGCGCCTCGACCGCAGCGGCCAGCAGGGCGGCGTCCATGCCCGCGCGATAACCCTTCGTCGGTTGGCGCAAACGGATGCGTCCGCCCAGAAAGGCGGATTCGGCCACATCTGCGGCGACAGTAAGGGATGACTCGGCTTGACCCATCATAGCGCCGCCACCATTGTGCGCCGCATCGCGTCCGGGCAAGCGGATGCGTGTGAATTTCGGGCGAATCTCCCCCTTCGCCCCTGTGCTGAAAGAGATTTCCGTGGACGCAGCTCTCGCCGTCGCTCCCCGTCCCAAGGGCGATGTGGACGCTCTGGTTCATCTGGCCAAGGACGACATGGCGGCGGTCGACGCCTTGATCATCGCGCGGATGCAGTCAGACGTGCCGGTGATCCCCCTGTTGGCCGAGCATCTGGTGTCGGCGGGCGGCAAGCGTTTGCGCCCCCTGCTGACCGTCGCCGCCGCGCGCGCGGTGGGCCAGACGGGCGCCATCGAAGGCCCCAAGAAGCTGGCCGCTTCGGTCGAGTTCATCCACACCGCCACCCTGCTGCACGACG
The DNA here is from genome assembly GCF_032107865.1 of Brevundimonas sp. Classification (GTDB taxonomy): domain Bacteria; phylum Pseudomonadota; class Alphaproteobacteria; order Caulobacterales; family Caulobacteraceae; genus Brevundimonas. The sequence continues at coordinate 577 of NZ_DAMCNG010000165.1, forward strand.
ACATCGTCGACGGCTCCGAAATGCGCCGGGGCAAGGTCGCGGCGCACCTGATCTGGGGCTCGGCCTCGTCGGTGCTGGTCGGCGACTTCCTGTTCGCCCGCGCGTTCGAACTGATGGTCGAAACCGATTCCCTGCGCGCCCTGGGCATTCTGGCGCGAGCCTCGGCCGTGATCGCCGAGGGGGAGGTGCTGCAACTGACGCGCGCCCACGACCTGAACCTGGACCTGGACACCTATCTGCAGATCATCCGCGCCAAGACGGCCGAGCTGTTCGCCGCCGCCGCCGAATCCGGCGCGGTCGGGGCGGGCGCGACGGACGAACAGGTTGCGGCCCTGCGCGACTACGGCATGGCGCTGGGCATCGCCTTCCAGCTGGCGGACGACGCCCTGGACTACGGCGGCGCGACCGAGACCCTGGGCAAGAACGCCGGCGACGACTTCAACGAGGGCAAGGCGACCCTGCCGCTGCTGCTGGCCGTTCAGCGCACCAAGGGGACCGAAGACCTGTTCTGGGATCGCGTCATCACCAAGGGCGACCGCAAGCCCGAGGATTTCGACCGCGCGCGGCAGTTGATCGTCGCCAGCGGCGCCGTTGAGGCCACGCTCGACACGGCGACGGAGTACGCCGACCGGGCCAAGACGGCCTTGCAGGTGCTGCCTGCAGGGCCGTGGCGCTCGGCGCTGGAAGCCCTGGCCGACTTCGCCGTCAGCCGGGCGATGTGATGCTGGCGGCGCTGCTCGTCGCCGGGCAACTGGCCGCGCAGGAGCCGCCGCGCTTCCTCATGCCGCAAAGGCCGGGGGACGGGCTGAAAGCCGAGCTGTTCCGTCTGGAGCCGGGCGATCCCGGCGGTCAGGCGCGCGCCCTGCTGGGCGAGGCGATGACGCGGGACGACGCCGAACTGGTCGTGAGACCCGTGCCGCCGATCATCATGCTGTATCGCGAAGGCAGTCTGCCGGACGGCCCGATCGTGCTCTACGCCGGACCAGAGGTGGAGGGCGAACCGGACGCTGCCTGCCGTCTTTCACGCCTTCCCGGCGGAGAGATCGACAACTCGGCGCGCGCGCTGGCGTGGTGCGGAGGCTTTATCCTGAAAACGGCGCCGACGTTGAACATTCCGCCGGCGCCGGTTCACTGAAGCCCTATTTCAGGCTGGCGCAGAAGCGCTGGATGCGGGTGCAGCCTTCTTCCAGCACGGTTTCCGAGGTGGCGTAGCTGATGCGGAAATAGGGGCTGAGGCCGAAGGCGGCGCCCTGGACCACGGCCACGCCTTCGGCGTTCAGCAGTTCGGCGGTGAAGGTCTCGTCGTCGGTGATGACCACGCCCGACGGCGCCGTCTTGCCGATCAGACCCTCGATCGACGGATAGACGTAGAAGGCGCCTTCCGGCTTCGGGCAACGGATGCCATCAGCCTGGTTCAGCATGGAGACGACCAGATCGCGGCGCTTCTCGAAGGCGGCTGCGCGCGGGGCCAGGAAGTCCTGCGGGCCGTTCAGGGCCTCGACCGCCGCCCATTGGCTGATGGAGGAGGGGTTGGAGGTCGTCTGGCTGGCCACCTTGCGCATCAGGTCGATCAGCGGCTTGGGACCGCCCGCATAGCCGATGCGCCAGCCGGTCATGGCGTAGGCCTTGGACACCCCGTTGCAGGTCAGGGTGCGGTCGTAGAGGTCGGGCGCGACCTGGGCCATGGTGACGTAGTCGAAGTCGCCATAGACGAGGTGCTCATACATGTCGTCGGTCAGGATCCAGACCTGCGGGTGCTTGCGCAGCACCACAGCCAGGGCCTCCAGCTCGGCGCGGGTATAGGCGGCGCCGGTCGGGTTCGACGGCGAGTTCAGGATGATCCACTTGGTCTTGGGCGTGATGGCGGCGTCCAGAACTTCGGGACGCAGCTTGAAGCCGTCGGCTTCCTGACCGACCACGGTGACGGGCTCGCCGCCGGCCAGCAGCACCATGTCGGGGTAGGAGACCCAGTAGGGCGCCGGCACGATCACCTCGTCGCCGGGGTTCAGCGTGGCGACCAGAGCGTTGTAGATCACCGGCTTGCCGCCCGAGGCGACGTGGATCTGGTTGGTTTCGTAGGTCAGGCCGTTTTCACGAGCGAACTTGGCGGCGATGGCGGCCTTCAGTTCGGGCATGCCGTCGGCGTCGGTGTATTTGGTCTCGCCGCGATTGATGGCCTCGATGGCCGCCGCCTTAACGTTGTCGGGGGTGTCGAAGTCCGGCTCGCCGGCGCCCAGACCGATGACATCGCGCCCCTGGCGTTTCAGTTCGCGCGCCTGGGCGGTCACGGCCAGGGTGGCCGACGGCTTGACGCGAGCGAGGGAGGCGGACTGAAGGCTGGACATGTCTATCCCGTCTGGTGGAAGTGATGGGGCCGGGGAGGCTGAGGCTTGATACGCAACCCCGCAGGGGCGCACAACGTTTGTGCGCGGCCTGGACGATCAAAAGGCGATTTGGGCGAAATTTATGCGGCGCGTCGTCGATTTTCTGCTGAATATGGAGGCCAAGCGGTGGCGCACCCTGGCCGTGACCCTGCTGTTGCTGGCGGGAATCATCGCCCTGTTCGCCCTGGGCAAGACGCAGCTGGCGTTGGGCGCGGAGGATCGGCTGGAGCATTGGCTGGCCGGATACCGCATCGGGCCGTGGGGGCTGGCGGCGGCGGTGCTGGTCTTCACCCTGTCGGCCTTCATCGGCGTGCCGCAGTTCCTGTTGATCGCGGCCTGCGTCGTGGCTTTCGGGCCGTGGTTCGGATTTCTCTATAGCTGGATCGCCACGATCGCCTCGGCGGCCGTCACCTATTGGCTGGGGCGCGGGCCGACCGCGCGGACGCTGGAGCGATATGGCGGCGGAACGGTCGAACGCATCCGTAAATTCGTCGGCCGCAACGCCTTTTCGGCCAGCTTCATCATCCGCAACGTTCCCTCGGCGCCTTTCATCGTGGTGAACATGGCCTTCGGCGCGGTGCGGGCCTCGTTTCCGGCCTATCTGGCGGGGTGCGCCCTGGGCGTGTTGCCCAAGACGGCGCTGGTCGCCTTTTTCGGCGGGTCGTTCATGGCGGCGGTCAGCGGCGACGGGATCTGGACTTCGGTGATCCTGGCGGCCGTCGCGGGCGTTTGGCTTGTATTGATGTTGGCGGTGCGCGAGTGGGTGAAACGCCGCGAGGCTGCGCGCAGCCTGCAAGTGGATTGATCGGAGAACGACGATGCTGAAGCTCTATTATTCGCCCGGCGCCTGCGCCATCGCTTCGCACATCGGCCTGGAAGAGGCGGGCGCGGACTATGTGATCGAGAAGATCGACCTGCGCGCCGGCCAGCAGCGCACGCCGGAATACCTGGCGATCAACCCGGCGGGCGTGACCCCGGCCCTGCAGACGCCCAAGGGCGTGCTGACCCAGAACGGCACCATCCTGGCCTATGTCGCCCAGACCCATCCGCACGCCCAGCTGGCCGATCTGGACGATCCGTTCGAGTTTGCGCGGATGCAGGCCTTCAACGGCTGGCTGGCGTCGTCGCTGCACCCGGCCATCGGCAAGGCGCTGTTCTCCAAGCCGCCGCTGGAAGGCGAGGCCAGGGACGAGGCCGTGCGGATTGCGCTCGAGAAATACGACCTGGCCGAGAATCATCTTCTGGCCGGCCCGTGGGTCATGGGCGAAGATCATTCGATGGCGGACGGTTATCTGCTGGTCTTCACGCGCTGGGCGCGTCAGGCGGGCCTGCTGGACAAGGCGCGCTTTCCGAAGCTGAACGCCCATCTGGACCTGGTGCAATCGCGCCCGGCGGTGCAGCGCGTGCTCCATGCCGAAGGCATCACGGCGGTCTGAGCCGCGAACCCGCAAGCGGGGCTGGAAAGCTTGAGCGGCAAGGCTTTCAAGCCTTGCCGTGACAAGCCTGTGATCGAGGAGTCATAGGCGCTTGCAATCCCCGCGGCATGAGGGCAAACGGGCCTGTAGTCGGCTCGGCGAAGACGGTCAGGACAGCTTTGCGATCAACGTGAAGCGGGGGTAGGGCGTCGCCACAGCGGACGAATGAAATTCACGCCCTTGCAGGCCCGAACTAAAGCGGTACCGACGCCCATGCTTTCACCCCTCTTCGGCATGATTTCCAATGACATCGCTATGGATCTGGGGACGGCCAACACCCTGATCTACATGCGCGGCAAGGGGATCGTCCTGAACGAGCCGTCGGTTGTCGCCCTGCGTAACGTCGGCGGCCGCAAGATCGTCCACGCCGTCGGCCTGGAAGCCAAGCAGATGCTGGGCCGTACCCCCGGCCACATGGAAGCCATCCGTCCGATGCGCGACGGGGTCATCGCCGACTTCGAAGTCGCCGAAGAGATGATCAAGCACTTCATCCGCAAGGTTCACAACCGCAAGGGCTTCGTGAACCCGAAGATGATCGTCTGCGTCCCGTCGGGCGCCACGGCCGTTGAGCGCCGCGCCATCAATGATTCCTGCCTGAACGCCTCGGCCCGTCGCGTCGGCCTGATCGACGAGCCGATGGCCGCTGCGATCGGCGCCGGTCTGCCGATCCACGAGCCGACTGGTTCGATGGTCGTCGATATCGGCGGCGGCACGACCGAAGTGGCCGTTCTGTCGCTGTCGGGCATCGTCTATTCGCGTTCGGTTCGTGTTGGCGGCGACATGATGGACGACGCCCTGATCGCCTATATGCGCCGCAACCATAACCTGCTGATCGGCGAAACGACCGCCGAACGCATCAAGAAGGACATCGGCACCGCCCGCATCCCGACCGACGGCGAAGGCCTGTCGATCGAGGTCAAGGGCCGCGACCTGATGCAGGGCGTGCCGCGCGAAGTGAAGATGAGCGAACGTCAGGCGGCGGAGGCCCTGGCCGAGCCCGTCTCGCAGATCGTGGAAGCCGTGAAGGTCGCCCTGGAGGCTACGCCGCCGGAACTGGCCGCCGACATCGCCGACAAGGGTATCATGCTGACGGGCGGCGGCGCTCTGCTGCGCGGCCTGGACGCTGAGATCCGCGACCACACGGGCCTGCCGGTGCAGGTGGCGGATGATCCGCTGTCGTGCGTCGCCATCGGCTGCGGCAAGGTGCTGGAGCACCCGTCGTGGATGAAGGGCGTCCTCGAGTCATCGCTCTGAGACTGATCGGCCTGCCGCAGGCGCCGCGTTCCTGAAAAGGAGCGGATTTCTGGGGCAGGCTCACACTTTCGGCGGGCTTCGCCTCGCCGATTCCTAAGCTCTAGCAGGAAGGCTGGCCGTGGCGTTTCGCGACGGACCGTTCGAGAATCTGAAGGTGCCGCTGGCCTGGACGGCCGCGGTCATGGTCGTCGGCGGCATCGTCGCTGCGGTCATGCTTCTGCTCGCCGATCGGCCGCACCAGGCGGCCGACGACTTGGGGCCAACGCGCGCCGCATTCGACAGCGCCGCCGGAACCACGGGCGGCGTCCTGGCCGCGCCGGTCCGCTGGGGCGGCGACGCCGTGGATTACGTCAAAGGCTATTTCTTCGCC
>NZ_DAMCNG010000166.1:0-6055 GCF_032107865.1 Brevundimonas sp.
CTCGGTGCGGCGCGACAGGTCGTCGGAGGCCTGGCTGATCTCGCCCGAGCCCGAACGGATGGCCGCGACATTGGCCGTCACCGAGGCGATGGCCTTCTCCAGCTGTCCAATGGCTTCGTTGAAGTCGGCCTTCAGCTGCGCCGCCTTGGGCGCGAAGGCGACGTCGATCCGATGGGTCAGGTCGCCGTTGGCCATGGCGCCCAGCCCCTGGGCCAGGGCGGTGATGGCCACCTTGTCGTCTTCAGCCTCGCGAGCCTTCTCGGCCTCGACGCGGGCGCGCTCGTCCTCGGCCGCCTGACGCTGGGCGACGGCTTCGGCTTCCAAGCGGTCCTTGGCGATGGCGGCGTCCTTGAAGGTCTGGACGGCGGCGGCCATCTGACCGACCTCGTCCTTGCGGCTGGCGGCCGGCACGGCCACCGAGGTGTCGCCCGACGCCAGGCGGCGCATGGCCGTCGTCATCGCCGTCAGCGGCTTGGCCAGGATATTGGTCAGCATCACGGCCATGCCGGCCGCCAGCGCCAGCGCCAGCACCAGGCCGCCGATCAGCACCATGCGGGCCGTCTTGGCGACCGACACCTGGGTCTCGGCATAGATGCGGCTTTCCTGGACCTTCTTCTCGATCAGGCCGTTCAGGGCGCTTTCGGCCGGGTCGATGAATTTGTCAGCCTCGCCGTTGCGGCCGACCATGGCGATGGCCTGCATCCAGCCGGCCTGATCCACGACCAGGGCCTGGCCGCGCTGGACCACCTGCTTGTTCCACTCGTCCGCGGCGGTCCGAGCCGCGCGCACCTGCGTGGCGCTGGCGCGGTCCAGTTGCGTCACGCGATCGAGGCTCTTGTTGAAGCTCTGCCGGTGCTCTTCCAGTCGTTGCAGATAGTAGGGGTCGCGCGACACCAGGAAGCCGCGATAGCTGGCCTCCTGCCGCGCCAGATAGAATTGCGCCGCCTCGGCCTCGCGCTGGACGACGCCCGCGCGCGCTCGATCCGCCCGCGCCGCATCCAGGGCGTTGATCTGCAAAAACACCGTCAGCCCCATGGCGACGATGGCCAGGATGACGACCGCAAAGGCCGCCATCAGTTTCTTTTCGATCTTAAGGTCGCTCAGCATGGCGTCCATCTAACTCACCCCCCGTGAAGATTCTCTTGAGAGCCGAACCGGCTTTCGATCAGAAGTTGAAGCTGAGCGCCCCCACCAGGCGCCCGTCGTAGTTGTCGCCAAGCGCATGGCTGTCGGTGTCGTACCAGCGCGCGTCGATGGCCCATCGCTCGTTCAGGTTGTGCTTCACGCCCAGATTCCAGGCGTTGTAGTCCGCCCCGCCGTCCGCCGATCGCACGCCGAAGGCGGCCGACGCCTTGGTGCGCGGCCCCAGGGCCGTCGACGCCTGAGCCTCGATCCACCAGGCCTCCTTGGTCGCGGCGAAACCGTCGGGCGTGTAGTTGATCCGCAGCCGTCCGGAGACGCGCCCGAACTTGCGCGAGGCGTCAGCCTGATATTCCCAATAGTTAGAATCGACGCCCGAGCGCGTGCCCGGCAGGTCGCGGTTCACGACCGACAGATCGAAGGTGACGCCCGCGGCCTTGGGCCGCCAGCCCAGCGCCGTCACGATCTCGGCGTCGGAGCCTTGAGACAGCTTGGCCGTCGAAGCGAAGACGCTGCCGTAGAAGTCGCCGTAGGACGCCTCAAGGCTGGCGTTCAGACTGGGGTCGCCGGCGCTCTTGCCCAGGCCCTTGCCGACGTATTCGCTGGCGAGACCCAACTGGCCTTCGATGGACTGGGCCGCTGCGGGCGCCGCAAGCGCCGCTGACAGAGCCATAATCAAACCGCCCGTGAGCGGGTTACGGAGCGCGCGAACGCCCTTCTGGCGTCGAGCGATAATTTGGAAGGGCATTCAGACCTCTTTGAGACTGATCCCCTTCTGCGCGGAACAACGGTAGACAATCGTAAATTCGCCCGTACGTAGAAATCCGCAATTCACGATGCTCACATTTGTCGCGCAGGTTTCTTTCGCCAGAACGCCGCTGCATTTCTTAACGACTGAGTAACCATAGAGCCGAAGATCATACATACCAACGTTATGACAGAAATGTGCGTTTTTTCATCTCACAAAGAACTGTGGGCGACAATTGCATGTTAGGTAAGACCTATCTAATAAGCCCTTCTTACCTGCCTCATGACGACGACGACACGGAAGGGCTCGCCTCCTGATCTACCGGGAAGCGAGGACAAGTTCGATTTACTCAGTATTGGACCGCTGCTCCCCTGACGTCACGCCACCCCCTCGTCCTTGGGCGGCGGCTATCGCCTTGGCGTGCGCCCTGTTCATCGTTGCGGCCCTGACGCTGGGGCTGGCGGCGCCGTCCCTCTCACGCAGCCTGATCTTGATCGCCTTGATGCTGGCGCTGGCGGCCGTGGCGGCTTTGATCCTGGTCTGGCGACAGGCTTCTGGTCTTGCCGGAGCCCTGGCGGCGCGCGACGCCATGCTGAACGTCGCCTTCCTGTCGACGCCGACCCTGATGCTGACACGCGAGGGCGCGATCTCACGGCTCAACGACACGGCGCTCGCCATGCTGAAGATCACGCAGGATGAAGCATTGGGACGGCCTTTCGCCGAGATCGTTCCGGGCTTCGACATCGCCACGCTCGCCGCGTCCGGGACGCCGTCCGGCTTGCTGGAGGCCGACTCCGGCTACTGGATCGGACAACGACCGGACGGATCGACCTTTCCGGTCGGCATTCAGTTCGGCATGACGCCCGGCGGATCGGACCGGGATCATGTGGCCCTGGGCCTGGCCGACCTGACGCTGCGCTACGCCGCCGAGGCTCAGGCCCGCGAACTGCACGCGCAGTTGAACACCGTCTGGCGGCTGAACTCTCTCGGCGAGATGGCCGCCACCCTGGCCCACGAGTTGAACCAGCCCCTGAGCGCCGCCAGCGGCTATATGCACGCCAGCCGGGCCGACATGGAGAAGGCCGGCTCCCTGGGCGACAGCGCCTGCCGCACCCTGGACCTCGCTCAAGGCCAGTTGCTTCGCGCCGGGGAGATCATTCGCCGCATCCGCGCCTTCCTGACCCAGGAAACCGGCGTCCTGGGCGGCGAAAGCGCCTCGGACATGATCGAGAACATGAAGCAGATCCTGACGCGCGTCGGCCAGGCCCAGAAGGTCGCCCTGCGTATCGACATGGCCCCGGATTGCGACCGGGTGCGGGCCGACCGCATCCAGTTTCAGCAGGCCGTGGTCAATCTGGTCCGCAACGGCGTCGAAGCGGCGGCGGGTCGCCACGGCGCCCAGGTCAGCATCCTGGGCCGCACAGAAGCCGACGGCTATCGCATTAGCATCGAAGACAACGGCCCCGGCGTCGCCGACGATCAACGCGACCGCCTGTTCCAGCCCATGACCAGCACCAAGCCCGGCGGCATGGGCCTGGGCCTGTCCGTCACCCGCACCATCGTCGAGCGACACGGCGGCGTCCTGAACGTGGGTCGCAGCCAGGCTCTGGGCGGCGCCGCCTTCTTCTTCACCCTGCCCTTGGACCTGGAGGCCACGACCGCGTGAGCGATCATTCCGTCTTCGTCATCGACGACGATCCGGCCGTGCGCGACGCCCTCCTGCGGGTGCTGCGCGGGCGGGGCGTGCGCGCGCGCGGCTTCGCCAGCGGAACCGAGTTCTTCGCCGCCCTGCCCGAGGACGCCTCGGCCTGCGTCATCACCGATGTGCGGATGCCGGGCATGGACGGGACCGAGATCGTGCGCCGCCTGGCCGAACTGCGCGGCGAGACCTGGCCCGTCATCGTCATTACCGGCCACGCCGACGTCTCCATGGCGGTGCAGATGATGAAGACCGGCATCGTGGACTTCATCGAAAAGCCCTTCGACCCCGCCCGCCTGGTCGAGGTGGTGAAGGGTTGCCTGGCCCAGCTCGGCGACCTGGACGCCCGTCAGCAAACCCGCCAGCAGGCCCGCCTGCGCCTGGGCCGTCTGACCCCGCGCGAGCGCCAGGTGTTCGACGCCCTGGTCGCCGGCGCCTCCAACAAGGAGATGGCTCTGGACCTGAAGATCAGCCCCCGCACGGTCGAGGTCTTCCGCGCCAAGGTCATGACCAAGATGGAGGCCGACAGCCTGCCGGCTCTGGTTCGCATGGGACTGATGCTGACCTAGACCGTTGATCTAGGCGTTTCGTCATCTTGCAGCCGCGCCCGCTCCGGCGCGTTATGTCGGCTCCCCGACCGCATCGAAGGAACCGCCCCATGTCCGATCCCGCCCGCCTGCTGCGTCATCAGGCCTATGTCGACGGCCGCTGGATCGACGCCGACGGCGGCGGGACGATCGAGGTGACCAACCCGGCCACGGGCGAGGTGCTCGCTGCCGTCCCGGACATGGGCGCCCTTGAGACCCGTCGCGCCATCGCCGCCGCCGAGGCCGCGATGAAGCCCTGGGCCGCGAAGACGGCGAGCGAACGCGCCCGCATCCTGCGCCGCTGGTTCGATCTGATGATGAGCGAGCAGGACGCCCTGGGCCGCCTGCTGACCCGCGAACAGGGCAAGAGCCTGACCGAGGCGAAGGGTGAAATCGCCTACGCCGCCAGCTTCATCGAATGGTTCGCCGAAGAGGGCAAACGCACCTATGGCGAGGTCATCCCGACCTATGACGCCGGCAAGCGGCTGATGACCCTGCGCCAACCGGTCGGGGTGGTGGGCGCCATCACCCCGTGGAACTTCCCCGCCGCCATGATCACCCGCAAGGTCGGCCCGGCCCTGGCCGCCGGTTGCGCCGTTGTGCTGAAGCCGGCCAGTCAGACGCCGCTGTCGGCCCTGGCGCTGGCCGTTCTGGCGGAAGAAGCGGGCCTGCCGCCCGGCCTGTTCAACGTCGTCACCGGCTCGGCCTCCGCCATCGGCGGCGAGCTGACGTCCAATGAGGCGGTGCGCAAGATCAGCTTCACTGGCTCGACCGAGATCGGCCGCCTGCTGATGCAGCAGTCGTCGCAGACCATCAAGAAGATGAGCCTGGAGCTGGGCGGCAACGCCCCCTTCCTCGTCTTCGACGACGCCGACATCGACGCCGCCGTGGCGGGGGCCGTGGCTTCAAAATACCGCAACGCGGGCCAGACCTGCGTCTGCACCAACCGCTTCTATGTGCAGGCCGCCGTCCATGACGAATTCGTCGCCAAGCTGACCAAGGCGAGCGAGGCGCTGAAGATCGGAAACGGTCTGGACGAAGGAGTCCAGATCGGCCCCCTGATCGACGAAAAGGCCGTGAAGAAGGTCGAGGAGCACGTCGCCGACGCCCTCGCCAAGGGCGCGACGCTGCTGACCGGCGGGGCTCGTCACGCGCTGGGCATGACCTTCTTCCAGGCGACTGTCCTGTCGGGCGTGACCCAGGACATGAAGATGTGCCGCGAAGAGACCTTCGGCCCCGTCTCCGGCGTCGTTCGCTTCGAGACGGAAGAGGAAGGGATCGCCTTGGCCAACGACACCATCTTCGGCCTGGCCGGCTACTTCTACGCCCGCGACCTGAGCCGCGTCTGGCGCGTGGCCGAGGCGCTGGAGACCGGCATGATCGGCATCAACACCGGCCTGATCTCCACCGAAGTCGCACCCTTTGGCGGGATCAAGCAGTCGGGCCTGGGTCGCGAGGGTTCGAGCCACGGCATCGAGGACTACCTCGAGATCAAATACCTCTGCATGGGCCTGTAAACCTCAGCTTCTCAGAAACGCCTTCAACGCCGCCGGCTTGACCGGCTTGGGCAGCAGGATGGCGCCCGCAGCCGCCGCCTGCTCCTTCAGTCCGTCGCGGGTGTCGGCGGTGACCAGGGCGATGCGCCGAACCCCTCGGGCCCGCAGAAAATCCACGGCGGCGAGGCCGTCAGGCTCGTCGTCGCCCAGGTGCAGGTCGACCAGGGCCGCGTCGAACGGCCCCGCCGCCGCTCGCGCGTCCGCCACCGAGCGCGCCGTCACCGCCTGCGCGCCCCAGCGATCCAGCAGGGCCGTCAGGGCGTCCAGGATAGCGGGCTCATTGTCCACGCACAGCACGCGCAGGCCTGCTAGCGGCAGACGGCGG
>NZ_DAMCNG010000167.1:0-5969 GCF_032107865.1 Brevundimonas sp.
TCGACCACGGTCAGGTCGCGACGCAACGCCGCCGCGCCCGCGTCGGCACGGGCGGCGTTCACTCTTGCGGGGCGCCTGCCCCACAGCTCCAGATCCTGGCTGAACGCCAGGCTGAGGTCGCCTGCGCTGAGACCCGAATAGGGGCCGGACCCGACCACGTTCTCAAGGTCGATGGACAGGTTGGGATTGGGCCGAACGCGCGCCTGACGCACGCGCGCCTCGGCGGCGTCGCTCAGGGCGTTCGCTTCGACGGCGGAAGGCGTTTGTCCAAGTTGGGCGAGCAGTTCGCCATAGGAGGGCGCGGGGTCAGCCCACGCCGGGACGGCGCCGAAAACGGCGACCGCGGCGAGCGCGCAGCCGACCGCCAGACGCGGCCGACGACGATGTGTCGGTGACATGTTTGATTTCCAGAGATGATCACAAGAAGGGCGCGCGATGGCGCAGGCTTCCGATCAGCTTCTGGGAGGGCGCTTCAGTCCGTCGGCGGCGAACGACACGGTGCTGTCGTCGCGCAGGATGTAGCGGCTGGCCTGGGCCTGGGGCTTGGCGATGCTGAGGTCGCCGCTGGACGGACGCTCGCCGGGGTGGTGGCAATGGCCGTGAATCTCGCCGCCCTTACGATCGTGACTGTCCGTGGACCCGTCCTGAGCGTGTTCCGAGGCCAAGGTCTGGTGCGCGATGGCGGCGTCAGGCGCGCAGGTCGCGGCATCGACAGCAGGCGCAAGCACGAGTGCGGCGATGACCAGTGTCAAGGCCGCAAACAGGTTCGCCAATGTCATCATCGACCGAGGCATGGCGGCTTAGGTAGGAGGGGGCCGAGTTGAAGGCAATCTGTTATAAGGTTCATGAGAAGTGGCGACTTTGCGTCATTTCATCACGCATTCGGCCCACTGTCCGAACGGACTGGCGCTGCTTGCCACGCAGCCTGGTTTCAGGTGTTGCAGCCGTCACGACACTTGCCTGGCGATCCAAGCCGTGAAAGAAGTGCGGTCAAAATCAGATACTGTATACGTTGATCGCATGACGTTTCTTCTTCCTGCCGCTGCTCCCATTGACGCTGAAGAGAGGCGGGCGCGTATCCGCGCTTTGGCTGGACGATTGAAGGCCGAAGGTCTGGCTGCCCTGCTGCTGGGGCCGACCGCTTCACTGCGCTATTATACGGGGCTGGACTGGCATCCGTCGGAGCGTCTGACCGGGGCGCTGATCCATGCCGATGGGCGCGTGGAATACGTCTGCCCCCGGTTCGAGTTGGATAAGGTGGCGGGACTGACGGCGGCGCCGAACGCCGTCGCGGGCGACATCCTGACCTGGGAGGAGGAAGAGAGTCCCTACGCCTTGGCGGCGGGACGTCTGCCTGAGGACGGCGTTCTGGCGGTCGACGATCAGGCGGCGGCCTTCATCTGGCTGGGCCTCAGTCGGGCGCTCGGCGCGGATCGAGTCACGGACGGCGCGCCGCTGATCCTGACGCAGCGCAGCCTCAAGTCGCCCGCCGAGATCGCGCTTCTGACCCGCGCTAAGGCCATTACACTGGAGGTCCAGCGCCGCACCCGCCGCTGGTTGAAGGCCGGGGTCCGCACCTCAGAAGTCATGGCTTTCATCGACGCCGAACACCGCGCCCTGGGCGGGGAGGGCGGGTCGTGGTTCTGCCTGGTCTCCTTCGGCGACGACACCTGCCTGCCTCACGGCGGCGAGGGCGATCGTGCTCTTCAGGCCGACGACGTGGTGCTGATCGACACCGGGACGCTGGTCGACGGCTATCACTCGGACATCACCCGCACCTATGTCTTCGGCGAACCGACGGACGATTTCCGTCGGGTCTGGGCGCACGAGAAAGAGGCCCAGGCTCGCGCCTTCGCCGCCGCTCAACTCGGGGCGCCGTGCCACAGCGTCGATGACGCCGCGCGGGGCTATCTGACCGGCCTCGGCTATGGCCCCGATTACTGCCTGCCGGGCCTGCCGCACCGCACCGGTCACGGCATCGGCCTGGACATCCACGAGGCGCCGAACCTGGTGCGCGGCGACGCCACGCCGCTGGCGCCCGGCATGTGTTTCTCGAACGAGCCGATGCTGGTCATTCCCGGCCAGTTCGGCGTGCGTCTGGAAGACCACTTCTACATGACGGACGCCGGGCCGGTCTGGTTCACCGAGCCTTCGCACAGCCTGGACGATCCCTTCGGCGAGAGCGTCTCTGCATGACGACGCCCTATCGCTGGGCGGTTATCGGCGGCGGGCTGGTCGGAACGGCGACGGCCCTGCGGCTTCAAGCGGCGGGTTTCGAGACGATTCTGATCGACCGAGGCGATCCACGACGCGGCGCCTCCTTCGGCAACATCGGCCACATCGCCGCGGAGCAGTGCGAGCCGATGCCGTCGCCCGCGACCTTGAAAAGCGCGTTCGGGCGGCTGTTCGCTTTCGGCGGTCCGCTGGATTTCCGGGCGCGAGATGCGGCGCTGTGGGGGCCGTGGGCGCTGCGGTTTCTGGCGGCCTCTCGCTCGGCGGCGGCCGCGCACGGCGCCGAGATCCTGGCGCGTCTTCTCGATGATCCGCTGGGCGCCTGGACGCGATTGGCGGCCCTGGCCGAAGCGCCGGACGACCTGATCCGCCCGACCGGCCACGCGGTCGTCTGGTCCACGCCTGAGGCGGCGAGATGCGGTCTTGAGGCCTGGCGGAGCGCTCGCACCGGAAGCGCTCGCTTTCGCCCTATGGAGGCGGAGGAACTGGCCGCCTATGACGCGGTCCTGAAAGCGCGCCTTGCCGGCGGGATACGCTTCACCGGCACGGGGCAGGTCAGCGAACCTCAGAACGTGCGCGACGCCTTGTCGGCTGCCTTCGTGAAGCAGGGCGGGCGCATCCTTCAGGCCGATGTGCGCTGCTTGAAGCCTGTATCCGACGGCGTCGAGATCGTTCTGGAAGACGGCGCGGCCGTGGACGCCCAGCGGACCGTTGTCGCCGCGGGCGCGTGGTCAGCTTCACTGCTGGCGCCGCTCGGCGTGAAGGTTCCTCTGATTGGGGAGCGCGGCTATTCGGTCCAGTCCTCGCAGCATGATTGGCCTGAATCCCTGCCGCTGACGGTGTTTGAAGATCGCGCCCTCGCCGTGGCGCGGTTCAATGGAGGGTTGCGCGCCTCCAGCCATGTCGAGTTTGGTCGGCCGTCAGCGCCGCCGGACCCGCGCAAATGGCGTCAGATCGAGGGACATCTGAAAGCGCTGGGCATCGGCTTCTCCGACGCGCCGGACCGCTGGTGCGGGCCGCGCCCGACTTTGGCGGACTATCTGCCGGCGATAGGGCGACTTCAGACGCATCCGGCCATCCACTACGCCTTTGGGCACCAGCACCTGGGCCTGACCCTGGCCGCCTTCACGGCAGAAACGATGGAGCAGATCGCGCTGGGACGGTCGTCTCCGCGATGGATGGAGGCCCTGCGCATCGAGCGCTTCGACTGACCATGCGCGATCAAGCGCGGGCGCCCTGGCGGGCAGATCAGATTGTCAGAAAATAATGGCGGAGAGGGGGGGATTCGAACCCCCGGTACGCTTCCACGTACGCCGCATTTCGAGTGCGGTACATTCAACCACTCTGCCACCTCTCCGCGGGTCGGTAGTCCCTAATGGGGCTGAGCGAGCGGCTTCTCTAATCAAAGGCTGCGATGGCTGCAAGCCATGACGGCGAAGAAATTTGAATGGCTGATCAACGCTGTCCAGGAAGCGACAAGCCGAAGGCGCCGCTGTCGCCCGGTTCGGGTCGGACATGACGGAACAGTTCGGCGGGACGGCCGCCGGTGTCGCTGGTGAAAACGCCCGTGGGCTGGACCAGGCCGGTGCGTTCGACACCGCGACGGAAGTTCTGCTTGTGCAGCGACAGGCCCGCCACCGCCTCTACCGCCGCCTGCAGCGCGGACAAGGTGAAGGTCGGGGGCGTCAGGTCGAACAGGACGGGCCGATATTTGAGTTTGCTGCGCAGGCGGGCGACGCCTGTGGCCAGGATTCGGCGGTGGTCGGACGCCATGGGCAGGTCGCCCGGAGAGGCGGGGGCGGGGCGGCCGTTGTCGCGCGCGGCCTCCTCGACCAGACCGGCTTCATAGAGCAGTTCATAGCGGTCCAGCACGCGCTCCTCGTTCCAGCGGACGCCGGGCGAGAGGGCGAAGAGCGCATCAACGCGGCCCTTGCGCGCGGCGTCGTCGCCCGCCCAGGCGGTCAAGCCGGGGACGAGGCGCTCCATGACGGCGGGTTGGCCCCGGCGGCGGTCCTCCCAGGGAAAAACGTGGAAGATGGGAGTCCAGGCGGCGTCGCGGCCCGAAGCGCCGAAACTGGGATCATCAGGCGCATCGGCGGTGAGGGCCAGATAGCCGACCGAGATGTCGCGCGCCTGGTCCGGGCCGGGCGTGGCGCGCGGGGCGTCGCGGCCCAGATCGCCGAAGGTGTAGAGCTGTTCGACAAAACCCAGCGGAAAGCCCGTCTGGTCGGCCACGAAGGCGCGCAGGGCCAGTTCGAACGTGCGATCGCGCGCGGGGTCGAAGGGGCCGAAGGGCAGGGCGGGCGCGCCGTCGGGGGCGTGGGTGGTCAGAACCACGGCTTCACGGTCCCGCAGCGCGATGATCACCGCCGACAGGCCGATCCTTATGCCGGTGTGGGAGGGGGAAGCCTCCGTCCGCGCCTGCGCCATACGTCTCCCTTGCGTCCGCCGCTCTGTGCTGCGCCCGACTACTCGGTGTGCCAGGCGTCGGCGCCGGGCAGGATGCCGACAGCTTCGGCTAGAACGCGATAGCGGTCCAGATAGCGCTGCTGGGCGATGGCGGCGGGCTGCGGCTCGATGATCAGGTCATAGCCGGGGGGCGGGGCGCCGAAGATTTGCAGCGACTCGCGGCGAGTGAATCCGGCCAACTGGGTCGCCTCATAGAAGGCGCAGGCCTTGTCGGCCTTCTTAATCAGGGTCTTGATCGTCTGCGGCGTCTTGGGCGGCAGTTGGAAACGAACGTGGATGGCGGCTTCCAGACGCGCCTCGAAGTCCTTGTAGCCCGCGCCGAGCGCCGATTTGAACGGCGAGATCATGTCGCCGATGACGTATTCCGAGGCGTCGTGCAGCAGGGCGGCCAGACGCCATTTCGGCTCAAGCCCCGGCCGGATGTGGGCGGCGATCTCTTCGACCACCAGCGAGTGCTGGGCGACCGAGAAGGCATGCTCGCCGACCGTCTGACCGTTCCAGCGGGCGACGCGGGCCAGGCCGTGGGCGATGTCCTCGATCTCGATGTCGAACGGCGAGGGATCCAGCAGGTCCAGGCGGCGGCCGGACAACATGCGTTGCCAGGCGCGAGGCGGCTTGGGTTTGCGGACTCGGGGCGCGGGGCCGGCGTCTTCGATTTCTTCGGCCAAGGTCTTGATGCTGCGCATGCTCAGGCTGGTGACTCAGACCGAACGCGCGATCAAGGGCGGCCGTTGCGATAGATGGGGGTTAATCGCCGACGTTGAGCGTCACCAGGGCCTTGGCGGCGTCGAACAGGCGATCGGGATCGCGGTCCTTGCTGCGGACGGTGGCGACGACGATGGGGCCGCCGACCGGGCCGCGCGCCTCATAACCCACGGTGCGCCAGCCGCTGGCCGAGGGCTCGTCCGCCGTCATCAGGAAGGTCGAGCGGACGGATTCTCCGGCGGCGCTGGTGCGAATGCGGGCGGCGCCGTCGGTTGCTTCGATTTTCACGGCGTCGTCGCCAGACGAGACGTCAACGCGGCTGGACTTGTCGTCGGCGCGAATGGTCAGGCCGCCGATGCGGATGTTGGCGCGGTCGCCGTCGGCGTCGATCCGCATGCCCGGCAGGCGGACCGTGGCCTTGTCGCCCTGGGCGTCGACGCGCACGCCGGGCGCGCTGACGTGGGCGGAGTCGCCGGAGGCGGCTTCGGTCGCAGCACGAGAGGCGTCGGCTTCTGCGCGGGCCGCGTCCGCCTCGGTCCTGGCGACGTCGGCTTCCGCCCTGG
>NZ_DAMCNG010000168.1:0-5942 GCF_032107865.1 Brevundimonas sp.
GCGCCGCCCTGGCCGAGCTGACGAAATCCTCCGACGCCGAGGTCGCCCGCCGCGCCAAGGCGGCCCAGGCCTCAACCTCGCGCTATGACGTCGAGGAAGCCGCCCTGCCGCCGCGCGCGCCCACCATCGCTCCCTGGCCGGCGGACAAGCCCCTGCCCGCCGCCTTCCTGGCCCCGGCGTCGTCCGGCGATCCGCGCTACACCTGCAACAGCGACTACAACTGTCTCGCCGCGCAGCGCGACCTGAACGGCGACGGCCGCGATGAGATCCTGCTGGCGACCGCCTTCAACATCGCCCTGTTCGCACAGGACGCTGAAGGCCGCTGGGTCCATCAGGGCGACTATCAGGTTCCCCATTGTCCCGGCCCCGGCGGCCGCGACCTGCGTGAGGCGCTCAAGCATCCCGATCTCAAGGCCGCCGCCTCGCCGTGGCCCGATCTGAACATGGGCGCCGTGACCGGGCGGCTGCAGCCCGAAACCGTCTGCCCAAACCCCGCCGCCGTTAACCCCTGACTCAGGTCTCCGAAACCCGATCTTCATTCCCTCCGTTCTAGGGTTGTGTCGAAACGAGCCAGTCCCGAACCAATGAGGACGGCCGTTCGATGGTGATGTTGAAGGGTGTGCTCCAATGGCCAAGACCGTTCTGGTCGTCGACGATGATCCCACGCAGCGCCGCCTGATTCAGGCGGTGCTGGACCGTGAAGGCTATGCGGTCGTCCACGCCGAAAGCGGGGGCGAGGCCATCGACCGTCTGACCAAGGGCGGCGGCGCCGACGTGGTGCTTCTGGACCTCGTCATGCCCGGCCTATCGGGCATGGAGGCCCTGGCCGAAATGCGCACGGCGGGCGTAGCGACGCCGGTCATCGTGCTGACGGCCAACGGCGGCATAGAGACGGTGGTCAAGGCCATGCAGGCCGGCGCCCAGGACTTCTTCGTCAAGCCAGTCGGCCCCGACCGCCTGCTGGTCGGTGTCCGTAACGCCTTGCAGATGACCCAGCTGACCGCCGAGATCGGCCGCCTGAAAAAGCGCGCTGCGGGCCGCTCCTCTTTCGACGACATGGTCGGCGACAGCGCCCCCATGCGCATGGTCAAGGCGCTGGGCCAGCGCGCGGCCAAGTCCTCCATCCCCGTGCTGATCACCGGCGAAAGCGGCGTCGGCAAGGAAGTCATCGCCCGCGCCCTGCACGGCGCCTCGGACCGGGCGGGCAAGCCCTTCATCGCCGTGAACTGCGGCGCCCTGCCCGCCAATCTGGTCGAGTCGATCCTGTTCGGCCACGAGAAGGGCGCCTTCACCGGCGCCCATGAGAAACACGCCGGCAAGTTCGTCGAGGCGAACGGCGGCACCCTGTTCCTGGACGAGATCGGCGAGCTTCCGCTGGACATGCAGGTCAAGCTGCTGCGCGCCCTTCAAGAGGGCGAGGTCGATCCCGTCGGCGGCAAGCGCCCGGTCAAGGTCGACGTCCGCATCGTCTCCGCCACCAACCGCGACCCGGCCCAGCAGGTGAAGGAGGGCGCCTTCCGCGAAGACCTCTTCTATCGGCTGAACGTCTTCCCGATCGAGGCCCCGGCCCTGCGCGAACGGCGCGAGGACATCCCGGCCCTGGTCGAGCACTTCATCGCCCGCTTCAACCTTGAGGAAGGCAAACGCGTCGCCGGTTGCTCGCCCGAGACCCTGGCCCTGCTGCAGGGCCACGACTGGCCCGGCAACGTCCGCCAGCTGGAGAACGCGGTCTATCGCGCCCTGGTCCTGGCCGACTCGCCCCTGCTGCAGCCGCACGACTTCCCGGCCATCTCGGGCGTCGCCGTGCCGCTGGACGCTGTGGCCGCCGCACCCCGCGGCGAAGACGCCCCCGCCTCGGCTTCCACGTCCGTCGCGACCGATGACGACGGCCAGCACGACAGCCCGGTCCGCATCACCGATGACCGCGGCCACGTCCGCACCCTGGAGCAGATCGAACGCGACCTGATCCAGCACGCCATCGAGGTCTATTCCGGCCACATGTCCGAAATCGCACGCCGCCTGGGCATCGGCCGCTCCACCCTCTATCGCAAGGTTCGCGAACAGGGCCTGGAAGAACAACTCAAGGAAGCCGGCTGAGAGCGTCCCAAGGCCCCGGGCGCAGGAACCCTCGCGCGCGCCTGACGCTTCCCTCGTGAGATTTCACACAAGGGCTGCACGATGGACGCGCATTTCCGATTGGACGGTCACGTCGCCCTGGTGACGGGCGCAGGGGCCGGAATCGGCCGCGCCATCGCGGAGACCTTCGCCGCGGCGGGCGCCGCCGTGGCCGTCACGGACCTGGATGCAGCCAAGGCCCTGGCCGTCGCGGACGGCGTGGTCCGGGCGGGCGGGCGCGCCGTCGGTCTAGCCTGCGACGTCACCGACGAAGCCCAGCGCATCGCGACTGTCGAAGCCGTGGTCGCGGCCTTCGGCAAGCTGACCCTGCTGGTGAACAATGCGGGCGGCGGCGGTCCCAAGCCCTTCGACATGCCCATGAGCGATTTCGAGCGCGCCTATCAACTCAACGTCTTCGCCCCCTTCCGCTTCATGCAACTGGCGGCGCCGCACATGCAGGACGCAGGCGGCGGGGCGATCCTGAACATCACCTCCATGGCCGGGGACAACAAGAACGCCCGCATGGCTTCCTACGGCTCGTCCAAGGCGGCGGTCAGCCACCTGACCCGCAACGTCGCCTTCGACCTGGGTCCGCGCGGCGTTCGCGTCAACGCCATCGCGCCAGGCGCGATCAAGACCGACGCCCTGGCCGGCGTCCTGACGCCCGAGATCGAGCAGGCCATGCTCAAACACACGCCCCTGGGTCGCCTGGGTCAGCCCGAAGACATCGCCCGCGCGGCCCTGTTCCTGTGCTCGCCCGCCGCGTCGTGGATCAGCGGCCAAATCCTGACTGTCTCCGGCGGGGGCGTTCAGGAACTGGACTGACCCACGATATTGGGGGCTTCCAACAGGCGGCGCTTCCGGCCACAGGTCTCTTCTCAGTTCAATCAGGGGGGAGCCCGTCCTCTTGTTTCGTCATACCGCCGTCGTCCTGACCGTGGCGTCCATCGCCGCCCTGACCGCCGCCTGCTCCAACCCTGAGGCCCCGGCCAAGGCGTCCAAGGTCGCCCTGCCGCCCGAGTGCGAGAACCATCCCCTGCTGGCCGCCATGCCGACGGCCCAGACCATCGCCGGCAAGCCGCTGACCGAGGTCGAGTGCCAGGCCTTCTCGGTCTCCATGACCTATGGCGAGCCGGGGACCAGTACAGAAATCCTGCTGATCGATTCCAAGGCGCAGGTTCCCGAGGAAAGCGGCCCCCTGTCCGGCCTGCTCGCGGGCGCTCAGGAGACCGCCTACAAGAGCGCCGTCACCGCCGTCGAAATGACCAAGGGCGTGCGCGAGATGGGCCTGTCCTCTCCGACAGCCCTCGCCTCAATCGGCGGCGAGAACTACCTACCCGTGGTCATGGACGGCCCGACCAGCGAAGCGGTCGTCATCGGCGTCGAGCCTCAGGATTCAGGCGGCCGCGTCGGCTCCATGATCAGCGTGCTGAAGGGCCGCTATGGCCTGACCGTCTACATCGAACAGGACGACCTGTCCGGCGCCGCGGCCGCCCGCACGGCCTATCAGCCCTATCTGTCGGCCATGCGCCTGAACGCCCTGCCCTAGACGGCGAAAAGGGCGGCGGAGTTCGCCTCCGCCGCCCTTCACCAGCTTTATCTTTTCCGATGTCAGTTCCGGCTGACCGTCAGGCTATAGCCGCCTTCCGACCCCCGGCGCGCCGTCGCGCGAGGCTGGAAAGGGGTGATGACGTAGGTCGTGTCCTTCGAGGCCTTCAGCTCGGCCGCCTGACCGTCAACCTCGCCCCGGAACACGGCCGCGCCGCTCTGGTCAGCCGCATCGCTGATGTTGAAATACAGATTGGTGTTCGATGGCTTGAAGGCGACCTTCAGCGTCTGACCCGACGCCACGGGCACGGCATACACCGGCGCCGCATAGCCCTTCACCATCCCCTCCTTCGTCACCGTGCCGACCCGGTCGAACGTCAGCACCTCCAGCGTGGAGCCTGCATCGCGGACGAACGTGCGCGCCGCCGCTTCATCAACGGCGGGCAGCGTCTGGGCTGCGTCCGGCGCCGGGCTGACCGCCTGGGGCGCTGTCGCGGGGCCGCCGCTGAGATCCGGCGTCGCTTCCGAAGCCGCCTCGGGCGCCGCGCCCGGACGATCCCCGCACGCGGCCAGCGCCAGGCTCAAGCTCAGAAGGCCGCCGGTCAGGGCGGCGGGGGCGAAGCGTTTCATCAGTCTTCTCTTTCAAGAGATATGGAAAATCCGTAGGCGAAACGCACGGCCAAGCTGGACGGTTGCAGACCTCATTCGCCTTCATCAGGCGCGGGCGCGGCCTCTCCACGACGCCGTCCGAATCGACGCGGCTCGCCCTTGGCCTTGGCCGTGATCTCTTTCAGCTTACGGCCCTGCATGGCCGACAGGGCCTGGCCCGGCGCGCCCTTTTCCGGGTCGGCGAAGGCGCGGCCATGGGTCTGGATTCGCTCGCCCACCGAATCGAGGAACTCGCCCTCCCACTCGGACAGGGAAACGCCCGCCTTCTCTGCCGAGCGACGGGCGCGTTTCAGGGCGTTGAGCGCAGATCGCTTCGCCGCCTCCTTCTGCTGCTCCCAGGGGCTCAGAGAAGGTTTGGTTTTAAGGGCGCCGCCGCCCTTCAGGCTGCTGGAGCGTGAAGGGCCGTCGCCGGAGGGCTTGAAGGGCGTGCGCTTCAGGCCCGCCTCCCTCAGATCTCGCCGAGAGCCGAGAGGTAGAGGTCCAGAATCGCTTCTTCTTCCTGACGCTTGGCCTTGTCCTGCTTGCGCAGGCGCAGAACCTTGCGCAGCACCTTGACGTCATAGCCCTCGCCCTTGGCTTCGGCGAAGACCTCCTTCATGTCGACCATGACGGCCTGCTTGTCCTCTTCGAGGCGCTCCAGGCGCTCGATGATGGAGCGAAGGCGACCCTGGGCCGTGGCGGTCAGGACGTCGGGGCTGGCGTCGAAGGAAGCGTCGTCCATGACTGAACTCCAGAACTCAAAATCAGGCTGCGCCCTCAAACAGGCCGAAGGCCGTTAGGGCAGGAAGAACTGCGCCCTCAAACAGGCCAAGGGCCGTCAGGGCAAGAGAAAACCACGCCCTCAAGCAGACCACAGGTCGTTAGGGCGTCTAAGAAAGAATCACTAATCACGCGCAGGCGCAGGGCTCAACGCCGGACGCGAAAAAGCCGCGGACAACGCCCGCGGCCCTGTGGATAGTCACCCATCCACCGACGTTCAGCGCGCCTCGCCTGCTATAGGCCGGGCGCGCCGGTCGCGCGTGATCAGCCTTGCTTGGCTTTGAAGCGCGGATCGGTCTTGTTGATGACGTACAGAACGCCCTTGCGACGAACGATCTTGCAGTCGCGGTGGCGACCCTTCAGCGACTTCAGCGAGCTACGGACCTTCATGGTCGGATGTCCCGGTTGGAGGCCCGTGAGGGCGAGTAAAACAAAAGAGCCGCGGGCGAACCTGCGGCGGAGGCGGTCGTATAGAGAGGCCTTCGCCTTTCGTCAACATTCCGCACGGGGAATCCGCTGGAGGCCTGGCCCCCGAGTCGAACGGAGGATCTCCGGACTTGCACGTCCGGCGCGTCGCCCCTCCGCCACCAGGCCGTGCTCAGGGAACGTTGCAATGTAAATTCGGCGGATTAACCGCCCGCTTTCAAGAATGGTTAACGCCGTTTTCACCCTTATCACGGAAACTGATCCTGCCTTCGCGCGCTTGTGATTGGTCGTGGAATTCGGGGGCGTTAGCCTGTGACTATGCGTATCGCTTATCGTCTTCTGTTGTTGGGTTCGGTCGCCGCCTGCACCCCCATGGTTCCCACGCCGCCGCAGCCCCAGCCTGCGCCGCCGCCCGTGGTCGAGCC
>NZ_DAMCNG010000169.1:0-5919 GCF_032107865.1 Brevundimonas sp.
CGCGGCCGACGGCGGCCTTGTCCTCGCGCGCGACCGCGGCGGCCAGTTCGGCGGGCGGCAGGATGTCCAGCACGCCCAGCGCCGCCTTCGGCCCCACGCCCTGGATGGTCAGCATTAGGTTGAAGACCTTGCGCTCGTCCCGGCTCAGGAAGCCGTAGAGGCGCGGCCCCTGATCCTGGCTCCACTGGCTCTGGATGAACAGCAGGGTCTCGTCGCCCGGCGCCGGCAGTCGGCCCAGCGTCCGCGCCCCGCAGGTCGCCACATAGCCCACGCCGCCGCAGTCGATCAGGCACTCCGCCTCGCCGACCTCGGCCAGAATTCCGCGCAGACGCCCGATCATGCTGCGCCTCGTATTGCTGCCGTTTTGAACCGGCGATGATGGGCGTGGGTGACGGCCACGGCCAGCGCATCGGCGGCGTCAGCCTTCACATCGCCCGAGGCGGGCAGCAGGCGTTTGACCATGAAGGCGATCTGGCTCTTGTCCGCTTGCCCGGCCCCTACCACCGCCTTCTTGATCAGGGTGGGGGCGTATTCGGCGACGCTAAGCCCCGCTCGCGCCGGGGCCAGCATGACGGCCGCCCGCGCATGGCCCAGCTTCAGCGTCGAGGCCGGATTGACGTTGACGAAGACCTCCTCGATCGCCGCCTCGTCGCAACTATAGGCGGCGCACACCTCGCCCACCTGCTCCAGCAGATGCAGCAGCCGTTCAGAGAAAGGCGCCTTCTCATCCGGCGCGACGACGCCGTGCGCGATCCAGCGTAGGCGGCTGCCTTCGCTTTCGATAACGCCCCAGCCGGTGCGGCGCAGGCCGGGGTCCAGCCCCAGGATCCGAGTCGTTTCGTTCGCCATCCGTTCCTATTGCCCCAAAGAGGGTTAGCGAACAATGACCGGGCGGCTCGTCGCCGTCTCAATCGTCTCGGGGCATGACTGAGAAGCCCGCCAGACCCGCCTGTTCGGCCAGGGCGCGGGACAGGGCGTCGACCTTCAGCGGCATGGGGCCGCGCGCCTTCACGTGCTGTTCGTGAATCTGGCCGTCGGGGCTGACGACGTGGCCGATGCGCGTGGGGCTGAGCCCGTTCTCGGCCAGCAGGGCGCGCAGCGCCTTTTCTTCCGGCGCGGCGCCGCGCGTCCAGCGCAGGGTGACGTCCAGCACGCCGACATGAGGCAGGCGCGCGTCCAGAAAGCGCAGGATGGCCAGCACCAGCAGGGTCGCGCCCGCCGCGATCAGCCCCAGCTTCCACAGGCCGACGCCGAACATCACCCCGATGGCCGAGGTGGTCCACAGCGACGCCGCCGTGGTCAGGCCGTGGACCGAGAACCGCTCGCGAAAGATGACGCCGGCGCACAGGAAGCCGATGCCGGTCAGTATGCCGTGCGCCATCCGCGTCGGGTCGATCACCAGCCGTTGCTCGGGCAGGGCGACGAAGGCCCAGCTGGCCTGATGCATGGCCGCCAGCATCAGGACGCAGGAGGTCATGCAGACCAGGATATGGGTGCGGAACCCCGCCGGATGGCCGTGGTAGGTCCGCTCGATCCCGATCAGCCCGCCCGCCACCATGGCCGAGGCCACCGGCGCCAGCAGGCTCAGTTCATCGACGCCCCAATGCGTCACGCCCCAGTCGATCGCCATGATCCAAACGCTCCCAACGACCGTTCAGGTTGGACCTCTGCGCAGCCTCCGGCAAGCCGTCAGTCGTCGCGCGGGTCCAGCGCGTAGCCGCAGACCGAAGGCAGGGCTGACAGCCGCGCCGCCAGGGTCTTCAGCGCCGCCTCGCCTTCGCACTGGACGCGCCAGCTGCGGCGCACGACCGTCCCGTCGTCGATCAGTTCGAAACGGTCAGGCGCTGGCCTGGGATCGACCGCGCGCAAGGCGGCTTCGACCTCGGCCTCGGGCGAGGGGGCGTCGCGACGCCAGCGCACCTCCACGTCGGTCAGGGTGCGATCGGGCAGGCGCGCGCTGACCAGTCTGAGCGCCACCAGGATCAGGCCGGTGATTACCGTTCCCGCCGCGCCCAAGGCGAACAGCCCCGCTCCGAACAGCAGGCCGATGGCCGAGGTGATCCACAGCGAGGCCGCCGTCGTCAGGCCGTGGATGGAGAAGCCGGTGCGGAAGATGACCCCGGCGCACAGAAAGCCGATCCCCGTCAGCACCCCATGGGCCATGCGGGTCGGGTCGGTGACGATGTTCTCGTTCGGCAGGGCGCGAAAGGCCCAGTCGGCCTGGGTCATGGCGGCCAGCATCAGCAGGCAGGACGCCAGGCTGACCAGGATGTGGGTGCGGAAGCCCGCCGCCCGGCCGCGCCACTCGCGCTCGAACCCGATCAGGCCGCCCGCGATCAGGGCGCCGGCGATGGGCAGGACGACGGTTTCCAGCCAGGCGGCGTCAGCCATGTTTCTGGACGTAGGCTTCGGGGTCTTTGTTGACCGGTTTCACCCCGGTGATGTGGCGGGCCTGGAAGGCGGCGAAGCGCACGCCCAGATCGTGCCGCGTCTGCAGGTCGGCGTTCCGGCGGAAGTCGGTCAGCCCCTGCCGCTCTTCCTCGCCCATGTGTTTGGAGTTGACGACGTTGGCTTCGCCGATCGCGTCGAACCAGGCGCGGCTGCCGACCCTGTGGCCGGCCACGGCCTTGACGGCGTCGCGCAGCTTATTGTGATCCTCGATGGCGTCCTCGGTCTCGCCCTCGACCGTGCCGTCGTCGGCGTCGTTGGCGCCTTCGCCTAGCTTCAGAAGCTCGGGATAGAAATGCCGTTCCTCGGCCTCGGCGTGGGCGTCCAGAAAGGCCGACAACCGTCCCCACACCGCCTTCAGAGCCTCGACGTCGTCCGCGCCGATCTGTTCGATCAGGGAGAACAGCCTGCGCTGTTCGGCGTGGTCGTCCAGGATCAGCTGGGTGATGTCCATGGGGCGGGCTCCTCGCGGCAAGGCTTGAGCCTTAAGAAGCCTCCGGACTCGGGTCCGGTTCCTGATCCCTCGACGCCGCTCCCGCAGGAGAAGGGCGTCGAGGTCAGGATCATCGCGTGCGGATCAGCCCGCGAACTTGGCGGCGTCTTCGTCCGAGATGTTCTCGTTCGAATAGACCTGCTGCACGTCGTCTTCGCCGTCCAGGGCGTCCAGCAGCTTGAACAGGACGCCGACCGAATCGCCCGTCAGGTCGATTTCCGACTGCGGCTTCCAGACGATGGCGGTCGACTTGGGATCGCCCAGCACCTTGGACATGGCCTCGGCCACTTCGTTCAGGTCTTCGAAGGCGGTCCAGATCGTGTGGCCCGGTGCGTCTTCATAGATGTCGGGCTTGACCAGATCGCTCTCGACGTCGGCGGCGCCGGCCTCGATGGCGGCCTCCATCACGGCGTCTTCAGAACCCGCCTCGGCCGGATAGTGGATCTTGCCGACCCGGTCCCACATGAAGGTGACCGAGCCCGATTCGCCCAGGGCGCCGCCGTTCTTGGCGAAGGCCGAACGCACGCCCGAGGCCGCGCGGTTGCGGTTGTCGGTCAGGACTTCGACGATGATCTGGACGCCGCCGGGGCCGCGGCCCTCGTAGCGGATTTCCTCCATCGCATCGACTTCGCCGCCCGAGGCCTTCTTGATGGCGCGCTCGATGTTGTCCTTCGGCATCGATTCGGCCTTGGCGTTGTTCACCGCCAGACGCAGCCGGGGATTCATCGCCGGGTCGGGCATCCCCGACTTGGCCGCCACGGTGATTTCCCGTGACAGACGTGAAAAGAGCTTTGAACGGACCGCGTCTGCGCGGCCCTTGCGGTGCATGATGTTCTTGAATTTGGAATGGCCGGCCATGGAGTCGCTCGCCAGATGTCGAATATGCTGAGGGCGCCCTTTACTGGATGCCGCTTCCTCTGTCACGAGAGGGGAACCGCCCGAACGCGCCGGGGATTATGCGCAGGCATGAATTGGAGACGCCGATGGCCGCCGCCGACGACACCTATCTGGACGAAGCCTATGACGAGGGCATCGATCACGCCCACGCCGGCGAGATCGTTCAGTGGTACGCCAAGCGGCCGGTCACGGTGTCGACTGCGGCGGCCACAAGCTCGCTGGTCGGCGCCTTTGCGCTGGGGGTGCTGACCACCATCGGCGCCCTGGCCGTGCTGCGTCTCTACGACCGGGATTAACGACGGCCGGCATTCCTCGCTGTTGGCGTGCGGGGAAGAGAAGCGCGAATCTTTCGCAAAAAGACTTCACCTCAGCGGTAAAGCCGGTCATCCTTCCTTTCCAAGAAGGAGGCGGCCGTTGGCGCATCCCCGCAGGATGAACCGGATGATCGTCGTGCTCGGCGCGGCGGTCTTGGTGCTGGGCGGTTTCAGCGTCTACGCCCTGATGCAGGGCGCGCACTTCGGGCCGAGGCAGACGACCCCGGCCGAACGCGCCCTCGATCAGGTGCGCGAACAGATGGGACCGCAGGCCGAGGTGCGTCATGTCGAGTCCGGACGCGGTCGCGCCGCCTGCGGCTATGCCGGGCTAAAGGGCAGCCGGGAGGCGGTGGCCTTCGTGTCGCGGCCCAACCGCATCCTGATGAGCAATGATCCGCTGACCGGCGAGTTCGCGACGCTGAAATCGCGCTATTGTCCGGGCTTCGACGCCCCGGCGCCCGCCGCTTCCGGCAAGAGCTGAGACCATGACCGACCAACCCAGCGCCGGCCGCTTCGACGGTCGCGATCACCTGTTGCCCGTGCGGGTCTATTACGAAGACACCGACTTCACCGGCCTGGTCTACCACGCCAACTATGTCCGTTATTTCGAGCGGGGGCGGTCGGACTTCCTGCGTCTGGCGGGGGTAGGGCACGTCGACCTGCTGGAGCAGGACGAGCCGCTGGCCTTCGTGGTGTCGGACCTGGCGATCAAATATCTGAAGCCCGCACGGATCGACGACGCCCTGGTGGTGCGCACCCGCTATGAGGCGATCAAGGGGCCGCGCCTGATCATCCGCCAGACGGTCGAACGCGACGGCGACGTATTGTGCCGGGCCGATGTGGTCGCCGTGTGCATCCATCTGGACGGGCGTCCGCGCCGCCCGACGAAGCGGCTGGTCGAGTTGGTGACGCCCTGGCTCTCCGGTGAAGCCTCGCAATAACGAGGTTGTCAGCCGACGCCCCCGTGACGCAGGACGCGACGCCCGTTAGACCCGCCGCCATGAAACCGCCACGTCCGCCCGGTGCAAAAGGCGGATGAACGGACTTTCCGCCAAGGACCAAGCATGACTCCGCCCGCCGACGCCTCCCTGCTGAATCCCATCGAGCTGTTCATGACCGCCGACTGGGTGGTCAAGACGGTGATGATCGGCCTGGCCGCGGCCTCGGTCTGGTCCTGGACCATCATCATCGACAAGGCGGTGCGCTTCTCGCGCATGAACGCCCGCGCGACCGAGTTCGAGAAGCAGGTCGAGAGCGGCCGTTCGCTGGAGGAGGTCGCCGCCCAGGCGGGGCCGCAGCCCGTCGATCCCCTGCCGCGCATGCTGGTGCTGACGTTGCAGGACTGGCGCGAGGCGCGCACGCGCGGCGCCATGACGGACACGCAAGGCTCCATGCTGATCGCTCGCATCGACCGGGCGCTGGATTCGGTCATCGCCCGCGAGAGCCAGAAGGTCGAGAACGGCCTGGGCGTGTTGTCGGTGGTCGCCACCGCCTCGCCCTTCATCGGCCTGTTCGGCACGGTGTGGGGCATCATGAACGCCTTCGACAGCATCGCGGCGGCGGGCAACACCAATCTGACGACGGTGGCCCCGGCCATCGCCGAGGCCCTGTTCGCCACGGCCATCGGCCTGGCGGCGGCCATCCCGGCCTATATCGCCTTCAACGCCTTCTCGGTGTCGGCGGGCAAGTTCACCGGCCGTCTGGAAGCCTTTGCGGACGATCTGCAATCGGCCATCGCCCGTCGTCTGGGCGCGCCTGCGACCCCGC
>NZ_DAMCNG010000170.1:0-5879 GCF_032107865.1 Brevundimonas sp.
TGATCGCCCGCGCGTCGGAAGGCCATGACGTCCTGGTGCTGGCGCACGGCTATTTCAATCACATGGTCGGCCAGCGGCTGAAGGCGCACGGCTGGCGTCTGGCCCACAATCAGGGCTTCAAATACTGGTCCCAGCGCCGTTTCGTGAAGCGCTGAGGTCGCGGGGTCAGGAAGGCCGTTGAAGCGGCGCGCCTGCCTCTCTAGGTTGCGCCCATCATGACTGACGCATCCGCTTCCCCCGCCGTGCCCGCCGACCTCAGCTTCGAGGACGCCCTGTCGCGTCTGGAGGGCATCGTTTCGCGCCTGGAATCGGGTCAGGCGCCGCTCGAGGAATCCATCGCCCTGTATGAAGAGGGCGCGCGGCTGAAGGCTCACTGCGAGGCGCGGCTGAAGGCCGCCCAACTGCGGGTCGAGAAGATCGTCGTCGGCGCCGACGGTCAGGCCAAGGGCGTCGAACCGGCCGAGTTCGGCTGATGTCCGGTTCCGAACTCGCGCCGCAGATCGGCTTCGACGACTTCATGAAGGTCGATGTGCGCGTCGGCCAGATCATCAAGGCCGAGCCTTTCCCCGAGGCCCGCAAGCCCGCCTATAAGTTGACCATCGACTTCGGCGAGGCGATCGGCGTCAAGAAGTCCTCGGCCCAGATCACCCACCACTACACCCTGGACCAGCTGCACGGCCGCAAGGTCGCCGCCGTCGTCAACTTCCCGCCGCGCCAGATCGGGCCGGTGATGTCCGAGGTGCTGACGCTGGGCTTCCCGGATGCGGAGGGGAACGTCGTCTTGGCCGGCGTCGATCGTGACCTGCCGCTGGGCGGGAGGCTGTTTTGACCATGCTCGCCGCCAATTCGCCGGAACAGGCCGTCATCGACCGCGTGGCCGAGATCGCCGATCTGGTCACGGTCGCCCTGGACCAGTTGCTGCCCCGCGCCGATGGGCCGGAGGCGCGCCTGACGGAGGCCATGCGCTATGCGGCGCTGGGGCCGGGCAAGCGGCTGCGCCCCTTCTTCGCCATCGAGGCGGGCCGGATGCTGGAGGTCGAGGAGTGCGCCGTGCTGCGCGCCGCCTGCGCCCTGGAATGCGTCCACGCCTATTCGCTGGTGCATGACGACCTGCCGGCGATGGACGACGACGACGTGCGGCGCGGCCGTCCGACCTTGCACATCGCCTATGACGAGGCGACGGCCATCCTGGCGGGCGACGCGCTGCAGACTGCGGCGTTCGACATCATCCTGGACGAGGACACCCACGACGATGCGGCCGTGCGCTGCGAACTGGCGCGGCGTCTGTCCTTCGCGTCGGGCGCGCGCGGCATGGCGGGCGGCCAGATGATCGACCTGATGGGGGTGCGCGACGATCTGGGCGGCGTGGCCCGGATGCAGCGTCTGAAGACCGGCGCCCTGTTCGCCTACGCCTTCGAAATACCGCTGATCATCGCCGACGCCAACGAAGCGGCGTGGCACGCCCTGACCAGCTTCGCCCACGACATCGGCCTAGCCTATCAGATCGTAGACGATGTTCTGGACGCCGAAGGTTCGGCGGAAGAGATGGGCAAGGCGGCGGGCGGCAAGGACGCGGCCCTGGGCAAGACCAACTTCGTGACCCTGCTGGGCGTCGATGCGGCGCGGCAGAGGGTCGCGCATCTGGCCGATCAGGCCCGCTCGCACCTTGACCTGTTCGGTCATGAGGCCGAAATCCTCAAGGCCAGCGTGGACTTTGTGCTCAAACGCCGGTCCTGATAGGAAACGCGCCCGCCCTCAGCGGGTTACTGTTTGACGCTCCGTCGTCTGAAGGCCCCCGATCCCCATGCCCCACACCCCGCTTCTCGACACCGTCAAGTTTCCCGCCGATACGCGGAGCTTCGACATTTCCCAGCTGAAACAGCTGGCGGACGAGGTGCGGGCCGAGACCATCGACGCCGTGTCGGTGACGGGCGGGCACCTGGGCGCCGGTCTGGGCGTGGTCGAGCTGACGGTCGCCCTGCACCACGTCTTCGAGACTCCGGACGATATCCTGATCTGGGACGTCGGCCACCAGTGCTACCCGCACAAGATCCTGACCGGGCGGCGCGACCGGATGCGGACCCTGCGTCAGGGCGGCGGCCTGTCGGGCTTCACCAAGCGCTCCGAGAGTGAATACGACCCCTTCGGCGCGGCCCACGCCTCGACCTCCATCTCGGCGGCGCTGGGCTTCGCCGCCGCGCGGGACGCCAAGGGCGGGAACAACCGCGTCGTGGCCGTCATCGGCGATGGCTCCATGTCGGCGGGCATGGCCTATGAGGCGATGAACAACGCCGCCGAGGCCACCAGCGGCCAGCTGATGGTCATCCTGAACGACAACGACATGTCGATCGCCCCGCCGGTCGGCGGCATGAGCGCCTATCTGGCCAAGCAGGTCTCAGGCGGCGCCTATCAGAACATCCGCAAGGTCGGGAAGAAGTTCGTCGACCACATGCCGCGCCCCTTCCGCGACGCCGCGCGCAAGGCCGAGGAATACGCCCGCGGCATGATCGTGGGCGGCACCCTGTTCGAGGAACTGGGCTTCTACTACGTCGGGCCGATCGATGGCCACGACATGGAGAATCTGGTCCCCATCCTCAAGAATGCGGCGGCCATCACCGACCGTCCGGTGCTGGTGCATGTCGTCACCCAGAAGGGCAAGGGCTACGCCCCGGCCGAGAGCAGCGCCGACAAGCTGCACGCGGTGGTCAAGTTCGACGTGGTCTCGGGCAAGCAGGCCAAGGCCGTCTCCAACGCCCCTAGCTACACCAAGGTCTTCGGCACGGAACTGATCAAGCACGCGACGGTCGATCCGACCGTCATGGCCATCACCGCCGCCATGCCGTCGGGCACGGGGCTGGACCTGTTCGGACAGGCCTTCCCGGATCGCACCTTCGACGTCGGCATCGCCGAACAGCACGCCGTCACCTTCGCCGCCGGTCTGGCCGCCGATGGGATGAAGCCGGTTTGCGCCCTGTATTCGACCTTCCTGCAGCGCGGCTATGATCAGGTCGTCCACGATGTGGCGATTCAGTCCCTGCCGGTGCGCTTCGCCATGGACCGCGCCGGTCTGGTCGGCGCCGACGGCTCGACCCACGCCGGGTCGTTCGACATCGGCTATATGGGCGCCCTGCCGGGCATGGTGCTGATGGCGGCCTCGGACGAGGCCGAACTGGCGGCGATGATCTCGACCTCGCTGGCCATCGACGACCGCCCCAGCGCCTTCCGCTATCCGCGCGGCGAAGGCGTGGGCATCGACATCCCCGAACTGGCCGCCCCGCTGGAGATCGGCAAGGGCCGCATAGTCCGCGAAGGCACGTCCGTCGCCATCCTGTCGCTGGGCACCCGCCTGCAGGAATCGCTGAAGGCCGCCGACATGCTGGCCGCGCGCGGCGTCTCGGCCACCGTCGCCGACGCCCGCTTCGCCAAACCGCTGGACGCTGACCTGATCCTGCGCCTCGCCCGCGAACATGAGGCGCTCATTACGGTCGAAGAGGGCGCCATGGGCGGCTTCGGCGCCTTCGTGCTTCAGTTGCTGGCCGAGAAGGGCGCGCTCGATGGCGGGCTCAAGATCCGCACCCTGCACCTGCCCGACATCTTCCAGGATCAGGACAAGCCCGAGGCCATGTACGCCCAGGCCGGCCTAAACGCCGAACACATCGCCGCCGCCGCCTTGACGGCCCTGGGCGTCGACGCCAGCCGGGCCGTTAGGGCCTGACATAGATGCAACGCCTCTCCCTCCCCTTCATGGGGAGGGTGGCTGAGCCCGTAGGGCGAAGTCGGGTGGGGACGGCTTCGCTGCTATTCAGGCGCTGTGCTGAGATCGCTTGCTTTCAGGATCGCCTGAGTTCCGTATCACCTGGCCCTCCCCACCCGGTCGCTGCGCGACCACCCTCCCCATGAAGGGGAGGGAGAAGGTGCGCGCGCTACAGCACCCCAATCATGCTGGCCACCAGCGGGTGGCGCACGATGTCGCGTTCGGCCAGGCGGACGACGGCGATTTCGGGCACGGCCTCCAGTCGTTCGGCGATGTCGGACAGGCCAGAGACCCCCGGCAGCAGGTCGGATTGCTGCGGATCGCCCGTCACCACCATGGTCGAGTGCCAGCCCAACCGGG
This sequence comes from Brevundimonas sp., assembly GCF_032107865.1. Classification (GTDB taxonomy): domain Bacteria; phylum Pseudomonadota; class Alphaproteobacteria; order Caulobacterales; family Caulobacteraceae; genus Brevundimonas. The sequence goes on from NZ_DAMCNG010000170.1 coordinate 4,115, forward strand.
TCAGCAGCATCTTCAACTGGACGTAGGTGCAGTTCTGCGCCTCATCCACGACGATGAAGGCGTTGTTCAGGGTGCGGCCGCGCATATAGCCGATGGGGGCGATCTCGATCAGGCCCTCGGCCATCAGGGCCTTGACCCGCTTCATGCTGAGACGGTCCGACAGGGCGTCATAGAGCGGCCGCAGATAGGGGGCCAGCTTGTCCTCCATGTCGCCGGGCAGGAAGCCGATCGATTCTCCTGCCTCGACGGCGGGGCGGCTCAGGACGATGCGGCCGACCTTGCCGGCCTCCAGCGCCTCGACCGCCTTGGCGACGGCCAGATAGGTCTTGCCCGTGCCCGCCGGACCGAGCGCCAGCACCAGGTTAGCGTGGTCGACGGCCTCCATCAGCTCGGCCTGACCGTCGGACTTGGGTTTCAGCGTCTTCATATAGCCCTGGTCCCGCTCGTCGTTCGAGGGGACGGGCGACCAGCCGCCGACGCGGGCGGGCAATCGCCGTACCTTGGCGTCCTGAATGAATTCGGGCGAATCCAGCACGCCTTCGCGCAGCTGACGCTTGATGGCCGATCGTTTGCTCATGGACGCCTCCAGGGCATGAAAAAAGGCGAGCCCGGCAGGGTCTCGCCTTGGTCGTCGGTGGGGGAGGTGGGGGCCGAAGTCGCACAGCCGTCCCGAACGGTCGCAGGGTCTTCGCCGCAGCAGGTGCGTCGCCGTCCCCGAACGGGTCGTGAACACGCCAAGCGTATTCTCCAGCGTCTGACCGGACCGGGCTTGATCCGGCTTCGGATCCGGGGGCGAATGGGGCCTGCCGAATCGCATCAACAGTCTGATGCTAACGTGGTTTCTGAAGGGTTAAAGCCTTCATTTTAAGAAGAATAGGCAGTGTGCGGATGAGTGTTTACAGTCTGGGCGACAGCAAGCCTCAGCTTCCGCCGGAGGGCGAATACTGGATTGCGCCGAATGCAACCGTTCTAGGGAACGTGATTCTGCATCCGGGCGCCAGCATCTGGTTCAATGCGGTGCTGCGCGGCGACAATGATCCGATCACGATCGGGGCGGACACCAATATTCAGGACGGCAGCATCCTGCACACCGACGTCGGCTCGCCCCTGACCATCGGCGCAGGCGTGACGGTGGGGCACAAGGTGATGCTGCATGGGTGCGAGATCGGCGACAACAGTCTGATCGGCATCGGCGCGGTCATTCTGAACGGCGCGCGTATCGGGAAGAACTGCCTGATCGGCGCCAACGCCCTGATCACAGAAGGCAAGGTCATTCCAGACAACAGTCTGGTGATGGGCCAGCCCGGTAAGGTGGTCCGGGAACTGGAAGAGGGGCAGATCGAGGCGCTGCGCCTCTCGGCCCGGCACTATGTGCAGAACTGGCGTCGCTATGCGGGCGGGTTGAAACGGATCGACTGACCCGTCGCCCCACAATGGCACGGCTCACAATGAGACAGACGGCCTGTGAGGCGAGGCGGACTGACGCAAACTCGCCTCAAGGGGGAGGAAAACGCCCAATGTCGGACATTTAAAACGGCCCGGCGTTTGCATCGGACCTGTCGACGATCAATTCAGGAGTCCGATCCCATGCGGATAGGGATTACGAAAATGCTGGCGGGAGCCGTGGCCTTTGTTGGGCTGATGGCGGTCGCCGATGCCGCAGCGGCGCAGTGCGGGCCTTCAAGCTGCCTGCCGCCTCCGCCGCCCACGCCGATGTTGCCGCCGCCGACGCCGCCGGGCGGAGGCTGCGGCCCCAGCGGCTGCC
>NZ_DAMCNG010000171.1:0-5752 GCF_032107865.1 Brevundimonas sp.
GTCGATCAATGTGGTGTCCGTCTCGTGCCCCACGGCCGAGATGATGGGGATGCGAGCGGCCGCGACCGTGCGCGCCAAAGCCTCGTCGTTGAAGCACCACAGATCCTCGACCGAGCCGCCGCCGCGCGCGACGATCAGCAGGTCGGGGCGGGGGATGGGCCCGTCCGGCGTCATGGCGTCAAAGCCGCGGATGGCGTTGGCGACCTGACCGCTGGCGGCGTCGCCCTGAACCACCACCGGCCAGACGATGACGCGGCTGGGCCAGCGCTCGGCGATGCGGTGCAGGATGTCGCGGATGACGGCGCCGGTCGGGCTGGTGATGACGCCGATGGTCGCGGGGAAGGTCGGCAGGGCCTTCTTTTTCGCCGGGTCGAACAGACCCTCGTCGCGCAGCTTGACCTTCAGCCGCTCCAGCTGCGCCAACAGGGCGCCCGCGCCCGCCGCCTCCATGCTCTCGATGACGATCTGATAGGAGGAGCGCGCCGGGTAGGAGGTGATCTTGCCGGTGACGATGACCTCCAGCCCCGTCTCGGGCTGGACGCCCAGGCCGCGCACCACGCCCTTCCAGATCACGCCGTCGATGGCCGATTTGTCGTCCTTCAGCGTCAGATAGACATGGCCCGAGGCGTGGCGGTTCACCTTGGAGATCTCGCCGCGCAGCCGCACATGGCCGAAGCGTTCCTCCAAGGTTCGTTTGAGCGCGAAGCTCAGCTCCGAGATCGACAGCGGCGGATTGTTGTCGCGGGCGGGCTGCGGGGCCGCGCCCTCGAAGGCGTAGTCGTCGTCGGAGGTCATGGCGCGCACCCTAGCCGTCGCCGCCGCGCGCGCAAAGACATGGGCGACAAGCGTGGCGGAACGGCCGCGTCCCCGCGCGCGTTCGCCGATCATGGTGCAGTCTCCAGACCCGTTTCCGGAAGAGCCAAGGGCCGACGACCTGCCGCCTGACCAGGCGCGCGAGCGCGAACTGGCGCGGCGCAGTCATAATCCGACGCTCAGCCCGTGGCTGGTGCTGGGGGTGATTCTTTTGGCCGGCGCCGGCGTCTATGTGGTCTCGGCCCTGATCTAGAGACAGGAGGGTTCGATGATGAAGACCTTGTTCGCGGCCGCCTCGGCTGCGGCCCTGCTGGCGGCCTGTTCGCAGCCGCCGGCCAAGCCCGATAAGACGCCCGAGGCCTCGCCCGACGCCGCCTCGGCGCCGACCGTTCATGGCGAGCCCGCCGCCCCGGCGGGGGCCATGGCCCTGGGCTTGACCGTGGCGCAATTGGAGGACGCCGACCTCATCACGCCTGCGGGCGTCGATCTGGGCGACGTTCAGCGGGTCGATATGGACGCCTCGGGCGCCATCACCGGCCTGATCATCGAGCCGGCAGGCGAGCGCGGCCCGCGCTGGGTCCGTATTTCGCTGGATGGCCTGACAACGCGGCAGGAGGGCGATGACTACGATCTGGTGTCGAACATGACGCTGGCGCAGTTGAAAGCCTTGCCTGCCTGGGCTCCCTGATTTCCGCCGTCGAGGGGCCGCTAACCCTTTCCGGCGCTTGACCGGGACGGCGCGTGCGGCCATTCCGCCCCCATGAACATTCTGCTCGTCGGATCGGGAGGGCGCGAACACGCCCTGGCCTGGAAGATCGCCCAGTCGCCGCTGGTGACGCGGCTCGTCGTCGCGCCCGGTAATCCGGGCATGGCCAGGCTGGGCGAGATGCGCCCGGACCTGAAGGCGACCGACGCCGAAGGCCTGGCGGCCCTGGCGCGCGAGATGAAGGCGGACCTGGTCGTGGTCGGCCCGGAATCGGCCCTGGCCGAGGGTCTGGCCGATCGGCTGAACGCGGCGGGCATCCCCTGTTTCGGCCCGACGCAGGCGGCGGCGCAGCTTGAGACGTCGAAGGCCTTCTCCAAGGCCTTCCTGCAGCGTCACGGCATCCCCACGGCGGGCTATGGCGTCTATGAGGACGTCGCCTCGGCCAAGGCGGCGCTGGACCAGTATTCGGCCCCCTATGTCATCAAGGCCGACGGCCTGGCGGCGGGCAAGGGCGTGGCCATCAGCCCCGATCGCGCCGACGCCGAGGCCGAGATCGAGCGGATGCTGGGCGGCCGGTTCGGTTCGGCCGGATCGCGCGTGGTGATCGAGGAATTCATGGACGGGGAGGAAGGCTCCCTCTTCGCCCTGTCGGACGGGACGCGGGCCGTGCTGTTCGGCGGCGCCCAGGACCACAAGCGCGCCTTCGACGGTGATCTGGGCCCCAACACCGGCGGCATGGGCGCCTATTCGCCTGCGCCCGTCTTCACGGCCGACTTCACCCAGGCGGCCAACGACCGCGTCGTCGTCCCCACCGTTCAGAAGATGGCCGAGGAAGGCGCTCCCTATCGCGGCGTCCTCTACGTCGGGCTGATGGCGACAGCCGAAGGCCCCAAGGTGGTCGAGTTCAACGCCCGCTTCGGCGACCCGGAATGCCAGGTGCTGATGATGCGCCTGGACGGCGACGTCGTGCCGTTGCTGCTGGCCTGCGCGCGCGGCGACCTGACCCAGGCGCCGGCGCCGGCGTTCAAGCCGGGCGTGGTCATCTGCGTGGTGCTGGCGGCCAAGGGCTATCCCGACAGCCCGCTGGAAGGTTCGGTCATTCGCGGCGCGGACCAGGACTTCGGCCCGCACGTCCAGGTCTTCCATGCCGGGACGAAGCTGCGCGACGACGGCGCCCTGGCGGCGGCGGGCGGTCGGGTGCTGAACGTCTGCGCCTATGGCGACGACGTGGCCCAGGCGCGCGAGCGCGCCTATGAGGCGATCGCCAAGATTGACTGGCCGGGCGGTTTCCACCGGACCGACATCGGCTGGCGAGCGCTGGAGCCGCGCTAAGCGGCTCCGCCGTGCTTTAGGTCATGGCGAACAACAGCCGGCCTTCGCCCATGCGCTCGCGCAGGGGGATCAGGTCGGCGTGGGACACCGAGAAGCAGCCGTAGGACCGGCCCAGCTTGCCCTGACGCGCCAGGAAGGCCGGGTCGGCGTAGTCGGCGCCGTGGATGATGATGGCCCGTTCGCGCGCCAGGTTGTTGGAATACTCCAGCCCGTCCAACAGGACGTTCGGCCCCTGCTGGCTGCCCCAGCTGGCGCCCGCCGTGGCGTAGGCGCCGATGGAGGACATATGGCTGTCCGGGCGGTTCGAGAACTGCTGCGCATAGCCTGAATGCGCCGGGTCCGAGCCGCGCCCGTGGCTGGTGCGATAGGCCGTGACCCAGCCGCCTTCCAGATCGACTTCGTAGAAGCGGTCCTCACCCGAGAACTTCTGGAAATCGACCAGATACATCCGGTCTCGCCGGCTGATCTTGTGGCCGTGCACGTCCAGGGCGGCGCGGGCGCGTTCGAGCAGATCCTTGCGGACGACGCCGTGGGGATCGATCGCTGTCCCAGCCTCCGCGACCTGGACATGAGCCGCCGCCGCCCGCTCAGGCAGGGTCGGAAGGGTAGGCGCGACGGCTCCGGCGAGCTGAAGGCTGGTGGTGGAGGCGGCGGAGGAACACCCCGCCAACAGGGCCGAACCGCCCAGGATCAAGCCACGTCTGGAAAGCCGCATGCGACGCCCCTCGCACGTTAAACAACTGTATCGGCTTGTTTCATGAACCGTCCGTGCAAGGCAACCTTGGCCTTGGCGCAAAGATTGGAACGGTTATGTTGTCCGCCTCAGTAACGGGAGGGATAAATGAAAAAGCTTGCCCTGATTGTGACCGCGGCCGTTCTGGCCGCGACCGGCGCCGAAGCGCGTCAAACCCCGGCGCCGGCGTCGGTTTCGGCGGAACAGCCGACGAAGTTCGTTCAAGTGGGGCGGCTTTTGGCCGATCCGGCCAGCGGCCGGGTGCTGCGCGATAAAACTCTCGTGATCAGAGGGAACCAGATCGTCGAGATCCGCGACGGCTTCGTCGGCGAGGGGAACGTCGTCGATCTGCGTTCGGCCTTCGTCCTGCCTGGCCTGATCGACAGCCACGTCCACCTGACCTTCGAATCCAATCCGAATTCACGCCTCGATGGGCTGACGCAGTCCAACGCGGCCCAGGCCATGGTCGGCGCGCGGTATGCGCGGCGCACGCTCAATGCGGGCTTCACCACGGTGGCCGACCTGGGGGCGACGAACGAAGCCATCTTCGCCTTGCGCGACGCCATCCGACTCGGCGACGTGCCGGGCCCCCGCATCATCGCGTCCGGCTCGGCCGTGTCCGTTCATGGCGGGCATGGCGACGTCAACGGCTATCGGGACGATATCCTGCACCTCCTGTCGCCCGAGAGCATCTGCTCGGGACCGGAAGACTGCCGCCGCGCCGTACGCATGCAGGTCCGCTCCGGCGCCGACATCATCAAGATCACCGCTACCGGCGGCGTGCTGTCCAACACGGCGGCCGGACTGGCGCAGCAGTTCACGGAGGATGAGCTGGCGTCGATCGTCGAGGTGGCCCACCGCATGGGCCGTCAGGTCACCGCCCACGCCCACGGCGGCGACGGCATCAACGCCTTCCTGAAGGCGGGCGGCGACTCGATCGAGCACGGCACCTATCTGGATGACGAGTCCATGCGGATGTTCAAGGCGAATAACGCCTGGCTGGTGCCGACGCTGATGGCGGGCGACTTCGTGGCCCGCGTCGCCTCCAGCCCAGACAACTTCTTCACCCCGGCCCAGACGGCCAAGGCGCTGGAAGCCGGTCCCAAGATGCTGGACATGGCGGCGCGCGCCCATCGCGGCGGGGTCAAGATCGCCTTCGGCACCGACTCGGGCGTTTCGGCGCACGGCGACAATGCGCGAGAGTTCGCCCTGCTGGTCCGCGCGGGTCTGACGCCGCTTGAGGCGATCCAGTCCGCGACCACCGGCGCGGCCGAACACCTGCGCATCCAGAACGAAGCCGGCCGTCTGGCGCCGGGCATGCCCGCCGATCTGGTCGCCGTCAGAGGCGATCCGCTGACGGACGTCACCGAACTGGAGCGCGTGCGCTTCGTGATGAAGGGCGGTCAGGTCTTCCGGGCCGACTGATCCGACTGCCTAGAAAGAGGCCGCCGCTCAGTCCTTGTCGCGGGCGGCGGCCTTGGCGGCGCGTTCGGCCTGACCGCGCCAGCCGTAGCCTTCGCCGTGCTTGCCGACGCTGACGAAGGTGGCTTCCTCGGCCTTGTGGAAATACTGCTCGGCTACCATCCAGCCCTTGAAGGGCCGCAGCACCCACAGGCACATGGCCGCCAGAATCGGGAAGGTCACGACGAAGTGGACCCAGATCGGCGGGTGCACGGTGAACTCGAAGATCATGAAGGCGATCATGCCGACGACGCCGACCGCGCACATGACGAAGAAGGCCGGGCCGTCCGCCGGATCGGCGAAGCTGTAATCCAGACCGCACTCCGGGCAGGACTCGCGCAGGCTGAGATAGCCCTTGAACACCGGGCCCTCGCCGCAGCGGGGGCAGCGGGCGCGCAGGCCGGTCTTGAGCGGGCTCAACGGAGGATAGACAGGGTCGGACACGGGACTGTTCCTGAAAAGAACGATGGCTGATGGTTTCGGCCTTCGGGCGCCCTGACGCAAGCGGGTGTTTTGTCCTATCCCCGTGGGAAGGTTGGCGGTCAGGGCTTTGTTTTCCGCGATTTAAGCCCCGTTAACCGCGATTAAAGCCCTTCGCGCGAGCATGCGCGCGATATGTCCGGGGCCACCGCCAAGAAGCGCGTACTGCAGACGACCGTGGCGGCCGCCGCGGCGGGCGTCGTCGTCTTCGCGCCCCTGGCGCCGGC
>NZ_DAMCNG010000172.1:0-227 GCF_032107865.1 Brevundimonas sp.
AAGGCCTGCGCGGCTTCCTCTACACGGGGGCGGGGCAACAGGGCGTTGGGATCCACGCCCATGCGCCGGATGGCCGAGGTGACACGCCCGGCCAGGGCGTCGATCTCTTCGGGCGTGCCGATGGCGGCGTTCAGCTCCAGCGGAGCGGCAGGCTCGGCGGGCGCGGGTTCCGGCTGGACCAGATCGCGCCAGCTGAGGGCGTCGCCGATCCGCGTCGGTTCGGTGCG
>NZ_DAMCNG010000172.1:403-5738 GCF_032107865.1 Brevundimonas sp.
GCCTGAGCCGGGGCCGTAGGAATCGGTTCAATCTCAGATTCGACCGGGTGTTCAGGGCGCATACGCCCCCGCAGGCCAAGACCTGAGGCCAGGCCGGACGCGAGACCCGGCGCAGGAGTTGGCCGCTTGGGTTCGGGCGCCGGCTCGATTTCGCGCGGAGCGGGGACGGTCGGGCGACGGCGCGGCTGGCCGCCCTCGCCGGAGACGGCGCCCATTAGGCGCACAGCCTCGGTCAGCATTTCATAGTTGCGACGCACGCGATCCTGGAACCCGGCGTCCAGGGCTTCGGTGTCCTCGGCCGCCTTGCGCGAGGCGGCGGTCAGGGCGCTCAGGCCTTCTTCGACGGTGAGGCGCACAGCTTCGACGCGGGCGCGGGCCTCGTCGGGCAGGCGGGCGGCGCGTTGGTCCATTTCGGCGACGGCCTGTTCGACCGAGGTTAGGGCGTCGGTGACCTGAACCAGAGTGGTCTGCAGGCTGTCGACCAGCTTCTGGCCGGTCAGATCGACCATGTCGGCCGTCTGGGCGACGATGCGGCGGGCGCCGTCGATCCGGGCCTCGGCGGCTTCATCAGCTTTCTGGGCGGCGTCGAACAGGGATTCGCCCAGGCGGTCGGCGCGAATCTGAGCCTGTTCGATCGCGGCCTGGGCGGCGACGCGCTGTTCATCGGCCGTGGCCTGAAGCGCCTCCAGCGAGCGGCGTGTCTCTTCGACCAACAGGTCGCGGGATTCGGCGGCCAGGCTTTCAAAGCGGTCCAGCGACAGCTTGGTGGCGTGGTCGAAGCCGTCAGCCTCGCGCTGGGACATCTCGACCAGGGCCTTGAACTGATCGACCACGGCGTCGACCTGGGCCTTGATGGCGGCGGCGGCCTCGTCGCCGCGCAGATTGATGTCGTCGGCGGCGGTGCGGGTCTGCGACAGATGATCCAGAAGCTGGGCGCGCTGGCTCTCGATCTGGGCCGAGAAGTCTTCCTGATCGGTGCGCAGGGCATAGGCGGCCGTGACCAGGGCGGCGCGTTGCTGGCCCAGGCCTTCCTCAACGGATTGAATCTGTTCGGCGACGCCGGAGCCGGCCGTCTCCAGCCGCAGGGTCTGGCGGGCCAGATCGTCGGAGGCGGCGCGGGCGGCTTCCTGGGCTTCGTTGGCGGCGGCGGCCAGATCGGCGGCGCGGGCGGCCAGGGCGGCCTCGGCCTCGCGTAACTGGGTCTGGGCCAGGTCGGAGGCGTCGGCCACCATGCGCGACTGACGTTCGACCGTCTCGACAACCGCCGATGCCTGGCCTTCCAGCTTGCCGCCGAGAACACCCATCTGCTCGCGCTCGTGCGACAGTTGTTCAGCAAGGCGTCGCGCCGTGCCGCCGGCCAGTTCGGCGGCCTCGTTCAGCAGGTTGGATTCCTTGGTCAGGGCCTCACGCAGCGACGCCAAATCGTCGCGGGCGCGTTCGGCCGATTGCGCGGCGCGATCAATGTCTTCGCGCAGGGTGTTCAGCACCTGCCCAGCCTGATTGGCGGCCAGGGCGGTCGGCCCGACCAGGGCGTCGGCCATTTCCCGCGCCCGCTTGGTCTCCTGGGCCAGGCCCGCGCCCTGGCGCACGGCGTGGGCCAGCAGGATGGACAGGCCCACCGGGGCCAGCAGGATCAGGACGTAGACCGCCAGCCGCAGAGGGTCGAGCTCCATCATTCCCGATCCCAGTTCGTAGGCGAACCAGGATGCGAGGCCCCCGACCCACAGGGCGGAGGCCAGGCCTGCGATCAGATAGGCGTTGGCTGCGCCGTTGGGCGCCGCCGCCTTGCCTTTACGCTTGCTGGACGTCTTGGCCGGGGGTGAAGCGGGCGTGACGGTGGCGGGCGGGGCGTCGGCGGATTCGGCGAAGGGCGACAGGGCGCGTGCGGCCTTGTCGGCCTCGGCTGCGCGTTCCTCGGCCAGCGCCTGTTGTTCGGCCAGGCGGCGGCGCTGGCGTTCGGACATGGGGCGCTGCGGCGCGTCAGGCTGCGGTTCCAGGTCGGTTTCGAGCGTCGCTTCTTCGAGGGCATCGATCGCTTCGGGCGTGACCGAGGGCTCCGTCTCTGGGGAGGCGGGTTCGGAGTCGGTCAGGTTGAGCGGCGGCCGATGGCGGGATTTCATGGGCGTCGGTCTCGATCACTGATCGCCAGCGAAGGCGGCGAAGGGCGCAAGGCACGGACCCTAACGGCTGGATCGTAAGGCGAAAAGGCTCGAGCGCGGATTAGATCGCCGTTTGCCGACGCGGATCAATGTGATCTGTGGATCAGCAGGACGACGGAGCGGTCACATGGACCGTGGTTGCGGGCTTGGAGTCGCCGCAATCCTGCACCCGTTGAATCTCGCGATCCGGCTTTTGCGGCGCTTTCATATCGACACCGAATTGCGACAACGCCGCTGCGGCGAGCAGGGCGATCAGGCCGGCCAGCATCTCGATCAGAGCTTGCATAATTGCAGTATGCCAGAAACATCTTCGGGCGACAATGCGGCGAACAGATGAAGCGGCGCCATTGACCCGACTGATGCGAAAATGGAACGATCCGGCCTCATCGGCGTCTGAGTGAAATCAGGAGGCCCATCCGGCCGTCACGCGAATCAGCCATTGCTGGGGGTATGCGAGCAGACCAGTTCTATGAGGGCAGCCTGCTGGAGACAGCCACCGGAGTGTGGCGGTCCGCAAAGGCGCATCGGTTCGCCCCCCTGATGGAGAACAAGGCCTATTTCGACGCCTTGGCGTCGGCGTTGCACAAGGCCGAGCGCTCCATCCTGATTCTCGGCTGGCAGTTCGACCCGCGCACGCGCCTCGACCCCGAGGGGCCGCTGACCGACCGCCGGGCTGAGATCGGTCATCAGTTGAAGGCTCTGGTGCGTCACAAGCCCGACCTGGATGTGCGCCTGTTGATCTGGCGCTCGCCGTTGCTGATCGCGGCCTCGCAAGGCTTTTACCCACACAAGGCGCAGCGTTGGTTCCGCCGTCGCATCGTCGAGTTCCGGCTGGATGGGCCGGGCATTCTGGGCGCCTGCCACCATCAGAAGGTGGTGGTGATCGACAACCAGATCGCCTTCTGCGGCGGCGGCGACATCTCGACCGACCGCTGGGACACCGAAGAGCATTTCTCGGGCGACCCGCGCCGGTGCGAGCCGACCGGCGTCATTCCCGCGCCTCGGCATGAGGTCATGTGCGTGATGGACGGGCCGGCAGCGCAGGCTCTGGGCGAACTGGCGCGCGAGCGTTGGAGGCGGGCGACCGGCGAGGTGATCGCGCCGATCATGGCCCAGTGCGCGGATTCCTGGCCGGAGGCGGTGGCGCCGTCGATGACGGAGGTTCAGGTCGGAATCTCTCGCACCGAACCTCAGGTGCGTGGTCGCCCCGAGGTGCGCGAGAACGAGGCCTTGCATCTGGAGGCCATCCGGCGCGCGCGCTCGCTGATCTATATGGAGAACCAGTATTTCACCTCGCCCCTGCTGGCTGCGGCGCTGGCCGAACGTCTGGCTGAGCCGGACGGACCCGAGGTGGTGCTGGTCTCGACCGGGCGCAGCCCTAGCTGGTTCGACGGCATGACGATGGACACGGCCAGGGCCGAGGTTCTGTATCGGCTGGAGCAGGCGGATCGCCATGATCGCTTCACCGCCTTCTATCCTGTGACCGACGAGGGCGAACGGATCATCGTCCACGCCAAGATGACCATCATCGACGACAAGCTGCTGAGGATCGGGTCCAGCAATCTGAACAATCGCTCGATGGGGCTGGATACGGAATGCGACGTCTCGGTCGAGGCTGAAACGGAAGCGCAGCGCGAGGTGATCCAACGTTTCCGTCGTCACTCGCTAGGCCATTTCATCGGCGTGTCGGGCGAAGCCTTCGCCGAGGCTGAGACCCTGCTGGGTTCGGTCGGTCAGGCGATCCAGACCTTTGGGCATGAGCGCATGAAGCCGCTGGGCGCGGCTGAACCGACGCGGGTCGAGCGGATGTTCGCCGAGTGGCAGTTCGGCGATCCGGTATCAGCCACCGACGCCTGGCGGCCATGGAAGCGGCTGAATCGCTCGCACCGCACCCGACCCAGGTCAGAGGGCGGTCAGGCCGCCGGTTGATCGATCTCGAAGTCGATGATCAGCGGCAGGTGATCCGAGGCCGCTCGCGCCAGGGGCGATGACGGCGTACGGGCGCCGGTCACGCGGATTTCGCGGCTGACGAAGCAGTGGTCGATGCGGATGGCCGGGAAACTGGACGGGAAGGTCTTGATCGAGGGCTTCAACCCCAGCCGCCGCTGGGCGTCGTCCAGCCGCCGGGTCAGGGCCTGATAGGGACGGGTGATGGAGGTGGCGTTGAAATCGCCGGTCAGGATGGTCGGCCCGTCGCACATCGGATCGCCCAGCCAGTCCCGGCCGACCAGGGCCGCGACCTGAAGCCGCTGCTCGCGCGGCACCAGCCCCAGGTGGGTGTTCATGATGTTGACGACCACGCCGTCGAAATCGACCGCCGACCACAGGGCGCCGCGCGGCTCCAGCCCCTTGAGGCCGGGCAAGGTGGGCAGGGCGGCGGCGCGCACCAGCCGCTCGGGTCGATGGGTCAGGATGGCGTCGCCGTAAAGCTCGGCCTCGACCTTCATGGCGGGATGGAACTGCACGCTCATGGCCAAGCGCTGGGCGATGGAGTCGGCCTGGTCGACCCAGCCGGTGCGCGCGCGGCCGACGTCCAGCTCCTGCAGGCAGACGACATCCGGCTCGTACTCGGCGATGACGTCAGCGATGCGGTTCACGTCCAGCTTGCGATCGACGCCGACGCAGCGGTGGACGTTGTAGGTCAGAAGTCTCGGCATGAATTCCTTGCCCGCGATCCCAGCGACTGTCGCGCCTCAATGCGGCGGTCGCGAGGCCCCGATAACCACCCTGATAGCCGGACTAGATGACAACCAGTTTGTCGGGGATCTCGTTTTCATCAGCGGGCTTGGGGGCAAAGCGTTCCGCCAGAACCTGACCGCACAGGGCGATGGCCTTTTCGAAGCCCTCGACCGGCTGGTCGCGCCGCAGGGCGCCGGTCAGGGCGGCGACGGCGTCGGCCCAGACCTCGGGACTGACGCAGGAATGGATGCCTTCGTCCGCCACCACCTCGACCTGATGATCGGCCAGGGCGGCGAAGATGAGGACGCCCGTGCGCGCCTCTGTGACGTGCAGGCCGTGGGCCAGGAACTGCTGCATGGCGGCGCGACGAACGCGCGTGCGGCGCAGGGCGGCAGGCGTCAGAAGCCTGCGCACCGCCGGGATCAGCGACAGCAGGAAGACGGCCACGAAGACACCCGCCTGCACCAGTCCATAGGCCGCCAGGGCGCGCCCGATCT
>NZ_DAMCNG010000173.1:0-5734 GCF_032107865.1 Brevundimonas sp.
GACAGCGTGCGCGCCGCCCTGGACGCCCGCGCGGCGGCGCCGGGCGGTCTGGGGGCGCTGTCCTATGAGTGGTTCGAGACCATGCAGTTCGACGTCAACACGGCGGTGGTCTCGGGCCGGGCGGTGATGACGCGCGACGGCAAGACCCATCGCGGTCTGTTCACCCGCATCCTGCGCCGCACGGTCGACGGCTGGCTGATCGTCCACGACCAGCTGGCCTGGGGGCCGGAAGCCTAAGACGCCGCCTTACAAGGCCGTGTAGAGCGCCTCAACCAAGCGCAGCGCGCGCGGGTCGCCGAGCAGGTGGGGCGATTGGCGCGTCATGACATAGGCGGCCGAGACGCCCGCCGCCTGATCCGCAAACGCCATCGACCCGCCCCAGCCTGTGTGGCCGACCGTTGTCGGGTTGGGGCCGAAGATGTTCAGGCCCTGATTGCGGGTGAAGCCCGCCGCCCAGCTCATGTCGAAGGGCAGCACCCTGTCCGGTCCGTGGATGCGCTCGCGCGTGGTCTGGGCCAGGGTCTCTTCCGACAGCACGGTCAAGTGATCCAGCGCGCCGCCTGTGGCGACGATGGACATCATCCGCGCCAGATCCTTGGCCGTGCCATGCAGGTTGGCGGATGGAATCTCCGCCATGCGCCACTCGGTCGAGCCGCGTCCGCCGGGCGCCGAGCCGCGATCCAGGAATGCGGCCTTCTTGATGGCGTCGACAGGGCCGAGGTCCGGCGCGGCGGCGGGCTTGCGCAGCTGGGCGACGCGGTCGTGTTCGGCCTCGGGCAGGCCGATCCACAGGTCCAGATCGAACGGCTGGGCGAAGTCTTCGCGCAGGGCCGTCCCCATCGTCCGCCCGTCGACGATGCGGAACAGTTCGCCTGCCAGATAGCCGATGGTGATGGGGTGGTATCCGGACGCCGTGCCCGGCGCCCACAGCGGCGTCTGGGCCGCCAGCTTGTCCAGCACCGCCTGACGGTCGAACCAGATGGCCGGTTCGACGCCGTCGGAAAAGCCCGGCAGGCCGGACTGGTGGCTCATCAACTGGCCGACGGTCAGCTGGTCCTTGCCCGCCGCGCCGAAGGCGGGCCAGTGGTCGGCGACCCGGTCCTCATAGGACAGAAGCCCCTTGTCCACGCAGCGCGCGATCATCAGGGCCATCACCGCCTTGCCGGTGGAGAAGACCGGGACCAGCGTGTCTTCGGCGAACGGCTTTGTCCCGGCCAGATCGACCGAGCCAGCCCACAGGTCCGCCACCACTTCGCCGTCGATGGTCACGGAAAAACGCGCGGCCAGTTCGTTCAGCCCCTCGGGCGCATCGGTGAAGTTGGCGGCGAAGGCGTCCTTCACCGCGTTGAAGCGCGGCGGACAGACGCCGTGGAGTTCGGGGAGGCTGGTCATGAGACGGCTCTAACGCTTTGTCGGCTTCAGGTCACTTGCGGCCGATTACTGGCGCGCCGACGCCGAGGCGTTGCGCGCGCCCTCGAACTCGTCGCCCGGCTTCCATGCGGGCCAGTCGCGCGAATTGGCCAGGTCGCGGCCGACTTCATACAGCAGTTGAACATCGGCGGCGGCGGCGTCCATCTTCCACTGCGGCGTCCATTCGTCCGTGGGCTGATGGTAGCGGTTGGCGACGTAATCGCGGCTGGCTTCATTATGGCCGGTGAAGCCCGCTGCGGCGAACAGGGCGGGCACGCCCTTCCTCGCCAGCGGGAAGTGGTCCGAGCGATAGAAGGCCCCCGCGTGCGGCGCCGGATCGGGGATCAGGCGGCGACCTTCGCGCGCGGCCAGCACCGCCAGCCGGTCGTCCAGATCGTTCTTGCCCGCGCCGATGACGACGATGTTCGGGTCGATCTCGGTCCCCGGCAGCAGGCTGTCCATATTGATGTTGGCGACCGTCGTCTCCAGCGGCCAGACCGGATTGGCGGCATAGTATTCGGCGCCCAGCAGACCGGTTTCCTCGGCCGCCCAGCTGATGAAGACGGTCGAGCGTTCGGGGCGCGGCCCCTCGGCGAACAGGCGGGCGATCTCCATGACGCCCGCGACGCCCGTCGCGTTGTCCACGGCGCCGTTATAGATGTCGTCGCCGTTCTTGGGCGTGGCGCGGCCATAGGCGTCCCAGTGGGCGCCGAACATCACCGTCTCGTTCGGGTATTTCGCGCCGGGCAGGCGGCCGATGACGTTGCGGGTCTCGACCCGGTCGGCCTTCTGGCCGAAGTCGATGGACATGCTGACGCCGTCCAGCGCCACGGGGCGGAAGTCGGGGGTGCGCGCCTGGTCCTTCAGGGCGGCGAAGTCCAGCCCGGCGTCCCGGAACAACTGTTCGGCCACAGCGCCCTGAATCCAGCCCTGCGCCGCGACGCGCTCCTTGTTCGGGTCGGCGCGGACGATGTCGAACTTGGGCGCGGTCGAGGAATTCTCCAGCGTCGACCAGGGATAACCCGCGCCCGGCGTGTCGTGGATGACCAGCACGCCCGCCGCGCCGTGCGCCGCCGCCACCTGGAACTTATAGGTCCAGCGGCCATAGAAGGTCATGGCCTGACCGTCGAACTTGCCCGCGACCGGATGGCCTTCGGGCGCGCCGAAGTCGGGGTCGTTGACCAGCACCAGCATGATCTTGCCGGTCAGGTCGACGCCTTTGTAGTCGTCCCAGCCACGCTCGGGCGCATCGACGCCATAACCGACGAAGACCAGCGGCGCATCGGTCAGGGTGATGCGCTCCACCGGCCGGTCGGACGAGACGATGACGTCCTTGGCCCGCTGCAGTTCGGTGGTGCGGCCGTTGGAGGAGACGCTGATGGCGGCGGGTCCGTCCTGACTGGTGCGGCTGACCTGGGCCACCTGCACCCACGATCCGTTCGGGCCGCCGGGCTCCAGGCCCAGCGCCTGAAACTGCTGCGACAGCCAGGCGATGGTGCGGTCTTCGCCGGGCGTGACGGGCGCACGACCTTCGAACTCATCGGACGCCAGCACACGGGTCGCTTCGTTCAGCCGGGCCGGATCGACCTGGCCGGGCGCGCTCTGTGCCAGGACGGAGGTCGAACACATCAGGGCGGCGATCAGGCCGACGGCGGCGGAACGGGGCAGGGACATGGACAGGCTCGACATCTGAAATGTTTGCGCCACGCTGCCCCCTGAGACCGCCGCTGTCGACCCCGAAAGGCCTCAGCGCGCCGCCAGCCAGGCGCGCACGCCGTCCGCCGCCACGACGCCCGAGGCGAAGGACGCCTGAAGCAGATAGCCGCCGGTCGGCGCCTCCCAGTCCAGCATCTCGCCCGCGGCAAAGACGCCGGGTCGCGCCTTCAGCATCAGCCGTTCGTCCACGGCGTCCAGCGTCACGCCCCCGGCCGAGGAAATGGCGCGGCTTAGACCCTGCACCCCGGTCAAGGTCAGGGCGGCGCCCTTGATCCGGGCGGCCAGTTCGGCGGGGTCTGCGGGCAGGAGCTTGCCTTCGCGCAACAGGGCGACAGCGGCGGCGTCCAGTCGGGCGGCCTTGCGCAACCAGTTCGACAGGCTGTCCTTGCCGCGCGGTTTCGACAGGCGTTGCGTCAGAGCTATAGCGTCGAGATCTGGCCGCAGGTCGAGCGTCAGCACGGTCGACCCGTCACGCGCCACCGCCTCGCGCAGCCCGGCGGACAGGGCGTAGACGCCGCCGCCCTCGATCCCATAGGCGGCGATCATGGCCTCGCCGCGCACGGTGCGCCCGTCATGCGTCAGGGCGACGCCTTTCAGCGGCGTTCCAGCGAAGCGCTCGCGGAACAGCGGCGACCACGCGATATCAAAGCCGACATTGGCGGGTCGGAAGGGGGCGACGGCGGCGCCGGCCTGTTCCAGCGCCGGAACCCATGCGGCGTCCGACCCCAGTTTGGCCCAGCTGGCGCCGCCTAAAGCCAGAAGGATGGCGTCCGGCCGCTCGGTTTGCTCGCCCTCAGGCGTGTCGAAGATTAGGGCCTCGCCTCGCCAGCCGGTCCAGCGCGAGCGGGTGCGGACCTCGACGCCTAGACCCTCCAGTCGCGCCAGCCAGGCGCGCAACAGGGGCGAGGCCTTCATCGCTTTCGGGAACACCCGGCCGGACGAACCGACGAAGGTTGGCTGGCCCAGCCCATCGACCCAGTCGATCAGGTCGGCGGGCGAAAAGGCGTCCAGCCAGCCCTTGATGCGCGCCTGCGCGGCGGCGTCATAGCGGTTCAGGAATGGCTCTAGCGGCTCCGAATGGGTCAGGTTCAGCCCGCCGCGCCCGGCCATCAGGAATTTGCGCGCGACCGAAGGCATCCGCTCATGCACCACGACGCGCAGGCCTGCCTGAGCCAGACGTTCGGCGGCCATAAGTCCAGCGGGACCGGCGCCGATTACGGCGACTGTTGTGGGGGCGGAGGTCATCGACGCCTTCCTAGCCGGAATGACCGCTGCGGCCTATGCTGGCGGACATGAGCGTCGCCTTTACACGGGAAGAAGATCTGGAAGCCACGGCAGCGGACCTGCCGGACCGGCCGATCTCGCCCCATCCCAACCTCGTCACGCCGCAGGGTTTGGCCCAGATCGAGGCCGAGCTGGCGGCTGCGCGCGCGGCCTATACGGCGGCTCAGGCGGCGGGTTCGATCGAGGCCGACCGCACCGCCATGGCGCGGGCGACGCGCGATCTGCGCTATTGGTCGGCGCGTCGGGGCACGGCCCAGCTGGTCGAGGCGCCGCCCGACGGCAAGGTGCGTTTCGGCGACACGGTGACGATCGAGCGCGAAGACGGCCGCACCCAGTCCTGGCGCATCGTCGGCGAGGACGAGGCCGACCCGACCCAGGGCAGCGTCAGCCACGTCTCGCCCTTGGCCCGCGCCCTGATGGGCAAACGCGAGGGGGATGAGGCGACGGTCGCGGGCCAGTCGGTCGAGATCGTCGCCATCAAGGAAGGTTGAGAGGGGGCGGCTTCAGTAGCCGCCCGCGCCCTTCTCCTTCGCCACCGGCTGGAAGTCGCGCACGAACCGCTCCAGCAGGCGGACGCTGTAGCCGGCCGACCCGGCTGGCTTGACGTCATTGGCGGCGCCGAAGGCCATGTTGGCGATGTCCAGATGCGCCCAGGGCGTCTCGGGTCGCGCGAAATAGCCGATGAAGTGGGCGCCGGTGCCCGCGCCCGCGCCGCCGTCGCCCGAGTTCTTGATGTCGGCGATGGCCGAAGAGGTCGCCCGCACATAGTTGGGATGCAGCGGCAGGCGCCACAGGGTTTCGCCCGTGGCGTCGCCGGCGGTCTTCAGCTGGTCGGCCAGGACGTCGTGACGGCTGAACAGGCCCGCATAGTCATTGCCCAGGGCGCCGCCGACCGAGCCGGTCAGGGTGGCCACGTCGACGATGGCGGCGGGGTTCAGCGTCGTGTCGGCCCAGACCACGGCGTCGGCCAGCACCAGGCGGCCTTCGGCGTCGGTCGAGATGATCTCAATGGTCTTGCCGTTCATGGCGGTCAGCACATCGGCGGGACGGATCGCGTTCCCGTCGGGCATGTTCTCGGCCAGGGCGGCGACGGCGACCACGTCCACCGGCGCGCCGGATTTGGCCAGGGCCAGGACCGCGCCGACCACGCTGGCGGCGCCGGACATGTCCATCTTCATATTGCCCATGTTGGCGCCCGGCTTCAGCGAGATTCCGCCGGAATCGAAGGTGATGCCCTTGCCCAGCAGGGCGACGGGGCCGTCGCTCGCGGCGCCCTGGCCGCGATAGCGTACGGCCAGCAGGCGCGGCGGGCGGCTGGAGCCCT
>NZ_DAMCNG010000174.1:0-5714 GCF_032107865.1 Brevundimonas sp.
GCTTCTCTCATACAGGGTCGAGGCCGTCAGCCGCGCTCGCCCGATATCGAACCCGCCCGATCCCGCCAACCGCGCGCCGCCGCGCTCCGAAACCGAGGCGGACAGCACGCCGCCGCGTTCGCGCTCGCGCAGTTGGATCACGCCTGTCAGGGCGCCTGCGCCATAGGGGCCGGCGCCAGCGCCGCGCACAATGTCGAGGTTCTCCAGGCTCTCCGTCGGCGTCTGCGACCAGATCACCCAACCGCCGAACGGGTCGTTCAGGGGCACGCCGTCCAGCGTCACCAGGGTCCGCCCCGCGCCCGACGGCGCGATGGCGCGCAAGGATATCCCTTGCGTCGTCGGATTGGCCGCCAGGCTGGAGGTGCGCCGGAACAGGGACACGGCCGGAACAGCGCTCAGAGCCTCGTCCAGCCGATCCGCGCGCGCCATCGCCGCTTCGTCCAACCGAATGACCGAGAAGGCCGCCTCGCCCGCCGCAGGCGGCAACCGCGCCGCCGTCACCACGACCTCGTCAACGACGTGCGCCTGAAACTCGATCACGCTGAACTCCCTGCCGACCGCTCGGCGACCGGATCAGGGATAGTCGATGCTGTCAGGCTTGTCGTCCGTCGAGCTTCCGCATCTGCGCGTCAAATGACCGCCGCCTAAGGCAAGCTAGGCTCAGGAACACGCTTAACCGACGCCGCCGCCGGTCGATACGCTGAACAGCAGCCCCAAAACGCCGCGAACGATCAGGCCAAGCGCCATCACGCCGACCGTCGCGCCGATCAGAAACACCGTCCGAAAGTGCCGGTGCAAGAAATAGAGAATGTCGCCTGCCATCTGCGTCAACCCGAAAGGTTAACAGCATGATGACACACGGTTCGGCGAAAATCGCAACAACCGTTCGTGATCAGACCAGGCGGCTCTGCACCAGGGCCGCCTCGACGAAGCTGGCGAACAGCGGGTGCGGAGCGAACGGGCGGCTGCGGTATTCGGGGTGATATTGCACGCCGATGAACCAGGGATGGTCCTTGCGCTCAACCGTCTCGGGCAGCACGCCGTCCGGCGACAGACCGGCGAAAAACAGGCCGCCCTTCTCTTCCACCGCGTCGCGGTAGTTGATGTTCACCTCATAGCGGTGACGGTGGCGCTCGTTGATGTCGGTCTGGCCGTAGATCTCGGCGATCTTGGAGCCGGGCGCCAGGGTCGAGGCGTAGGCGCCCAGACGCATGGTGCCGCCCAGATCGCCGCCCTGCTCGCGTTTCACGCGCTCATTGCCCTGGACCCATTCGGTCATCAGACCGACGACAGGCTCTTCCGCCGGGCCGAACTCGGTCGAGGTCGCCTTGGGATAGCCCGCCAGGTTCCGCGCCGCCTCGATCACCGCCATCTGCATGCCGAAGCAGATGCCGAAGTACGGGATCTTGCGCTCGCGGGCGTAGCGCGCCGCCTCGATCTTGCCTTCGGCCCCGCGTTCGCCGAAGCCGCCTGGGACCAGGATGGCGTGGGCGCCTTCCAGACGTTCGGCGCAGGCCTGCGGGTCGCCGGCGAAGGTGTCGGCCTCGACCCAGTCGATGTTGACCTTGGCGTTGTTGGCCACGCCGCCGTGCTGCAGGGCCTCGATCAGCGACTTATAGGCGTCCTTCAGGACGGTGTATTTGCCGACCACGGCGATGTTGACCTCGCCGTCCGGGTGCAGGCGGCGGCGCACGATCTCGTTCCAGCCGGACAGCTCCGGCTCGGGCGCGTCGGTCATGCCGAAGTGGGCCAGCACCTGCGTGTCCAGGCCCTCGCGATGATAGTCCAGCGGCACGGCGTAGATATCAGCCGAGTCCATCGCCTGAATGACGCTGTCCGGGCGGACGTTGCAGAACTGGGCGATCTTGCGCTTTTCGTCGGCCGGGATCGGGGCTTCGGAACGGCACAGCAGGATGTCGGGCTGGATGCCGATGGAGCGCAGCTCCTTGACCGAGTGCTGCGTCGGCTTGGTCTTCATCTCGCCGGCGGTCTTGATGAAGGGCAGCAGGGTCAGGTGGACGAAGCACGACTGCCCGCGCGGCAGATCCTGGCCCAGCTGACGGATCGCCTCGAAGAAGGGCAGGCCCTCGATGTCGCCGACCGTGCCGCCGATCTCGACCAGGACGAAGTCCACATCCTCGCCGCCGTCCGTCTTGGCCGGGTTCAGGCAGAACTGCTTGATCTGGTCGGTGACGTGCGGAATCACCTGAACGGTCGCGCCCAGATAGTCGCCGCGACGCTCCTTCTCGATGATCGTCTGATAGATGCGGCCGGTCGTGATGTTGTCCGACTTGGCCGCCGAGACGCCGGTGAAGCGTTCGTAGTGGCCCAGGTCGAGGTCCGTCTCGGCGCCGTCGTCGGTCACGAAGACCTCGCCGTGCTGATAGGGGCTCATCGTGCCCGGATCGACGTTGAGATAGGGGTCCAGCTTTCGCAGGCGGACCTTGTAGCCACGCGCCTGCAGAAGAGCGCCGAGAGCGGCGGAGGCGAGGCCTTTTCCAAGAGAGGAAACCACGCCGCCGGTGATGAACACATAGCGAGCCATGGGCGGACACCTTACTCCATGATTCGTCCTGCGCGGAGAGGCTCAGGAAAAATCCAACTGTTGATCAAAAGAAGAAAGCGCGCCTTGCGGCGCGCTTCCCCAAACTCGATGGCGGCGACGCCCTTATTGGGCGGGCGCGCCCTGGCCGGCCGGCAGGCTGGCTTCCAGATCGTCCAGCGACGGGGCGACCGGTGCGGCCGGCGTCGCCGGTGCGGCTTCAGGCGTAGCCGGAGCCGTCTGTTGAGGCTGGTCCACGGCGATGGAGCCGACGGCGTCGGCGTCGATCACCGAACGCGAACCGCGCGCATAGTTGCCCGCGATCGTCAGACTGATCGCGCAGATGAAGAAGGCGATCGCCAGGATCGACGTGGTGCGGGTCAGCAGATTGCCTGCCCCGCGCGCCGTCATGAAGCCCGAAGGACCGCCGCCCATGCCCAGGGCGCCGCCCTCGGAACGTTGCAGCAGGATCACGGCCGACAAGGCGACCGAGATGATGATCATCGCGACGAGCAGAATGGTCTGGAGCATGGCGTCATTCATGTGGGCGCAGAAGCGCGCCGATCAAGCGGCCGCCTCTAACATTGATGGAGGTCTCGGGCAAACGCTCAGGCGCGCGATCAAACCGCGCGGATGATGCCCAGGAAATCTTCGGCCTTCAGCGAGGCGCCGCCGACCAGGGCGCCGCCGACCTCGGCCACAGCCAAAATCTCAGCCGCGTTCGACGGCTTGACCGAGCCGCCGTACAGGATCGAAGCGTCGCGGCCGCCCTCGCCCAGCTTGGCGACCATTGCCGCGCGCACGGCGACGTGGACTTCCTCGATCTGCTCCAGCGTCGGCGTCAGGCCGGTGCCGATGGCCCAGACCGGCTCATAGGCCACGGCGAACGCCTTGCCCGTCAGCGAGACCGGCAGCGAACCGGCGACCTGACGGCTGACGACCTCGACCGCCTGCCCGGCTTCGCGCTGCTGAAGCGTCTCGCCGATGCAGATGATCGGCTCCAGACCGGCGGCCAGGGCAGCCTCGACCTTGGCGGCGACGTCGGCGTCCGTCTCGCCGAATCCGGCGCGGCGTTCCGAGTGGCCGAGAATCACCAGACCGGCGCCCGCATCACGGACCATCTCGGCCGAGACCGATCCGGTGTAGGCGCCCGAGGTTTCAGCGTGGCAGTCCTGCCCGCCGATCTCGACGACGCCGCCCTTCAGGGCCTGCGCCATCCGGTTGATCAAGGTGGCGGGCGGGCACAGGGCCACGCGACAGGCCGCAGCCTGTTCCTTCAGCGCCTTCTCGAGGGTTTCAGCCTCGGCCAGGCTCGCGCCCAGGCCGTTCATTTTCCAGTTGCCGGCGACCAGCTTCACAGATTGTTTCATGCGGCCTGTCTAGTGGCGACGGCGGCGGAAGCCAAGATGTCGTCAAGCCTCACTTGCGGCGGCGGCCCTGCACCCCCTATACGCGACCCTTGGCGCCCTTTCGACGCCGGCCCTCGTCAGGTTCTTCTTAGATGATCACGCACTTCCGCAACTTCGCCAAGTCCAAGTGGGCTGGGGGCCTGTTCGCCCTGATCATCCTCAGCTTCCTGATCGTCGGGGCCCAGTCCGACATCTTCGCCAGCCTGGGGCCGCGTCACATCATCAGCGCCGGCGACCGCAGCGTCGATTCCAACCAGTTCCGCGCCGATTTCGAGCGCGTGCGCGCCAATCTGCAGGAGCAGGCCGGCCGTCCCGTCAGCTACGACGACATGGTCAAAGAGAACCTGCACCAGCAGTATCTCGACAGCCAGACCCAGCGCCTGGGCTTCCTGTCGTGGGCCTGGAAGAACGGCATCCGCCCCGGCAAGGAGCTGGTGCTGGCGGAAATCCGCAAGATTCCGGCCTTCTTCAACCAGATCACCGGCCAGTTCGATCAGGATCTTTACACCCAGGCTCTGGCTCAACAGAACCTGACCTCGGAAATGCTCGAGCAGGATCTGCGCGACCAATACGTGACCGCCCACGTCGGCTCGGCCGTCTTCGCCGGCCTGCAAGCGCCGCGCGTCTACGCCGCTCTGCTGGCGGGCCAGGCGCTGGAAACCCGTGACGGCCGCTGGTTCTCGGTCACTCAGGACATGGCCGGCCGCGCGGGCGCCCCGACCGACGCTCAACTGACCGCCTTCATGAAGGAAAACGAGGCGCGCCTGCGCAGCCCCGAGTTCCGCATGATCTCCCTGGTGCTGTTCACCCCGGGCCCGAGCGACGCGCGCCCGACCATCACCGAAGAGCAGATCAACGAGCGTTATGAGTTCCGCAAGGCCGCCCTGGCCGATCCGGAGAAGCGCACCTTCGTCACCCTGACCGTTCCGACCAAGGAAGCCGCCGACAAGATCGCCGCCGACCTGCGCGCCGGCAAGAACCCAGCCGAGGTCGCCAAGGCCAACAACATCCAGCTGGGCGACTACAAGGGCACGCCGCAGGCCGCCGTGGGCGACCCCGCCGTCGGCGCCGCCGTGTTCGGCCTGGCCGTCGATCAGGTTTCGGCGCCGATCCAAGGCCGTCTGGGCTTCACTGTCGCCAAGCTGGCCGCCATTCAGGCCGGGCAGGCCGTGACGCTGGAAAGCGCCCGCCCCGCCCTGGTTCAGGAACTTCAAGCTGAAGCCGTCAAGGCCGCCACCTACGCCAAGGTCGAACAGTTCGAAAAGGCGCGCCAGGAAGGCAAGAACCTGGCCGGCGCCGCCACGGCCGCCAAGGCCCGCGTCATCCAGCTGCCGCCCTTCACCCAGCAGGGTCAGCTGCCGGACGGCCAGCCGATGAACGCCCCGCGCCAGGTTCTGGAAAGCGCCTACACCCTGACCAAGGGCGGCGAGAGCGACGTGATCGACGCCGGCGACGGCCAGTATTTCGCCGTCCGTCTGGACGACATCCGCCCGTCGGCCCTGCCGACGCTGGAAGAAGTCCGCGCCCCGCTGGGCCAGCAGTGGACCCTGCGTGAGAACGCCCGCCTGCTGTCGGCCAAGGCCGAGCAACTGGCCGGCCGCGTTCGTGCCGGCGAAGACATCGCCAAGGTGGCCGCCGAAGCCGGCGCCCCGCTGACCGTCCGCACCGGCGTGCAGCAGAGCCGTGAGTCGCAGGCCCAGGTCGGCGACGGCGTGCTGCGCGGCCTGTTCGGTCAGAGCAAGGGTCAGGTCTTCTCCGACGCC
>NZ_DAMCNG010000175.1:0-5664 GCF_032107865.1 Brevundimonas sp.
CGTCCAGATCGGCGACCGTCAGCCCGGTCAGGGCCTCGGCCTCCGGCGCATTGGGCGTCAGCAGGGCCGCGCGCGGGACCATCAGGCGGCGCACGGCCTCGACGGCGCGGTCTTCCAGCAGGGGCGAACCGCCCTTGGCGATCATGACGGGATCAACCACGGCCGGAACCCCCGCCGCATAGTCGATCAGGCCGGCGACCCGCTCCACCACCTCAACCGAGCCCAGCATGCCGGTCTTCAGGGCGTCCGCGCCGATGTCGTCCAGCACCACCTTGGCCTGAGCCTCGATCACGTCCAGCGGCACGGCGTGGACGCCGTGAACGCCCAGGGTGTTCTGGATGGTGATGGCGGTGATCGCCGTGGCGGCGAACCCGCCCAGCACGGTCACGGCCTTGATGTCGGCCTGGATGCCCGCCCCGCCGCCGGAGTCGGAACCGGCCAGGATGAGCACCCGGCCTCTTTTCGGCGCCTCGGAAGCGGCTTGAGGGACTTCGCTCATGCCGTCACGCCCGAGAACAGTTTCAGCCCGACGATGCCCGCGACGATCAGCAGGATGCAGACCGCCCGCACCGCCGTCGCCGGCTCGCCATAGACGGCCACGCCGACCACCGCCGCGCCCACGGCGCCGATGCCCGTCCACACAGCATAGGCCGTGCCGACCGGCAGGCGTTGCGTCGCCGCCCACAGCCCGACCATGCTGGCGGCCAAGGCTACGGCCACGCCCAGCGAGATCAGCGGCCGCTGCACGCCGACGTATTTGACGCCGGACGCCCAGCCCACTTCGAACAGCCCCGCCACCACGAGAACCAGCCAGGGATTAAGAGACAGAAGCCAAGACATGACGGCTGAATGGCGGATGACGCATCTTCAGACAAGGGCTTCCAGCCCGATCACTCGGCGGCCTTCTTCCTGCTGAAAATCCAAAGCAGAACTCAACCAACGCCAAAATAGACCGATGATATCAAAACAAACAATTGAGAACATTGGTCATGAATTTTGCATTCATGATTTCACCGTTCGACACTTTCTGTTATATTGAAGTTTGCATTCTTTTATTCCCGCCGCAGAAACAATTCTGCGACGATAAGCGTTGCCGCCTCGATTCCCTTGGGAGATTGGGATTTGCAAACGCCTGTGGTCCAAACCGGAATACTGATCCGACGCCCCGTCGATGAGGTTTATCAAGCCTTTACAGAACCGGGGGTGACGTCGTGGTTCTGGTTCACCCATGGCGATCGCCGCCTGTCGCCGGGGGCGACCGTGACGTGGACCTGGGGGATGTACGGCGTTTCGACCCGTGTTCTGGTCAAGGACGTTCAGGTTAACCGGCGAATTCTCATCGACTGGAACCTGGACGATCAGCCGACCGAGGTCGAATGGCGCTTCGAAGCGCGCGACAAGGCGACCTGGGTCGAGATCTTCAATCGCGGCTTCCCCGCCACGGATGAGGGGGTGAAGGCTACGCTGGACGCCATGGAAGGCTTCACCCTGGTTCTGGCCGGCGCCAAACTCTGGTTGGAGCGAGCGATCGAGCCGACCTTCATCGTCGATCGCTTCCCCGATCAGGTTCTGCCCGACTGGAAGGGTTGAGCCTCAGCCAGCCCCCGCCACCGCCGCCTGAAGCTTCAACGCCTGGACCGTCTCGCGCACGTCGTGGACCCGCACCATGCGGGCGCCGCGCCGCGCGCCCTCAAGCACCAGGGCCAAGGAGCCGCCCAGACGGTCGTCCGCCTCCATCGCCGCAGCGTCCACGCCCTGTATGAGACGCTTGCGGCTAGCGGCGTACAGAACCGGAAAGCCCAGATCGACCAAGGCGCCCAGTCGCGCCGTCAGCGTCAGATTATGCGTCGTCGTCTTGGCGAAACCGATGCCGGGGTCCAGCCAGATCTTCTCGCGCGCTACGCCCGCCGCCGTGGCCGCCTCGGCTCGCGCCGCCAGATGGGCGACGACCTCGGCCACGACATCGTCATAGCGGGGATCGTCCTGCATGGTCTTGGGCGCGCCCTTCATATGCATCAGCACCACCTCGCACCCCAGTTCAGCGGCGGTCGCCAGGCTGTCGGGCGCATGGCTCAGAGCTGTGACGTCGTTCCACATCGTCGCGCCGGCGGCGACGGCGGCGCGGGCGACGCCGGGCTTCATGGTGTCGATGCTGATCCCCCCGCCCCAGCGCGCGCGGATAGCGGTAATCAGCGGCGCGACGCGGGCGATCTCCTCGGCTTCATCGACCGGGTCCGAGCCGGGCCGCGTGCTTTCGCCCCCAATGTCCAGCACATCGGCGCCCTGGTCGATCAACCTCAGCGCCTGCGCCAGGGCGGCCTCGGTCGTGGCGTGCCGCCCGCCGTCGGAAAAGCTGTCCGGCGTGACGTTGACGATGCCCATGACGAGCGGCGGCTTCACGAGGGATTGATAGGTCATGCGACATCGACTCCAGAGAGCGCGGTTTGACTTTCACCGCGCCTGGGTCCAGCCTCTAAAGGCAATGGAACGCTTCGTCAGCCAGGCTCGACGCCTCACCCACGCGGGACGCCGCGTCGAAGGCCTTTAACCCGTAGCGGTCCGCCGTGCGCCCTGCGCCGGGCGCCCGTTACGGGACCAAGTTGCTTTAAGTCTCCTGTTTCCCCCATTCATTTTGCAGGACCGCGCCGGCCTGGGGCCGCTCGCGTAGATTTGCGCATGACACGCCGCCCAGACACCACGGACGACAACCGTCCCGGCGAACCGCCGCGCGGCGCCGACATCATTCCCTTTCGGAGGCCGACCGCGCCCGAGGCGCCGTCCGACCCCGAACACGCCCACCCAGAACACATCGACCCAGAACATCCCGACGATGACGGCCCCTCGGCCGCCTGACGTCGCCCGACCTTTCAGAGAGTTTTCCTCATGACCACCCCCCGCAAGGGCGCCCTGCCCGCCATCACGCTTCGCAGCGACGACTTCGACGCCCTGGACCGCTTGGTCGGCGACCTGCCCGGCTCAGGCCCCGCCGGCCTGCTGCAACAGGAACTGGACCGCGCCAAGGTGTGCGAGCCCAAGGCCATGCCCAAGAACGTCG
Organism: Brevundimonas sp.; assembly: GCF_032107865.1. Lineage (GTDB taxonomy): Bacteria > Pseudomonadota > Alphaproteobacteria > Caulobacterales > Caulobacteraceae > Brevundimonas. Next base: position 3,056 of record NZ_DAMCNG010000175.1, read on the forward strand.
TCACCCTGAACCGCTGGCTTCAATACTCGGACGATCACAGCCCCGACGTGCGCCGCGTCCAGTTGGTCCTGCCCAAGGAAGCCGACATCGACGCCGGCCGCGTCTCCATCCTGTCCTACGTCGGCGCTGGTCTGATCGGCCTGAAGGAAGGCCAGTCGATCACCTGGCCGGACCCGTCAGGCGCCGTGCGCAAGCTGACCCTGGTCAAGGTCGAGGACGAAGCCGCCTCCGCCGCCTGACCCTCGAGCATGGCACGACAAGAAAAAGGGGCGCGTCCGGCGGACGCGCCCCTCTTCGTTTCCGCTTTTCGTCGCCTCAGACCGTCGACGCCGGCTGAGGTTCGGTTGACGCAACTGGCGCCGTCTCGTCTTCCGGCGTGGCCGGGACCGACAGCGACGGGCCGACGACCGTGTCGTTCTCGTCGTCGCGCTTGGGCGGCTGGTCGTTCTCCAGCAGATCCCTGATCTCGTCGCCCGACAGGGTCTCGTATTCCAGCAAAGCCTGGGACAGCTTCTCGTGGTCGCCCGCCTTGTCGGTCAGGATGCGGCGCGCCTCTTCCCAGCCTTCAGTGACGATGCGGCGGACCTCTTCGTCGATGATGCGGGCCGTCTCTTCCGAGACGTTCTGGCTGCGCGAGACCGAGTGGCCCAGGAAGACCTCCTCCTGGTTCTCGCCATAGGCCACGGTGCCCAGGCGCTCCGAGAAGCCCCAGCGCGTGACCATGGCCCGCGCCAGCTTGGTGGCCTGCTCGATGTCCGAGCTGGCGCCCGAGGTGATGCTTTCGGGGCCAAAGATCAGCTCTTCGGCGACCCGGCCGCCGGCCATGATGGCGATGCGGTCGATCATCTGCTGGAACTTCATGGAATAGCGGTCGCCTTCCGGCAGCTGCATCACCATGCCCAGGGCCCGGCCGCGCGGAACGATGGTCGCCTTGTGCACCGGGTCGGCCATCTTGACGTTGATGGCGACGATGGCGTGACCGGCCTCGTGATAGGCGGTCAGGCGGCGCTCTTCCTCGTTCATGGCCATGGACTTCCGCTCGGAGCCCATCATTACCTTGTCCTTGGCGTCCTCGAAGTCGCGGTGCGTGACCATGCGACGGTCCTTGCGGGCCGCCATCAAGGCCGCTTCGTTGACCAGGTTGGCCAGGTCCGCGCCCGAGAAGCCCGGCGTGCCGCGCGCCAGGGTCTTCACATTCACGTCGGCGGCCAGGGGCACGTCCTTCATGTGGACGCGCAGGATACGCTCGCGGCCCGAGACGTCGGGGTTGGGCACCACGACCTGACGGTCGAAGCGGCCCGGACGCAGCAGGGCCGGGTCCAGAACGTCGGGACGGTTGGTCGCGGCGATCAGGATGATGTTCTCGGACGCCTCGAAGCCGTCCATCTCGACCAGCAGCTGGTTCAGCGTCTGCTCGCGCTCGTCGTTGCCGCCGCCGAGGCCTGCGCCGCGGTGACGGCCGACCGCGTCGATTTCATCGATGAAGATGATGCACGGCGCGTTCTTCTTGGCCTGTTCGAACATGTCGCGCACGCGGCTGGCGCCGACGCCGACGAACATTTCCACAAAGTCCGACCCCGAGATCGAGAAGAAGGGCACGCCCGCCTCGCCCGCGACGGCGCGCGCCAGCAGGGTCTTACCCGTACCCGGAGGGCCCACCAGCAGGGCGCCCTTGGGGATCTTGCCGCCCAGACGCTGGAACTTGGCCGGATCCTTCAGGAAGTCGACGACCTCCTGCAGCTCGTCCTTGGCCTCGTCTACGCCCGCGACGTCGTCAAAGGTCTTGCGGCCTTTGTGCTCGGTCAGCAGCTTGGCCTTGGACTTGCCGAAGCCCATGGCGCCCTTCGCCCCGCCCTGCATGCGGTTCATGATGAACAGCCAGAAGCCGATGATCAGCGCCACCGGCAGCAGCAGGCCCAGCAGGCCCGACCACCACGGCTGACGGGTGCTCTTGGTTTCGACCTCGACGCCCGACTTGCGGATCTGCTCGACCAGCTCGGCGTTCGGCACAGGCGTCACGGCGGTGAATTTGCTGTCGTTCTTAAAGACGCCGGTGATCGTCTCGCCGCGCGCGACGATCGACTTGATCTCCTGACGCTCCACAGCCGTCATCAGCTGGGAATAGGTGATGGGTTCGGGGCGGCCGGCGGCCGCGGCGCCCTTGGCGCCCGGCATGGCGGGGGCACCGCCGTTCTGGCTGATCGCGGCGTAGACCGTCACCAGTCCCAGAAGGATCACGCCCCAGATGGCGAAATTGCGCAGGTTCATTCGGTCCTCGGTTCCTCGACGGAGCCGCGCTCGGCCCGTCGATCAGCAGTCTTCGTCTGAAAATAGGTCAGACGGCGGCGTTTCGCCATGAAGGGTTTGAAAGAGTCCGTCTTCCTGCGTCGTTTCGTCCCCGAAAGCCGCCAGGGCGAGCGTCAGCCGCCGCAGGCCCAGCGCCCTTACATCCGCCGCACGCCAGGCCAGAACGGGCCGCCCATCGGGGTCGATCAGCACCGGCGCGGCGGCCCGTGCTGCGGGCGGCAACGACGCCAGCGCCGCCCGATCCCGATCCGACAACTGCGCCAGCCGCCCGACCGCCGCCTCGACGCGCAAGCCCGGCTGAT
>NZ_DAMCNG010000176.1:0-5606 GCF_032107865.1 Brevundimonas sp.
GGCGCTGGACCCGTCGCGGATGATGGAGACGGCCGAACGCATCAGCGGCCTGCGCCGCGAACGCGCCCGCGTCGCCGAGGCCCTGTCGCGCCTCATGGCGCTGGAGGCCGGGGTGGGGCCGGTGATCATCGCCAAGCCCTCTGATCCGACGGGCGTGGTGGAGGCCCTGCGCCGCTATGGCCTGAGCGCCGATCCGGCGGGAGAGCGGCTGCGCCTGCCCGTCTCGCTGAAGCCCGAGGTCAATGATCGCCTACTGGCCGCCCTGGGCGCCGCCAGCCCCGGCGCGCGCCGCAACCGCATCGGTCAGGCCATCCGCGACACCAGGGAAACGCGCATCGTCTGCGCCGTCGATCTGGACAGCGCCGGGCCGGTGAAGATCGAAACCGGCGTCGGCTTCTTCGACCACATGATCGAACAGGTGGCGGCGCACGGCGGGTTCTCGATCCGTCTGGCGTGTGAAGGCGACCTGCACATCGACCCGCACCACACGATCGAGGACTGCGCCATTGCTCTGGGTCAGGCGTTGAAACGGGCGCTGGGCGAGCGGCGCGGCATCGGCCGCTACGGCTTCGTCCTGCCGATGGACGAGGCGGAGGCGGCGGTGTCGATCGACCTGTCGGGGCGGCCCTATCCGGTATTCGAGGGGACGTTCGCCACGCCGATGCTGGGCGATTACCGCACCGATCTGACGGCGCACGTGGTGCGTTCGCTGGCCGAGAATCTGGGCGCGGCGGTCCACGTCCGCGTCACCGGCGACGACGACCACCACAAGACCGAGGCCGTGTTCAAGGCGCTGGGCCGCGCCCTGCGTCAGGCCATCCGCGTCGAAGGCGACGCCGTGCCCAGCACCAAGGGCGTGCTGTGAGCGAGGTCACCCTGATCGGTTACGGCTCGGGCAATGTCGCCTCGGTGCGGTTCGCGCTGGAGCGGCTGGGCGCGCGGGTGCGGATCACCGACGATCCCGCCGATGTGGCCGAGGCCGAGCGGATCATCCTGCCCGGCGTCGGCGCGGCCGGTTACGCCATGCAGCGGCTGAAGATGTTGGGTCTGATCGAGCCGTTGCGCCGGTTTCCGCGCCCGCTGCTGGGCGTGTGTCTGGGCCAACAGTTGCTGTTCGACGCCAGCGCAGAAGATGGCGGCGCCGACCTGCTGGGTCTGATCCCCGGCCGGGTCGAGGCCATCCTGCCCGCCCCGTCGCGCCCCTCGCCGCACATGGGGTGGAGCCGTCTGACGATCCGTCGCGAGGACCCGCTGCTGGACGGCGTGAAAGACGGCGACTGGGCCTATTTCGTCCACGGCTTCGTCTGCCCCGACGGCCCGGCGACCATCGCCGCCGCCGACTACGGCGTCCCCGTCCCCGCCGTGGTCAACAGCGCCAACCACTGGGGCTGCCAGTTCCACCCGGAGCGCTCGGCCGCCGCCGGCGCACGTATTCTGAAGAATTTTCTGGAGCTGCCCGCGTGATCTTCTATCCCGCCATCGATCTGAAGGACGGCGTCTGCGTGCGGTTGATGCACGGGCGGTTCGATCAGGTGACCCGCTATGACGACGCGCCGCCCGCGCGGCTAGCTGCTTTCGCAACAGAGGGCGCGCAGTGGGTCCACGTCGTCGATCTGGACGGCGCCGAAGCCGGGCGCGCCATGCAGCATGGCCTGATCGGCGAGATGGCGTCCTCCGTCGCGGTGAAGATTCAGTCGGGCGGCGGGGTGCGCTCTGAAGCCGATGTCGAGCGTCTGCTGGCGGCGGGCGTCAGTCGCGTCGTGGTCGGGTCCCTGGCCGTGACGAAGCCGGACGAAGTGCTGGCCTGGCTGGACCGTTTCGGGACTGAACGCATCACCCTGGCGCTGGACGTGAAATATGAGGACGGGGCTCCGGTCCCGGCGCTGAAGGGCTGGACGCAATCCGCAGGCGTTGATCTGTGGAGCGTGCTGGACCGCTATCCGTCCTATCTGCTGACGCATGTGTTGATAACCGACGTGGGCCGCGACGGCGCCCTGACGGGGCCGAACTTCGACCTGCTGGGCGAAGCGCGGGCGCGGCGGCCCGAACTGAAGATACAGGCCTCGGGCGGGGTGGCGACGCTGGACGACCTGACCGCCGCGCGCGATCTGGGCTGCGACGGCGCCATCGTCGGGCGTGCGATCTACGAGGGGCGCTTCACCGTGGCCGAGGCGCTGAAGGTGGTCGCGTCGTGACCGCGAGACGCATCATCCCCTGTCTCGACGTCAAGGACGGCCGCGTGGTCAAGGGCGTGCGGTTCGAGGGACACGTCGACATGGGCGACGCCGCCGAACTGGCCGCGCGCTATCGCGATCAGGGCGCCGACGAACTGGTCTTCTACGACATCACGGCCAGCCCCGAAGGACGGACGCTGGACTATGGCTGGGTGCAGGACATCGCCCGCCTGCTGGACATCCCCTTCTGCGTGGCGGGCGGCATCCGCAGTGTGGAGCAGGCGGCGCGCTGTCTCGACCACGGGGCGGACAAGGTGTCGATCAACTCGCCCGCGCTGGAGCGGCCCGAACTGATCGGCGAGATGGCCGCGCGGCTGGGGCGCCAGTGCGTCGTCGTCGGCGTCGACAGCGCCTTTCAGGACGGCGAATGGCGGGTGCATCAATACACCGGCGACCCGAATGCGCGGCGCGGCGCCGGGCGGCTGACGATGGAGTGGATCGTCGAGGCGCAAGGGCTGGGCGCAGGCGAGATCGTGCTGAACTGCATCGATCAGGACGGGGTGCGGAAGGGGTATGACGTGGCTCAGTTGGCCGAGGCGCGGCGGCGGCTGACCATTCCGCTGGTGGCGTCCGGCGGAGCGGGCGCGGTGGAGCATTTCCGCGAGGTGTTCGGGGAGGCGGACGTATCGGGCGCGCTGGCGGCCAGCGTGTTTCACTCGGGCGCGATCACAGTGCCGGAGTTGAAGCGTTATCTGGATGAGCAAGGCGTGGAGGTGAGGATATGACCGCCCTCCTTCCGCTCATCCCCGCGGAGGCGGGGCCCCAGTGCTTTGGCGACAAACGCCGCGTTCTGGGTTGCGCATACAAGGCCGCCGTCCGCCAAACGGCTCAAACCTGGGTCCCCGCCTCCGCGGGGATAAGCGGATCGAATCCATGAGCCTCGACATTTCCTCCATCGACTTCGCCAAGGGCGGCGGCCTGATCCCGGCCGTGGTGCAGGACGCCGACACCCTTCAGGTGCTCACCCTGGCCTATATGGACGAGGCGGCGCTGCGCGAGACGCTGGACAGCGGCCAGGCCACCTTCTTCTCACGCTCGCGCGGAGGACGGTGGCGTAAGGGCGAGACGTCAGGCGACTTCCTCAACGTCGTGTCGGTGACGCCCGACTGCGACGGCGACGCCGTAGTGGTGAAGGTGCGCCCGGTCGGCAACGCCTGCCACCTGAACCGTATCAGTTGCTTCGGCGACGAAGACGCGCCGGGGCTGGGCCGCGTCGGGCGGCTGGAACGCACCATCCATGTCCGGGCACAGGCCGATCCCAACGACAGCTGGACCGCGCGCCTGATAGCGCAAGGCCCCAAACGCGCGGCTCAGAAGGTCGGCGAAGAGGGCGTCGAGACGGCTCTGGCCGGGGCGGCGGGAGATAATACGGAACTCGCCAGCGAGGCGGCGGATTTGATCTATCACCTGCTGGTGCTTCTCCATGCGCGTGACATGGTGTTTCAGGATGTGCTGGACGTCTTGGCCCGGCGGGCGGAACCAGCCACAGACAAGGCTGACAACAAAGGCTGACGGCGCGCCATGCGGGGCGGCCTCGGACGAAGGAGACCTGAATGGCGGCGCTGATACTGTTCGGAGGCGGGGGCGACCTCGCCATGCGGATGCTGCTGCCGTCGTTGTATTTCCTGGATCACGACGGCCTGCTGCCGGACGGGCTGAAGATCATCGCCGCCGCCCGCACCGAAGAGACGACCGAGGCCTATCTGGAGCGCGTGCGCGCGGCGGTTCAACCCCGCGCCGAGGCCGACGGCGCCTGGAGCGAAGACAGCTGGAATCGACTGGCCGGGCGGCTGGATTACCTGGCCGTCGACGCCACAGACGCGCAGAGCCTGAAGCCGCTGAAGGCGCGTTGCGGCGAGGGCGCGATCACGGCCTTTCTGGCGGTGTCGCCGTCGCTCTATGGCCGCATCGTCACGGCGATGAAGGCGGCCGGTCTCGCCGGGCCGGACGACCGCATCGTGCTGGAGAAGCCGGTCGGGCGCGACCTGGAGAGCTTCCGCGCCATCGACGATGCGGTGGCCGACGCCTTTGACGAACGGCAGGTGTTCCGCATCGACCACTACCTCGGCAAGGAGACGGTGCAGAACCTGATCGCCCTGCGCTTCGGCAACGCCATCTTCGAGCCGTTGTGGAACAGCCTGACCATCGACCATGTGCAGATCACGGTCGGCGAGACGGTCGGCGTCGGCGACCGCTGGCCCTATTACGACGAATACGGCGCCCTGCGCGACATGGTGCAGAACCATATGCTGCAGCTGCTGTGCCTGGTGGCGATGGAGCCGCCCAGTCATCTGGACCCGGACTCGGTGCGCAATGAGAAGGTGAAGGTGCTGCGCTCGCTTCGTCCGATCATGGCCGAGGACGCCGAGCGCGTGACCGTGCGCGGCCAGTATACGGCGGGAGAGGTCGAGGGGCGCCCGGTCGAAAGCTACCGGACCGAGCGTGGTCAGCCGTCGGACACGGAGACCTTCGTCGCCCTCCGCGCCGATATCGACAACTGGCGCTGGGCGGGGGTGCCCTTCTTCATGCGGACCGGCAAGCGGCTGGCCGCCAAGCGCACCGAGATCGTCATCCAGTTCAAGCCGGTGCCCCACTCCATCTTCGGCCACGGCGAGCGGGGCGACATCTATGACAACCGGCTGGTGATCGAACTGCAGCCGGACGAGGACATCGCCCTGTCGGTGATGACCAAGAAGCCGGGGCTGGAGCAGCGGATGCAGCTTCAGCCGATCCGGATGAGCCTGTCATGGGGTCAGGACGGCAAGGACGGCGCGCCGCCGCGCCGCCGCATCGCCTATGAGCGGTTGTTGCTGGACGCCCTGCATGGCGACTCCACCCTGTTCGTGCGCCGGGACGAGGCCGAGCAGGCGTGGAAATGGGTCGATGAGGTGGCGGACGCCTGGGCGTGTCGCGAGTGTCGGCCGCTGGACTATCCGGCGGGAAGCTGGGGGCCGGAGACGGCCGACGTGCTGCTGTCGCGCACGGGCCGGAAGTGGAACGTGCGATGAGAAACGCCCACTGCTTTCCTTCTCCCCTCGAGGGAGAAGGCAGCCTGCGGAGCAGGACGGATGAGGGGGCTGTATCCGCCCGCTCGACCTTTGACGTCGCGCCCGTATCCGGCCGCCCCCTCATCCGAGCCGCGCTGCGGCCCACCTTCTCCCCCGAGGGGAGAAGGAGCGTGTCGGCATGATCCAGACCTTTCCTACTCACGACGCCTGGGCCGATGCCGCAGCCGACCGTCTGGCCACGGCGCTGGCGGATGCGCTGGCCGCCGACGGCCGCGCCCTGTTCGCCGGGTCGGGCGGGTCGACGCCCTCGCCCATCTATGCTCGGTTGGCGCAGACCGATCTCGACTGGGCCAGAGTCACGGCG
>NZ_DAMCNG010000177.1:0-5518 GCF_032107865.1 Brevundimonas sp.
CGAGGCGATCAGCAGGCTGCGGGCCAGGGCACCGCCGCCTGGACCCGGTCCGCAGACGCCGCCGAACAGGCGTTCAAGACGCAGCGGGACGCCGGCGTCGGACGACGGCAGGGCGGTCATCGACCCCGCCAGCACCAGACCGGCTCCGCCCACGGCGAAGGCTTTCCAGAACAGTCTCATGCACCGTCCCCTTCCAGGGCCTGACGCGATGAAATCGAAAACGGCGATATTACGCCTTGGCGCGCCTCTTAGACAGGGCGATTCCGGGAAACGGGACTTTCCTGGGCGGGCGGTTCACAGGCGGAAGCGTTTGGGGTCTGCTGAGGGTGGGGAGCGGACGCTCAGGGCATGGGGGTAGCAGACTCTACAGCGGTCGCCGCTCCACCGTCACGGTTCGACGATCCGTCTCCCGAACGCCGTCAGGCTTTACCGTTTCCAATGTTGTCACGACCGTCCGTCGAGTAGGGTTCCCCTTGGCGTCAACATCGAAGGTGATCTCGACTGTTCCGGTGACCGTTTCTTCCGAGCGCTTCTGAAGCGCATTTTCCAATGTCACGGGCTGCTGCAATATTTCCCCGACAGCTACGTCACCTTCGGCGCGATATCGACGGACGGTATCGACATCGACATCTAGCTTCACGGAGTATTTCGAGCCGCCAGCCCTATCGCTTGTGCGGAACAAAGGAGCCGAACCGAGAGCTTCGGGATGTCGGTATATGGCTCCCTCGTGGAGATCGACCGCAAGCAGGTTGATGGCTTCAAGGTCGGCTATGACGGAGTTTGGATCGCATTCGATGCGAAACGCATTCCACGTGAATATCCACCGCCCGCACATTTCCCGCGTTAGGCCCGCCGACGCGAGCCATTTGTCAACTCGCCCCTCAAGCTCCGAGCGGTTCAACAACTGCATGATGCCGGTCGATGTTTGGAGAACCCGCGCCGGGTATTGCCAGACGCGCGCTCTTTCCTCAGCCGTCGCATCCTTCGGAAGATCGAACTCAAGCTCGGTTCCGAGATCGCTGACAGAGACCACGCGCTCTAGGGTGGCATCCCGTCCGCTTGAGCTACCTGAAGACCCGTCACTGCCCTGCTGTGACGTTTCGTAGGACACGATGATTTCGTGCTGGTCTCCCACCACTCTGTCGGGCTGAAGCGACAAAGCGAACAAAGGGCCTGCTGTCAGCGAGGCAGCAATTCCGACGACGATCCCAATCCAGTTCATCTCGCAGACAATGAACATCGGTTTCTAGAATGGCAATGTCCGCTAAGGGTCGATTCCAGACATAGCCTACAGCCTGCGAAGCCGCTGTTCAGTCTAGCGCGTCGAAGTCCACCACGATCGGGTCGCGGTCCAGCAAGGCCAGCACGCGGCGGAAGCTGTCCTGGCTCAGGGCGGTGGTCGCCGTATTGGCCAGGGGGTGGAAGTTGACGACGGCCGTCTCCCACAGGCGGCGGTCCAGGACGAAGGTCACACGGCGGTCCGCATCGTTGATCAGGCCCAGGGCCGTGACCGAGCCGGGGCGCACGCCCAGCGTCTCCCACAACAGCGCCTCATTGCCGAAGGACAGGCGGTCCGAGCCCATCGCCCGGTGGGCGCGCTTCAGGTCGATGACCGTGTCCTGGGCCGCCGAGATCAGCCACAGTCGGCCCTTCTTGTCCTTGAGGAACAGGTTTTTGGTGTGCAGGCCCGGCAGGTCGGCCTTGAGGTCCAGACCCTCCTCGACGCGGAAGACCGCGGGGTGGTCGTGGGTGGTCTGTTCGATCCCGTGCTCGGCCATCCAGGCCAGCAGGCGGGCGCGGTCGTACGCGGGCTCGGGGACGGACGAAGTCAGGGCGGCGGAGGCCTGGTTGGCGGCGATGGCGGTCATCTCGGTCTTGTCGGGCGGGCGGCGGGGGCGATAGGGAGAAACGACCCTCGTCATCACCCCCCTGTTCGTCAAGTTTGGGAGCCGCGTCTTGGAACTGGAATGCTATCCGATGAACGCTCGGCCGTGCGATCTCGTGCCGGGCCGCCAGTCGCGCAACTGGATGGACGCCTTCGCCAGCCGTCACCCCTACCGCTGTCTGCCGCTGACCATGGCCAACACCACGGGGTGGGAGATCCTGTGCCCGTTTGGCTTCACGGCCGAGTGGAACGGCGGGCCGTCGCAGACCGACATCAAGATCACGCCGGACCGGCCGCAGCCGGAGCTGGACCACTTCGTCACCTCGCACTTCTCGCGCGGGGTGCTGACCATGCATCCGCAGTATCTGTTCCGCACGCCGCCGGGCTGGGGGCTGATCGCCCAGGGCTCGCCCAACCACGTCAAGGACGGCATCCAGCCGCTGAGCGGCCTGATCGAGACGGACTGGCTGCCGTTCCCCTTCACCATGAACTGGATCTTCACGCGGCCGGGCCGGATCAAGTTCGAGAAGGGCGAGCCCTTCTGCTTCATCCTGCCGGTCGAGCACCGCAAGGTGGAGCAGTTCGAGCCGGTGATCCGTTCGCTGGAGTCCAACCCCGGCATGAAGGGGCAGTTCGAGGCCTGGAACCGTTCGCGCACCGACTTCAACACCCGCCTGGCCTCGGGCGATCCCGACGCGGCCAAGGAGGCGTGGCAGCGCTTCTACTTCAAGGGCGAGGTGCCCGAGGCCCTGGGCACGGCGCCCGCCACCCACGCGAACAAGCGCCGCCTGAAGAACCCGCGCATCGGCTGAGGCCAAGCGCCTGACGCAGCAACGCCCGCCTCCGTCGTCGGAAGCGGGCGTTGTCATGTCTAGCGCCGCTCAAGCAGCGAGCGACCGCGTCGCGAGCGTTAGCGGCCCGCTTAAGAAGCCGGACGCATCACGCGCGGGCCGAGGTTGTTGATGACCTCGCGGGCGTCGAAGGCGTTGGGGTCGCCGGCGGGCTTAGGCCCGCGGCCCATGACGATCTCGGCCGTAGCCTCATAGCGATCGACCTGGCGGATATCGCGCTCCCGGCCCCAGTAGGGATCCCAGGTGCTCCAGTAGCCGCGCTGGTAGAAGCGCCATTGCGGACCCCAGTAGGGGCCGTAGCGGTCGTAGTAGAAGGGATCCGGCGTCGTGTAGAACCGGGTGTCGCGGTCGGTGGCGCGGGTGACGGTGGCGAACCAGTCGTAGCCGTTCTCGACCGTCAGTTCGGCCGAACGCAGCAGCAGCGACATCTCGACCTGATCGCGTGAGGTGACCGAGTTGCCCGAGAAGCTGACGGCGTAGCGGTTGGACTCCAGGCGCTGCTCGGCATAGCCGCCCTGACCCTTCGAGCCGGCCGGCTGATAGGGGGTGGCCGTCGCGCAGGCGCCCAGGGCGAGCGCGCCCGCCAGGGCGATCAGCACCGGGGTTTTGCGAAACTTCATCATGGAAAACTCTCCTTGAGCGCTCATTGAACGCCCGTCGGTCTGAACGGGGGGTGAATGGTCAAGTTCCAAGCCGCTCATCCCGCACCCATCACAGACGCGAGACGATCAGGACGGCGGCGAGGAGCAGAAGGCATCCGACCACAATGCCGAAACCCTTGCGGAAACGCGGCGCGGTCATCTGTCGCGCCAGGGCGGCTCCGCCCAGGCCGTAGGCGCACATCGACAGGCCGTCCATGCCGACGGTGGTCACGGCGAACAGGGCCAGCTGCGGCGCCAGCGGGCGGTTGATGTCGAGGAAGGGCGGCAGGACGGCGGTGAAGAAGAGGATGGCCTTGGGGTTGGCGATCTGGACCATGAAGCCGTCGACCAGGGCGCTGCGTCCGCGCTTGACCTCGATGTGCGAAGGCTCGGCGGCGGTGGCGAAGGCCCCGCGCAGGGCCTTGATCCCCAGCCAGGCGACATAGAGGGCGCCCAGGACGGCGACGATGCGGAAGACCTGGGGGAAGGCGATCACCAGCGCGCCCAGGCCCAGGGCGGCGGCCCCGAACCACACCAGGGTGGCGGTGTTCATACCCAGGACGGCGGTCAGGGCGGCGGCCTTGCCCTTCTCCATGCCGGTGGCGACGGCGAAGATGTTGGCCGGGCCGGGCGTCACCGCCATCACGGCCATGACGCCGAGAAAAGCCAGGTACAGATGCGGATCGACAGGAAGCGCGGCCATAAGGCCCTTTCGGGCGCAAGCGGGCTCAGGTCAAGCCGGGTCTTGGGTCAGGCCGTTCTGTTCAGGCGGGGCAGGGGACCGGGCCGTCGGAGTCCAGCGGCGCCGCCAGGGCGGTCTTCTCCAGCGCGTCCAGGGCCAGGTCGAAGCCGTACTGAGCCACCAGGCCGTAGGTGACCATCTGTTCGGGGTCGATCTGGGCCCAGGCCCCGTTGGTCGTCAGGCCGTGAACCACGGGTTCGACCTCGGCCATGGCTTCGCGGATGATGGCCTCGACGTCGACTTCGGCCAGGGCCGCCTCGGCGATCTGACCGGCCTGGCGCGTGGCCTCGGCGGTGAAGTCGACGACGTGGGGTTGATAATCGGACCACAGGGCGACGACGCGCAGGCTCTTCTGCGTTTCGGTCAGGCTGGGATCGGCCTGGATGCGCTCGGCGCGCGCGCCGAACTCCTCCATCTTCGCCTCGAAGACGGCGGCGGCGGCTTCCAGACGGGTATCGGCGGGGGTTTTCTGCTCTTCGGCCATGGCGACCGAGACCGGCAGCAGGGCCAGGGCGGCGGCCAAGGAGAGCGAGGCGAGGGGGAGGGCGCGGGTCATGACGAAGCTCCTTCGGCGGACGCTGGTCAGGGTCCGCCGAAGGAGGGATCGGCTCAAGTGAAATCGCGGTAAGGCGCGATCTCGCGCTCAGGCGTCTTAGTTGACGGCGGGCGGCGCCGGCGGGGCGGCCAGGGCGCCTTCGATGGCGGTGCGAATCTGGGCGGGCACGCTGCGCAGCTGAGCCGAGGCGCCGTCAGCCGCCGCCAGGATTTCGGCCTTCTTGTCGGCGTTCTCGGGCTTTTCGGCCATCACGCGCAGGAAGGCGCCGTATTCGTCGGCAAAGGCCGCGAACTTGGGCTCGTACTGGTTCAGGACCGCGTCGGTGCGCGTCTTCTTGGTCGCGGCGTCCAGGCTGGCGTCGTCCATGATCGTCTCAAGCTCGGCGCCCATGCGCTCGGCCTCGACCTGGAAGGCGTCGCCCTTGATCTGGAAGGCGGCTTCCTCGGGCGAGGGAGCGGGCTCGGCGGTGATCATCGGGGCGGGCGGCGGCGGATCCTGGACGGCGGCGAAGGCGGGGGCGGCGAACAGGGTCAGCGCCGCAGCGGCGGCGAGGGAAAGACGGTTCAACGGAGAACTCCGGCTGGCGACGGCCGAAGCCGTCAATAGGGATACGCCGGACGATCGACCGGAGATAGGCGCAAGTTGGCCTTGCCACCGGGCGAGCGCAAGCGTCAGCATGTGGGAATGAAAACGATCCTGCGCGCCGCCTCCGCCTTCTCCGTCGTCTTCGCCTCGGCTCTGACGCTGACGGTCGGTCTGACGCCGGGCGACGCTCGCGCTCAGGCGGGGGCGCGGAGCTACGCCGTCGAAGGCGACTGCGACGGACGCCCGGCGACCGGGGTG
>NZ_DAMCNG010000178.1:0-5498 GCF_032107865.1 Brevundimonas sp.
GGCCCCGCATGGCCGCCCGCCGGGGTGACGCGCGTCCACAGGATCACCCGGTCGATCGCTGGATCGCCCGAGGCCACGCCGTGGGCGAAGACGACGGCGACAGCTTCGCCCGAGGGGACCGTGGCGCAGCCCGCCGCCGCGCCCGCGCCGAACAGGCCCAGAAGGCCGCGACGGTTCATGGTCATGGCTCTGTTCCTCAGTAGCGCAGGGTGAAGGCGACGCCGTAGCTGGCGCCCCGTCCGGCGATGAAGGTCGGCAGGCCCAGCGCATCGCCGGTGTTGCCCGCGTCCTTGATGTATTCCTCGTCCAGGATGTTGTCGCCGAAGGCCTCGACGCCCCAGTTCCCCGACGACGGAGCGTAGCGCACCCGCAGGTTCAGCAGGCCGTAGCCGTCCTGATATTCGTCCTGCACCGTGTCGGCGACGAAGTTGCCAGTCTGCAGTTCCGGGCGGTCGTTGTCGTCATCGAAGAAGACCTTGGACTGCCAAGTGTAGGTCGGCTGGACCTCTATGGTCCCGGTCTCGACCGGCAGACGCCAGGTCGCGCCGATCGAGGCCATATGGTCCGGCGACAGACGGAAGCGGTTGCCGTCGCGCGCGCCCCCGTCGAAGCGCGAGTGGTTGTAGCCGTAGGTGCCGAACAGATCGAAGGTCGGCGTCGCGGCGAAGGCGACCTGGCCTTCAAACCCATAGGCGTTCGCCTTGCCCGCATTGACGGTGACGAAGCGGGTGCCGTCCTGCTCGGTCGTCTGGAAGTTGTCGTAGGCGTAGTGGAACACCGCCCCGTCCAGCCGCAGACGGCGATCTATCAGCGCCGCCTTGTAGCCGACCTCGAAGCTGTCGACGGTCTCGGCGGGGATGACTTCAAAGGTCGGGGCGCCCAGCGGAACGGACGGGCCGCGCACCTCCAGCACCTCGGGGCGACGGCCGCGCGCATAGTTGGCGTACAGGCTAGCGTCGTCCGACAGGGCGTAGCGCGCCGTCAAACGCCAGGTGAAGCCGTCGTCCTCGTGATCCGCCTGGATCAGGTCGCCGTTATTGGCGGTCGGCTGGGCGGTGACGCCGAACAGCGGCAGACCCGAGGCCACAGGCAGATTCGCCGCGCCCGGCGTCCCCAGGCCCGTCAGGATGGCCGTGATCTGCTGCTGCAGGCGCTGAGCGCCGGCCAGGTCGCCGGCCTGGGCCAGGCGTTGCGCCTGAACGCCCAGCGCCTGCACCGCCACCAGGCCGCCCGCGATGGAGCGGCCGTTCAGCACCGCCGCCGAATAGCCCGTCGTCTTGTCGTCGCGCGTCCAGCGCACCCCGCCCGAGAACTCCAGACGATCGGTCGCCTTGAAGGTCAGGTCGCCGAACAGATCATAGGAGGTCAGATCAGCCTGGTTGGTCGCCGTCTCGATGTGGGCGGGCTTCAGATTGCCGACGATGCCGGGGATCAGCGGATGCGCCGCAGCGGGCAGCATGGACTGAAGAATGCCACCCATCAGCAGCGGCGTCGGCGCAGCGTAGATCATCTTCAGCCGCTGATCGCCCAGCGGCGTCGCCAGTTGCAGCAGGGCCAGACGCTCATCGAACTGGGTCGGCATCCGCTGGAAGCCTTCCTCGCTGAAATAGCCCGCGCCGACGAAACCCGAGAAGCGCCCGCCGTTGTCGAAGTTCAGGCGGAACTCCTGACTCCACTGTTCGCCATAGGCGTGCTCGGCCGCCGTCAGCAGCGGCAGCGACGTGCCGTCCGGATCGAACACCTCGGTCGAGTCGAACTGGCGATAGGCCGTGGTCGAGTTCAGCGTCAGCGACGGCGACAAGTCCCACTTCACCAGGCCCGTCACGCCCCAGACCTCGCGATCCAGGCCCAGGCCGACGCCGCCGTCGAAATCGGCGCCCGGCGTCAGGCCCGCGCCGTCCCACGGCGCCCGACCGCCCAGAGACGCGCCCGTTTTCGGATCGAACGGATCATAGGCGATCGACTTGAACGACGTGCCGCTGGCCGAATCCGTCTGATAGTTGGCGATCAAATCGACGCGCAGGTTGTCGGTCGGCGCCCAGGCGCCCGACAGGCGCAGCGCCTTGGTCTCGATCGAATTATAGTCCTCGCCGCCCAGCAGGTTCTCGACCGTGCCGCCGCGCGTCTTCATCCGCGCCGCCAGACGCAGGGCGCCGGTCTCGCCCACCGGCGCGTTCACGAAGCCCTCGACGGCGCGATAATCCAGATCGCCCGCCTCGATACGGGCGCCGGCGTCGAACTGGCCCGGACGGGCGCGGTTCTGCACCAGATTGACCGCGCCGATCAGGGCGCCGCGGCCATAGAGGGTCGACTGCGGCCCCTTGGCCACCTCGATCCGCTCCATGTCGAACAGTTCGACATAAGAGCCGCGCGACTTGGAGATCGACACCCCGTCCTGGAACACCGACACGCGCGGCTCGGCGGTGGCGGCGCCCGAGTCGGAGGTGATGCCGCGCATCACGAAGCCCGGATTGTTCGGCGACTGGTTCTGCACCAGGAAGCCCGGCACGAAGGCCGACAGCTGGTCGAACTCCTGCACGCCCAGGCTCTCCAGGAAGTCGCCGCTATAGGCCGTCAGGGCGAAAGGCACCTCGATCGGATCCTGGGCGCGTAACTGGGCCGTCACCACGATGTCGTCCACGGCGGTCGTCGCCTCGCCCGGCGAAACGCTCTGGGCATGGGCGGCGCTGGCCGCCATCAGGCCCGCGACGGCGGCGCCCGCCAGAAATCCACGCTTGAGGCTGATCGGCTTCATGGTCTTACCCCCTGAGAAAGCAGGGCAGACCTAAAGACGCTGAATGTCGCGGGCGCGACGCGGCGATCACGGGCGAATGAAGCTGCAACGGCGGACACGCGAAATTCGCTCGCCCCACGGCGTATCTTTCGGGCCCGCGCCCGGACGACAAAAAGCCCCCGCAGCCGGCGCTGCGGGGGCTGTCATGTCGGTTGCTGTTAGAAGCGGGCGGTCACGCTCAGCGTCACCGTGCGCGGCGGACCGTAGAAGCCGATGACCGAGTCCCCGGTAATGGCGCCGGGGAAGTTGTAGCCGCCGGCGCGATAGCGTTCGTCGCCCAGGTTGCGGCCCGCCAAGCTGACGCGATAGCGAGTATCCGGCGAGGTCCACATCAGGGTGGCATCATACAGCCAGTAAGATCCCTGATCGAGCAGCGGGATCGGCGTCTCGAACATCTGGGTCGCCCCACGGTAGGCGGCGGTCGGCGTGAAGATCACCGAGCCGCGATCGCCCAGGTCGAAGCTGTAAGGCAGGGCGAGGCTGGCGGTCCAATCCGGCGTGTTCTGGAAATGGCGCTGATCGGCCATGTTCTCGCGCTTGCCGGTATCCGGGTTCAGGGTGACGAAGTCGTTGAACTTGGCGTCCAGATAACCCAGCGTCAGGCGCGGGACGAAGCTGTCCGTGATCCGCGCGCTGGCTTCCAGCTCCCAGCCCCAGATCTCGCTGGACCCGGCGTTGTCGACATAGCTGACGACCGAGGTGGGCGGGATGAAGAACTGCGAAGTGATCTGCTGGTCGGTGTATTCCGACTTGAACAAAGCCGTGGCGAAGTTGATGCGGCGATCCAGCAGCGAGCCCTTCAGACCGATTTCATAGGTATCGACCAGTTCCGGCTGATAGCCGTTGACCGTCTCGGGATAGAGGCTGGCGTCGCCGCGCATGTCGAAGCCGCCCGACTTGAAGCCCCGTCCGTAGGAGGCATAGCCCGTCAGGTCCGGCGTGAACTTGTAGCTGGCGCTGACCCGCGGCGTGAACTCCGAATAGGTGTCCGAATTGGTGTAGTCGGTCGAAGGACGCCCCGCCGGAATGGCGCTGCTGTTGCCGAAGAAGGGGCTCTTTACGCCCAGATAGTTCTGGCGCAGTTGATCAACGCTCTTCTTGTCGCGGGTCCAGCGACCGCCGACCGACAGCGACAGCTGGTCCGTCACGTCGTAGCTGAAGTCGGCGAAGACGGCGAAGCTCTCGGTGTCCACCTTGCCCCCGGTGAAGGTCGTCAGGCCCGCCGGCAGCCCAGGCCCCATGCTAGGATAAAGGCCGATGACGGTGTCGAAGGCGCCCTCGGCCGAGGCGTCCATGTAGAAGACGCCCGCCACGCCCTGCCAGCGTTCACCCTGGAACAGCAGCTGGAATTCCTGGGTGAACTGGCTGTCGGCGTAGTAGCCGGGAATGTCGAGGATCGGCTGCGGCAGACCGTCGAAGTCGATGCCGTCGCCCTTGGTGTCGCCGTCGCGCCAGGCCGTGACCGACTTCAGCGTCACCGCGTCGTTGACGTTCCACTCGCCGGTCAGCGACAGGCCGCGCGTGCGCACATAGCCGTCGTCGCCGATGCCCGCACGGGTGTCATAGACGTCATCCGTCGTCGGCGCCTTCAAGCGATAACCGTGGCGGGCGTTGGATTCGTCCTCGGTGATGTCGCCCGCCAGGCGGAAGAACAGGTCGTCGCGCGGCGTCCACTCGACGCTCAACCGGCCCGCCGTGACGTCCTTGTTGTAGTGCTCGGCCCCGGTGTTCAGGTTCGTGCCGTAACCGTCGCGGGTGTAGCGCGCGATCGCGCCGCCGATCCGCAAGGTCTCGGTGATCGGCGCCGAGCCAGAAGCGATCAGATCAACCTGATTATAGCTGCCATAGGCGCCCTTCAGCGTCAGTTCCGGGTCCGGTCCCAGGCGCTTGGTGACGTATTTGATCGCCCCGCCGATCGTGTTGCGGCCGTAAAGCGTGCCCTGGGGGCCGCGCAGGACTTCCAACCGCTCGATGTCGAAGATGTCCAGCACCGCGCCCTGCGGGCGGGCCACATAGACGTCGTCGATATAGAGGCCGACGCCCGGCTCGAAGCCCCACAGCGGGTCTTGCTGGCCGACGCCGCGAATGAAGGTCGTCAGGGTCGAGTTGGTGCCGCGCGCGACCTGAACCGTCGCGTTCGGCGTCTGCTGCTGCAGAGTGGTGATGTCGGCCGCGCCCGTCTGTTCCAGGCGCTCGCTGGTGACGGCGGTGACGGCGACCGGCACGTCCTTGAGGCTTTCCTCACGGCGGCGCGCGGTGACGACGATGTCGTCCACGTTCGAAGCCTGCTCGGTCTCCGTCACCTGCTGCGCCAGGGTCGGCGCCGCGCACAGCGAGGCGGTGATGAAGACGCTGGTCATCAGCGCCAGACGCAACTGTCCTGTCGATCGCATTCTCGTTTCCTCTCCACGCGCGGTCGTTTGGTCGCCGCTGATCTGTGTTGAAGCGACGGTGATCCGCGAACGGCCCCGCTGTCAACATCATTCATTCTTGCATGAATGATGTTTCACAAAGCGGCTCGACAGCCGAACGAGCATTCTTCATTCTCAAATGAACGAGTGCTGCGAAGATCGCGCCTGAAGGGACGAAACATGGATCAGCTCCACCCAGGTGCGGCGCACCCCGTCGCGCACACGCCGTCGGGCGCCCTGCGCGGCCGTCGCGAAGGCCCGGCGAACGTGTTTCGCGGCGTGCCCTACGCCGC
>NZ_DAMCNG010000179.1:0-5497 GCF_032107865.1 Brevundimonas sp.
GGGCGGCGGGCTGACGATGAAGGGGGCGTAGACGACCGCTTCGGTGATCCGCACGACCGGCGCCGGTTCCGGCGCGGCGGGTGCGGGCAAGGCGGCCAGTAGCGGCATGACGCAGGCGGCGCACTTGGCCCCCATATGCTCCTTGGCCGGGCCGTCGACGCCGCCGGACTGGATGGTTTGGGGACCATCGGCCGAGCAGATGACGATGGGCTGGCCCGGCGTGGAGGCCGCCAGCGCGGCAAACGGCATCAGGCTGCCGATCACGATGGCGAACGTCGCGGCCAGGAAGGCCAGCGAGCGCCAGGTCGACCAGTTTTCAGACTGGGAGCGGGTCACGAGGCAGGGCTTAAACCTTCCCAGGCGGGGAAGCTAGACCGGCGAGGGGCGGCGCGGCGTCGCGTGCGGCCTCGACAAGACCGCCTTCGCAGTGCAGCGTGACGCTTGGACAGTCATCGAGGATACGCATGATCCGCGCCATCGGACCCTTCGCTCTCGCCCTGCTTCTTGCCGCGCCTGCGGCCGCGCAACAGGTGGAGGAGGGGCCGGGCGGTCCCGATCGCGTCTCCCTGACGGTCTATAATCAGAACATCGCCCTGGTGGAGGATGTGCGGAACCTGAACGTGCCCGCCGGGCGCTCGCGTCAGGAGTTTCCGGGCGTTTCGGCTAGCATCCGGCCCGAGACGGTCGGCCTGTCGGGGCGCGGCCTGTCGGTGGTCGAGCAGAACTTCGACTATGACCTGCTGACGCCGGGCAAGCTGATGGAAAGCGCTGTCGGCAATGAGGTCGGCATCGTCCGCACCAACCCCGGTTCGGGCGCGCAATCGACCGAGCGCGCGCGCGTGCTGGCGGCGAATCAGGGCGTGGTGCTGCAGATCGGCAACCGCATCGAGGTGCTGCGCGACGACGGCGTGCCGACACGGGTCATCTTCGACCGAGTGCCGCAGAACCTGCGTCCGCGCCCGACGCTCAGCGTGACGCTGGACGCCGAGGGGGCCGGTCGCCGCGAGACGACCCTGTCCTATCTGACCAGCGGCCTGACGTGGAAGGCGGACTATGTCGCTCGTTTCGACGAGAAGGCGGGCAAGCTCGACCTGACCGGCTGGGTGACGCTGACCAACAACTCGGGCGCGACCTTCAGCAACGCCCAGACACGAGTGGTGGCGGGCGACGTCAATCTGATTAATCAGGGCGGCTACAACCCGCGCCCGCCGATGCGTGGCGGCGGCGTGCGCGGCAATGGAACCCAGTCGGGCGGGGAGAGCGCATTGGCGGATGTCTATGTCTATCCGCTGCCCGAGGCCGTGACGGTCGCCAACAACCAGACCAAGCAGGTCGGCCTGATCGACGCGGCGGGCGTGCCCGCGACCAAGCGCTATCTGCGGGTGGTCGACGGCTTCTACAGCGCCGAGGAGCCGATCGCGGCCGAGGTCGGGGTCATCTTCGCCAACGGATCGGGCGACGCGGCGCGCGCCCTGCCGGCGGGGGTGATCCGCGTCTATGTGAAGGATGAGGCGGGCGAGCCGCGCTTCATCGGCGAAAGCCAGGTCGATCACTCGCCTGCCGGGTCCGAGATCGTGGTGACGACGGGCGACGCCTTCGATGTGACGGTGCAGCCGCGTTTGGTGTCGTCGGAGCGCACCTCCAAGCGCCTGGTCGACTATTTCCGCACCCGCTACGCGATGGAATACACCGTCCGCAACGCCCGCCCTGAGGCGGTGACGGTCGAGGTGCGCCAGCGCGGTCTGGGCCGCGACACCGAACTGACGGACCAGAGCATCACGGGCGAGATGCGCGATGCGCGCACCGTTGTCTGGCGCGTGCCGGTGCCCGCCAACGGCGAGACCAAGCTGACCGCGACCATCACCACGGGCGGTTGATCTCATGCGCCGCCTTCTGGCGATCACCACGGGGTTGAGCCTTCTGGCGCCCACGGCCTGGACCCCCAAGGCATGGGCCCAGACGGAAAGCGTATCCGCGCGTCCTGACGGGGCGACGGTGGTGATCTATCGCGACCAACCGGTCGATACGGTCGCCCTGATGGCGCAGTCACGCCAGCCGTGGAGTCGTCTGGACCGGCAGGGGCTGGCCCTGATCGTCGAGACGCGCACGGTCGATCTTCCGGCGGGCGAGGGGATCATCCGTTTCCGCGGACTGGCCACCGGGGTCGTGCCGCAGAGCGCGGTGCTGGAGGGCCTGCCCGCCCATGTGGTCGAGCGCAACGCCGACTTCGACCTTCTGTCGCCCGCCAGCCTGATGGAGAAGTCCGTCGGTGAGGTGGTGCGCGTCGTCCGCACCAATCCCGCGACCGGCGAGCAGGTCGAGAAGGCCGCGGTCATCCGCGCGGGCGCCCAAGGGACGGTGCTGGAGATCGACGGCCGGTTCGAGGCGCTGGACTGCTCTGGCCAGACCGAGCGGGTCGTGTTCGACCGCGTGCCCGAGGGGCTGGGCGACCAGCCGACCCTGTCTGTTCGCACGCGGGCTGAGCGGGCGGGGCGGCATACGGTGACGCTGGCCTATCTGACCACGGGGCTGCAGTGGTCGGCCGACTATGTGGCGCGGCTGGACCCGACGGACGGGACGCTGGACCTGACCGGCTGGGTCACGCTGGCCAACTTCGGCGGCACGGGCTTCCCCGATGCGCCGGTGCAGGTGGTGGCGGGCACGCTGAGGAAGGACGCAGGCACCGTGCCGGTCGAGCCGTTGGTCCGCTATCAGCAGAACCAGTGCTGGCCGCAGGGAACGACGACGTTCGGTTCAGGGCAATTCGCGGGCTATGGCGGCGCGCCGCCTCCTCCGCCGCCGCCGGCTCCGCCGAGGCCAATGGCGATGGAGGTGGCGGATGTCGTCATTACCGGCAGCCGCATGGCGCGCGCTCCGAAGCTGGCTGAACAGGGAGAACTGGGCGACTACAAGATCTACACCCTGCCTGAGCCCACGACCGTCGCGGCGCGGCAAACCAAGCAGGTGCGCTTTCTGGAGCGCGAGGGCGTGGCCTATGAACGGGTCTATCGCGCCGGGGTGCTGAACCCGGACGAGGAATCGCAACCCACGGCCATCGTTATGAAACTGCGCAACGAGGAGGGCGCTGGGCTGGGCGTGGCCCTGCCGGGCGGCTCGGTGGCGGTGATGCAGCCGGACGGGGCGGGCGGCGTGCTGCTGGCCGGTCAGGACCGGTTCGAGGACAAGGGGGTGGGCCTGCCGGTGCGGCTGACCTTTGGCGAATCGCCGGACGTGCGGGTGCAGACGCGACTGGTGAAGTCCGGCCGTTCGACGCGCGGCGCCGTCACGACCGAGCGCACTGAGGTCGAGACCACAGTCACCAACGCCCGCTCTGAGCCTGTGACGGTCGAACTGGTCGCCGATGCGGCCGGACAGCGCGGTTTCCGTATCCGCAGCCAGTCGGTGCGCAGTCGGGTGGACGACACCGGCTATCCGGTCTGGACAATGAGCGTGCCGGCGAACGGTGCGGCGACGTTGACGGCCGCTTGGACGACGACGGATTGATCGACCCTCTCCCAGCGGGAGAGGGTTACTCCCCCTTAGCCGCCTGTCTGGGGCTGAATTTCGGCGCTGGGGCCAGGCGCATGACTTCGCCCTGATAGCGTTCGTCGTCGCCATTCACCGCGAAGGGCAGGGCGTCGGCGCAGGCCTGCAGCATGGGGTCCAGCCAGGGCCTGTCGGCCTTGTGGAAGTCGCCCAGGACGTGGTGCATGACCAACTGAGGCTCGCCGGGGTGGCCGACGCCCATGCGGGCGCGGCGGAAATCGGCCCCCAGATGGCTGATCAGGCTGCGGATTCCGTTCTGGCCCGCTGCGCCGCCGCCCTTCTTCATGCGGAAGCGGCCGGGGGCCAGGTCGATCTCGTCGTGGAAGACGATGACGTGTTCGGGCTTCACCTTGTAGAAGCGCGCCGCCTCGCCGACGGCCCGGCCGCTCTCGTTCATATAGGTCTGGGGCTTCATCAGAAGGATCTTGGTCCCCTCGATCTCGCCATCGGCGACGATCGACTGGAACTTGGCGCGCGACGGGCCGAAGCGCCAGCGGCTGGCGATCTCGTCCACGGCCATGAAGCCGATGTTGTGGCGGTTCTTTTCGTATTTGGGGCCGGGGTTGCCCAGGCCGGCGATGATGATCATGCGGTTCTCATGCCCCGTGCTTCAGACAAAGAAAAGCCCCGCCGGGCGAACCCGGCGGGGCTGATTTCCTCACCCCCTCAAGCAGCCCTGCGCCGTGCGCAGGGGCGGTAGGGGAAAGTAAAAGCCGATTAGGCTTCTTCGGCTTCCGTCGTGGTGTCGCCGGCGTCCGACTGGCCAGCGGCCGAGTTCTTGATCGCGGCGATCATGAAGTCGCGGTCGGTGATGGTCGCCGAGGCGCCTTCCGGCAGTTGGATGTCCGAGATGCGGATGTTCTCGCCGATCTCGCGGCCCTTCAGGTCGACGACCAGTTCAGCCGGGATACGGTCGGCACGGACCATGATCTCGACGGTGTGGCGCACGACTTCCAGCATGCCGCCCTGGCGGGTGTAGGGGGCTTCGTCAGCGTTGACGAAGGCGACCGGGATTTCGATCTTGATTTCTTCCTTGGCGCCGACGCGCATCAGGTCGAAGTGCATCGGGCGGTCGGAAACCGGATCGAACTGAATGTCCTTGGCGATGACCGGCTGGGTTTCCTTGCCGTACTTCAGGGTCACCAGGTGACCGATCAGCTTGCCGGTGTACAGCGACTTGCGGAACTCGCGTTCGTTCACGGAGATGGCCACCGGGGCCTTGTCGCCGCCGTACAGCACGCCGGGGACGGCGCCTTCGCGGCGCGCGGCGCGGGCGCCGCCGGTGCCCACGTTTTCGCGGACATCAACGTTCAGAATGATCTCAGCCATCGGGCTCGCCTTCAATACAAGTAAACGCCTGCGCAGAACCGTGTCCCGCGCGGCGGGGTCATGAACCCTTCGAATTCAAGAGCGCGGGCTATTACACGGAACACAGGGCGGACGCAACCGCCCCGGCTCAGCCCGCAGCGATAATCAGCCTTAGCCGTTGGGGGTTGCTGCGGCCGGGGACTGGTTCTGCGCCTGAGCCATCGGCGTAGGCGCGCCTGCAGGCGGCACGGCCACGGTGATGGTAGGCATCGGTCCCGTGTACTGCGAGGTGCATTGGGCCAGGTCGCGGACGACGTGACGACCGGCGCAGAAGATGTCCTCGTAGTTCGGCTTGGCCGCCGCCAAGCACTGGAACAGCATCAACTTCGACATGTTGAGGCAGAACTCATTGTTCGATTCGGTCGTCAGGGCGTCGGTGTTGGCCTTGGCGTCCTCGCCCGCTGCGCCCAGGGCCGCCAGGGCCGCGATGGCCAGGGAGTTGACAATGGCGGGCGTGAACGGCGCGCCGCGCTGGGCGTTGGTCAGGTTCAGGCCCGAACCGCTGTTGGCGGCGGCGAACAGACGAGCGCTGTCCTCGGCCGAGGGCAGGCGCGGCACGGCCGAAAGGGACTTGGCGCCTTCC
>NZ_DAMCNG010000180.1:0-5492 GCF_032107865.1 Brevundimonas sp.
CCGCCGACAACGGATCAGACGCCATCGTCTATCTGATCAGCTTCCTGGCGGTCGGGCGGGCGATGGCGTGGAAGCGCGGCGCCGCTCGGTTGTCGGGGATCATGCTGCTGATCTTCGCGGCCGGGGTGCTGATCGACGTGGGGCGGCGCTGGATCGTCGGGACGGAGCCGGTCGGTTGGACCATGATGAGCCTGGCCGTCATCGCGGCGGTGGTGAACCTGATCTGCCTGATGCTGATCCGGCGTCAGGGGACAGACGACGTCAACATGCGCGCGGCCGAGACCTTCAGCTTCAACGACTTCGCCTCGAACGGCGGCATCCTGATCGCCGGGGGGCTGGTCATGGCGCTGGATCAGGCGTGGCCGGACCTGGTGGTGGGGCTGATCGTGGCGGCCATCGCGGTGAAGGGCGGCGTCGACATCCTCAAGGACGCCCGTGAGAGCCGGCCCGTTTCGCAAGAGACTGAGGCGAACGCCGAAACCTGAACCGTCGCGGGCAAGCTGCCGGAGAGCTCCCGCGCTTGCCCGCGACAGCGAACATATGTCGGCGCCGGGCATTTAGCCTGTCGAGGAGAACCGACATGGCCGCTCGCCCCACATGGCAAGGACACCTGAAACTGTCGCTCGTCACCTGCCCGGTGGCGCTCTACACCGCGACGACCAGCGCCGCCGACGTGCGCTTTCACCTGATCAATCCGGACACCCACAACCGCATCCGCATGGTGCCGACCGACCCCGACGCCGGTCCGGTGGAGCGCAGCCATCTGGTGCGCGGCTATGAGGTGTCCAAGGACGAATACGTCCTGTTCGACGACGCCGATTTCGACAAGGTGCGGCTGGACAGCACCAAGACCATCGCCATCGACAAGTTCGTGGACGAGTCCGACATCGACCGCCTGTATTGGGACGATCCCTTCTTCGTCGTTCCCGAGAAGGGCGCGGGCGTCGAGGCCTTCGCCGTCATACGCGACGCCATGCAGAAGCAGGGCAAGGTCGCGCTGGGCCAGCTTGTCCTGCGCGGCAAGGAACGCCAGCTGGCGCTGGAGGTGCGCGGCAAGGGCCTGCTGGCCTACACCCTGCGCGCCCATGACGAAGTGCGCGACGCCGACGACTATTTCGACGACATTCCCAAGGTGAAGGCTGACGCCGACATGGTCGAGATCGCCGCCCGCATCATCGCCCAGAAGGAGGCCGACTTCGACCCGACCGCCTTCAAGGATCGCTACGACGACGCCCTGCGCGAGATGATCAAGGCCAAGACCAAGGGCGGCAAGGGCCTGGTCGACGTGGCCGAGCCGGACGACACCAACGTCATCGACCTGATGGCGGCGCTGAAGAACAGCCTGAAGGGCTCGGCTAGCGGGCCCCGCAAACCGGCGGCGAAGAAGCCAGCGCCGCGCAAGAAGTCGGCCTGAGCGTCACTCCACGCCCATCTTGCGCAGGGCGGGCCTCAGGCTGACGGCGGCGGCGTGGAAATCGGCCCAAGGATCAGGCCGCTCAAGCAGTTCGGGCCAGACCCACAGATTGTAGTCCGCAGGCCTCAGTCCCGGTTTCACCTGATCCCACGACAGCGGAAGGGCGATCCCCGCCCCCGGCCGCGCGCGCGGCGACCAGGGCGCCACGGCGGTCGCCATCCGGCCGTTGCGCAGATAGTCGATGAAGATCTTTCCGCCCCTCGCCTTCTTGGCCAGGGTGGTGGTGAAGCGGTCCGGCGTCTCGGCCCTGATCGCCTCGGACACAGCCTTGGCGAAGGCCTTGTTCTGATCCCACGTCACACGAGAACGGCCGTCAGCGCGGATCGGCACGACCACATGGAGGCCCTTGCCGCCCGTCGTCTTGACGAAAGGGTTGAGGCCCAACCCTTCGAGTTTCGCCTTCACCACGCCGGATGCGGCGATCACATCGTCGAAGTCCAGCCCCACGTCAGGATCGAGGTCGAAGGTAATCTGGTCCGGCGTCTCGGGATCGCCCGGCTTGCAGCCCCAGGGGTGGAGCTCCAGTCCGCCCGACTGGGCGACGGCCGCCAGGCCGCCGACATCGACCACGGCGACGTAAGGGGTGCGCGCCTTCACATCGATCAATTTCAGACGAGGGTTCGATCCGGTCATGGCGTGGCGCTGAAAGAAGATCTCGCCGTCGATGCCTTCCGGGGCGCGGATGATCGACGTGGGCCGGTCAGCCACATGGGGCAGCAGGCGCTCGGCCGCCGCCTCGTAATAGCGCGCCAGGTCGGCCTTGGTGATGGGCGGACGGCCCTCGCTCGCCGGCCACAGCACCTTGTCAGGGTTGGAGATGACAACGCCCGCCACCGTGACCTTGCCGCCCTTTTTCGATGTCGACGGCGACGCGGGCGGCTGGGGTGGCTCGGTGACGTCCTCGGCGGTCTTGTCGTCGCGCAGCCCCTTGAACGCCGCCTGACGCAGCGACCCGGCCTCAGTGTAGCCGCCGTGCTCGATCTCAGCGACCAGCCTCGGCTTCACCCAGTGAACGTCCTTGTCTCCGTTGGGCGCGCCTGCGCCGGTAAAGGGGCTCTTGTCCGCCGCCTCGGCCTTCAGCGCGGGGATCAGCAGCCGCGTCGCCGCCTCGCCGAAGCCCGTCCCGACGCGCCCGAGGTATTTCAGCCCGCCCGTCTCGCGCACCCCGACCAACAGCGACCGGAATCGACGGCCGCCCTCCGACGACCAGCCGCCGATGATGACCTCGTCGCGCCCTCGGCATTTGGACTTCACCCAACTCGACGACCGGCCCGCATGATAGGGCGCGTCCAGCTTCTTGGAGATCACGCCCTCCAGATGCATCCGGCAGGCGCTTTCCAGCACCGCCTGCCCTGTCGAGGCGAAGTGCTCGACGTAGCGCAGACGCCCGGCCCCCTCGGCGCCGATACGGTCGATATAGGCCTGCAACCGCGCCTTGCGGTGCGACAGCGGCAGCTTGCGCAGATCCTCCGCCCCTTCGAACAGCAGATCGAAGGCGAAGTAGATCAGCCGCCCCGCCTTCCCCTCGGATATCGCCGTCTGCAGGGCGCTGAAGTCCGGCATGTGATCATCGTCGAGGGCGCACAGCTCGCCGTCGATCACCGCATCGGGCCCACCGGCCGCATCCGCCGCCAGTTCAGGGAAACGATCGGTCCAGTCCAGGCCCTTGCGGGTCCGCAGCACCGCCTGGCCGCCGCCGACGCCGATCTGCAGCCGGTAGCCGTCGAACTTGATCTCATGCGCCCAACCGGCCGCCGAGGGCGGATGATCGACCGCCTTGCACAGCTGGATCGGCACGAAGGCGTGCGGCCGCTTCGTCTTTGAAACCGCCCCGGACGCTACAGGTTTGGGCGGCGCCTTGCGGCGGGTCGGCTTGGAGGATGTCCATTGCGCGTCGCCCTCGGCGATCTGGGCCAGGGAGCGGCCGGTCGTCACCGAGGCGTCGATCTCGGCCAGGGCGTCGCCCTCGCCGGCGACAGCGTATTCATCCTTCTCCTTCAGCAACAGCCAGTTGTTGCGCTTGGAAGGCTTGCCCCGGTCGCTCTTCAGCCGGATCAACGCCCATTTGCCCTTCAGCCGCTCGCCGTGAAGGATCATCTTGATCTGGCCGCGCGCCCAGGCGGCTGCGAGGTCTGCTTCCTGCGGCTCCCAGGTTCCGACGTCCCACAGCTGCACCGTGCCCGCGCCGTAGTTGCCCGCCGGGATCGTCCCCTCGAACCCGCCGTAGTCGAGCGGATGGTCCTCGACCTCGACCGCCAGGCGCTTGACCGACGGATCGCGCGACGGGGCCTTGGTCACGGCCCAGGACTTCAGCACCCCGTCCGCCTCGATGCGGAAGTCGTAATGCAGTCGGGTCGCCGCATGGCGCTGGATCACGAAGCGCCGCGCGCCGTCCCCGGCCCGCTTGGCGCCCTTGGGTTCCGGCGTCTGCTCGAACCGCCGCTTGGCCTGATAGGTCTTCAGCTCGCCGCGCATGGGCGATTAATCCGCCCACGAGGAAACCGTTGCGCGGGAGACCGACGACGATCAGACGCCCGTGATCGTCCCATCCGCACGACGGACGCCCACGCGCTTCAGCGTCGTGACGTCGAACGGCTTGGCGAAGATGGTCGAGACCTGCATCAAGGCCGCCTCGGCCCGGTCTTCGGTCAGGGTCAGCAGGATGAAGCCCTTGGCCGACTGGTCGCAGAAGCGCACCTCGTCATTGGCCTGCATCAGCGCCGCGCCGAGGGGGAAACCGCCGATGGCGTCGCCGATCGAGGGGCTGGAGACCGCGCTGGTCCCGAACTCGACCGCCCGGCGCGCGCCGCCGGCGTCCTTCAGTTCATTGACCCAGAAGGCGTGGCTGTCGCCCGCCAGGACGATGGGCTGCACCCCCGCCTCAACGAAGGCGGCGTAGAGCCGCTCGCGCCCGGCCGGATAGCCGTCCCAGGCGTCGAGGTTGAACGGCAGGCCCATCTTGAACAGGAACAAGGCCTGTTCGAACTGGTCGCGATAGGCCTCGGGGATCTGGGCCATCAGGCCCTGAACCTGGGCCTCGGTCAGGGTGCGCGACACGTCGGGACCGGCGACACGGGCCATGACCACCTGATTGCCCAGCACCTGCCACGGACGGCCCTTGGCCTTGGAGGCGGCCAGTTCGCGCTTCAGCCAGTCGCGCTGCTCGGCGCCCATCAGATCGCGGGCGGGATCGTTCAGCTTGGCGCGGAAGGCGTCCAGGTCCAGCACCGGCTCGCCGTCCGGGCCGTCCTTGGCGGTCAGATCCTTGTCATAGGCCAACGGTTCGGTGCGGCCGGTCAGGCGGGTCTCGACCATCATCAGGCTGGCCAGATCGCCGAAGTGGAAGCTGCGATGGATCGCCTCCTTCAGCGCGGCGGGCGCGGCCTCGCGGATCGGCATCCATTCGTAATAGGCCTTCAGCGCCGCCGCCTTGCGCTGGGCGAAGTCGCCTTCGCTCTCGGGCTGGTGGTTCTCGGCGCCGTGCAGCCAGGCGTCGTTGGCGGTCTCGTGATCGTCCCAGACGCAGATGAAGGGCGCGCGGGCGTGGGCGGCCTGAAGGTCGGCGTCGCGCTTGTACTGGGCATGGCGCAGCCGATAGTCGGCCAGGGTGACGATCTCGTGCGCCGGCTCGGGCACGCGGCCCAGTGTCGGCCCGGTCGCCATGCCATAGGCGTCAGAGTCCGCCCCATATTCGTAGATGTAGTCGCCCAGATGGACCACGGCGTCGAGGGTCGGCAGGGCGGCGATCGCCTCATAGGCGTTGAACAGGCCGCCGGGCTGCAACTGGCACGACACCACCGCCAGATTGACCGGCGCGACGCCCTCCGCCGCCAGGGTGCGGGTGCGACCCATGGGCGAGCGCGTCTCGCCCACAGCGAAGTCGTAGCGATAGTCGCGGCCGGGGCGCAGGCCCGCCGCGTCGACCTTGACCGTATAGTCGCGCTCAGGCCCCGCCTCGAACCGGCCCGAGGCGACGACGCGGTCGCCTTCCCCGTCCAACACGCGCCAGGCGACCGAG
>NZ_DAMCNG010000181.1:0-5417 GCF_032107865.1 Brevundimonas sp.
GCCAGTTGCGAGCCGGCGACGGCGCCGATGGCGGCGCCCAGCAGGCCGCCGGTCGTGGCGCGCTGGCGCTGATCCCGCGCGCAGGGATCGTAGTAGGTTCCCTGGCTGTAGCCGTTGTTGCTGTAGCCATAGGCGGGCGGGTAGTCATAGCCGTAGCTTTGGGCCGAGGCGATGCCGGGCAGGGCGACGGCCGAGGCGCAGGCCA
Source organism: Brevundimonas sp. (assembly GCF_032107865.1). GTDB lineage: Bacteria > Pseudomonadota > Alphaproteobacteria > Caulobacterales > Caulobacteraceae > Brevundimonas. Next base: position 206 of record NZ_DAMCNG010000181.1, read on the forward strand.
GGGCGGCGATGGCGGCGGCCGAGGCTTTTTTCGAGATGAGAGCGATCATCGTTTTTTCCTTCGACGGATGCCGCACCTGAACGGATCAGGTCGCCGTCTGTTACAGCCATTGATAGGGCCGTGAAGCTGAACGGCTTTTGATCGCCTCGTTCATCTTCGTTCATGTTTCGATTTTCGCGCGGAAGCCGTTAGAAGCCGCTGCATGACGCAGACGCTGACCATCGCCCGCATGGGCCATCAGGGCGACGGGATCGCCGATACCGCCAACGGCCCGGTCTTTGTACCCGGCGCTCTGCCGGGCGAGGTGATCGCCGCCGAGGTCAAGGACGGACGGGCCGAACGGTTCGATCTGATCGAGGCCAGCCCCGACCGCCGCGCGATCCATTCCCAGACCTATGCCGAGTGCGGGGTCGCGCCGCTGCAGCATTGGGCCGACGAACCTTATCTGGCCTGGAAACGCGAGGTGGTGCTCCAGACCCTGGCGCGCGAGGGGCTGGAAACCGAGGTCGAGGTGACGGTGGCGACGCCGCTGGCCAGCCGCCGTCGTTTGGCGCTGCACGCGCGGCAGGGCCCGGACGGCCGCGTTGTTCTGGGGTTCAAGGCGCGCAAGTCGTGGCGGGTGGTCGAATTGACGGACTGTCCATTGTCGGACCCGCACCTGACGGCGGCTCTGCCCGCCCTTGCCAAGGTTGCGGCCCCGTTCCTGGGCCATCCGAAATCGGCGCCGACCCTGCACGTCACCCTGACCGACACCGGTCTGGACGTCGATGTGACGGGGGTCGAGAAACGTTCGGGCGGCCTGAATGGAGACCAGCTGGCTCTAGCCATCGCGGCGGCGGCCGAGGCCGATCTGGCGCGGCTCAGCCTGGACGGCGACACGCTGGTCATGGCGCGCCAGCCGCGCGTGCGTTTCGGACGCGCGTCCGTGCCCTTGCCGGCGGGCGGTTTCCTGCAGGCGTCGCCGGCTGCCGAAGCGGCCATGGTCGAACGCGCCGTCGAGGCGGTGAGGGGGGCCAAGAAGGTCGCGGACCTGTTCTGCGGGGCGGGCACGTTCACCTTCCCTTTGGCCGAAGTCGCCAGCGTGACGGCCGCCGATTCCGCCGCAGGCTCCATCGCCGCCCTTAAGGCGGGCCTCAGCACGGCTCAGGGCCTGAAGGGGATCGAGGCCCAGGCGCGCGATCTGTTCCGTCGTCCGTTGTCGCCCTATGACCTGAAGGGCTGCGAGGCCATCGTGCTGGACCCGCCGCGCGCGGGCGCTCTGGAGCAGACGCAGCAACTGCTGGGGACGAAGGCGTCGGTCGTCGTCGGGGTGTCATGCAATCCCCAGACCTTCGCCCGAGACGCGCGCGTTCTGGTCGACGCCGGCTTCCGGCTGGAGAAGGTCACGCCCATCGACCAGTTCATCTGGTCGACGCACATCGAACTGGTCGGCGTTTTCCGACGCTAGATGCGATCAGGTCGAACGGATCAAGGATGATCGAGGGCGTCGGCCATTCGAGACGTGAAGTCAGCCTGGCTGTGAACGTCGTTGTGGCCGGCGTCGGTGAAGACCAGGTGATCGACAGATCGTCCCTTGGCCGTCAGCGCCTGGGCCAGGCGGCGGCTCAGGACGGGGGGCAGCACCGTGTCGCGCCCAGCTTCCAGAACGATGATCCGGCCGGGATAGTCGGCGAGGGTCGAAGGAATGTCGACTTCGGCCAGGGGCGGGGCCAGGCGCACGCGGATCAGAAACCGTTTCCAGCCCAAGGTCTCCTGCATGACGGCGTTGGCTGACGGCGTCGTCGTTTCCAATACCAGAACGTCGGCCCTGGCGTTCACTGCCCCCTCTGCGCAGACGGTTCCGCCGAGTGAGTGCCCCCACAGGATCAGCCGTCGCTGCTCGCGATCGGCTATCGCCCGCGCATGAGCGGCCATGGCGGCGACAGCCGCCTTCATGGAGGCGATGTCGGACGCGCCGGTCGAGGCGCCGTAGCCGGGATAATCGAACAGCAGAACGTCGCCGAAAGCCGCGAGTTGTCCGCCCACCAGTCCTCCATAGGCCGATTGCCGGAACATGTTGCCGCCGCAGAACAGGATCAGCGGCGCCTGATCGCCCTTCGCGGCGGACAGTCGGGTCGTGGCCAACTGGCCGCCGGCATACGGGAGGATCAGGGTCTGCGCCGATGGCGGCATGGCCGGACCGGGCGTGAGCTCGATCTTCTCGGCTGCGATACGCGCATCGGGGTAGAGGAAGGCGTTCTCCGGCACGTTGACGGAACAACCGGCGGCGCTGATGGCCGCAGCTGTGACGATGATCATCCGGCTTCCGCGCATGGAGATGGTCCTCACCTGGCCTGCTGAAAGGTCATCCTAGGCGGCGTCAGGCGGGAATGTCGAATAGGTCAAGCTGCGGTCGGGCGTCGGCGGGAACGCGGAACTGGGTGAGGTCTAGCGCCTGGCGCGGCGTGTCCAGACCATAGCGCCTGGCCGCCGCTCTGAAGCGTGTGGCGATCAGTTCGGCGACGGGGCCGGTTCCCTTCATGCGCTGGGACCAGTCGGGGTCGTAATCCTTGCCGCCGCGCGTCTGGCGAATCAGGGACATGACGCGCGCGGCGCGGTCGGGACGGGCGTCGGCCAGCCATTCGCGGAACAAGTCCTTGATCTCCAGCGGCAGGCGCAGGGTCACATACATGGCCGAGGTCGCGCCGGCCTTCTGCGCCGCCTCCAGCACGGCTTCCAGTTCATGGTCGTTCAGGCCGGGTATGACGGGGGCGAAGCCGACGCCGACCGGGCATCCTGCGTCAGCCAGGCGACTGATCGCCTCCAGCCGCTTGGCGGGCGTAGAGGCGCGCGGCTCCATCGCCCGCGCCAGCTTGCGGTCCAGGGTGGTGATGGAGACGAAGGCCGAGGCCAGACCTCGCTTCCCCATGTCGCCCAGGATGTCGGCGTCGCGCGCGATCAGCACCGACTTGGTGATGATGCTGAACGGGTGGTTGAAGCGCTGCATGACCTCCAGGATCGAACGGGTCGAATGCGTTTCGCGCTCGACCGGCTGATAGGGATCGGTGTTGCCGCCTATGTGGATGCGCCGGCAGACGTATCTGGGCTTTGAGAGCTCCTGTTCCAGCAGACGCGCGGCGTCCGGCTTGAAGAAGATCCGGCTCTCGAAATCCAGGCCCGGGGATAGGCCCATCCAGGCATGGGACGGACGGGCGTAGCAGTAGATGCAGCCATGTTCGCAGCCCTTGTAGGGGTTGATGGAGCGATCGAAGCCGACGTCGGGACTCGTGTTCTTGGCGATGATGGTGCGGGCGTGTTCCGGGGACAGGGTGGTGCGAAGCGGGGCCGCCGCCTCGTCCTGATCCGTCCAGCCGTCGTCGTAGGCCTCGCGTCGATCGGCTTCATACCGACCCGAGGCGTTGGAGCGTGCGCCGCGTCCGTTGATCGCCTTACTCATGTCCGCAGGATGCGGAACGAAGAAGAACAAATCAAGAACAAAATGGACGAGAGAGCAAGACCGGCTTTTAGCCAGCCTTGCTTGCGTTAGCGCCGGGTGGCGGCGTTGGGACGACGGTCGCCGCGATCGCCGCCGGGACGCGGGCCTTCACGACGCCAGCGGACCGACAGGGCGGTATCGCCTTCGCCGCCGAACTTGGAGGTGATGGCCAGGTTGCGGCGGACCTGCCACTCCACATTGACGGCTGCGCCGCGCTCGGCCCCGCCGATGACCTCCAGATAGATGTCGTCGGTGATGTAGCGCCCGCCCGCGACGGTCAGGCTGGAAGCCTCGCCGCTGAAGGACAGACGGTCCAGACCGGCCAGTTCGCGCAGGTTGCCGACCACATCGAAGCCGCCGCCGCCCGCCAGGGACGCCACGGCCGAGGCCAACTGCGCCGCTTCGAACGGCGACAGTTGGGCCGCCGAACGTCCGAACAGCACCTGCGACAGGATTTCGTCCTGGGGCAGGTCGGGCGTGGAGGTCAGCTCGATCTTGGGCGAGACGGCGGTGCCCGTGACCTTGATCACGGCGGTCAGGGCCGGGTCTTCGCGGACGGCTTCCAGGTTCAGGCGGATGCGCGCGGGATCGGTGGACAGGATGACCGAGCCGCGATCATTGAAGACGAAGCGCTTGCCCGCGAACTCATAATCGCCGCGCACCACATTGGCCGTGCCGCTCAGTTCGGGCTGGGTGATGGTGCCGCGCACGCGGGCGTCGGCGCGCAGCTCAACGTTCAGGCCCCGGCCGCGCAGGTAGATTTCGCGCCCGGTCAGCGTCAGGTCCAGACCGATCTGCGGGCCGGTTGCGGCCTTCTTCTCGGTCTCGACGGTGTCGCCGCCGGGACGATTGATCTCGACCACGTCCATTTTGACGATGCCGGTGGAGCCGGGCAGGTCGGGCGAAATCTCGGCCTCGTCGATGTTCACATTGCCGGTCAGGCGGATGTTGCCGTCGGCGCCGCGCACGGCGGTCAGGCGACCGTTGGCCCGCGCCTTGGCGATGTCGTTGTCGATGATCTGGAAGCGCGCCAGCTCCAGCCGCAGGGTCGAGGGCGAGCCCTGACGCAGGCCCAGGTCGCCGCTGCCGGACACCTCGCCCTTTATGCCGTCTGTGGCCTGGAAGCGTTCGATTACGGCCTGGCTGTCGTTGAAGCGGCTGGCCAGGGTGATGTTCTCAAGGCGCAGGCCTGTTGTTCCGTCACGGAACGCGCCTTCGTTCAGGTCCAGCCGTCCGTTCAGGCGTGGCGCGTTCAGGGTGCCGGCCAGGGTCGCCTGGCCGTTCACCTGACCCGACAGCGATTGAGCGCCGCCCAGGAACAAGTCCCAGATGGGCTGAATCTGGCCGCGAATGGCGATCTGACCCGACAGGTTTTCGGTTCGGGCGATGGCCAGACGCAGGGGCGCGGCCGAGGTCTCGACCGGCAAGGTGACGTCGGCGGTAGCCTGAACGGCCGTGCCGTTGTGGGCCTCGGCGCGCAGGCGCAGGGCGTCGCCCGTCAGGTCGGCGTTCAGCGTGCCGTCGACGGCCAGGCCGCGCGGCGCGTCCAGACTGCGCAGTTGCTTGAGGTCGACATTGGCGGAGCCGCGCAACGTGTCGCCCTGTCCCTGCATCGAGACGCGGCCCGTCACCTGACCGCGCAGGTCGGGGACGAGCGAGCCCATTTCGACATTGGTCATGTCGGCCTGGATGACGCTGCCCTCGCTGTCCTGTTTCAGTTCGCCGGTCAGGACGCCG
>NZ_DAMCNG010000182.1:0-5416 GCF_032107865.1 Brevundimonas sp.
GTTCGAGCATCCATTTGGTCCAGCCTGAGGCCATCGAGCCGCCGTAGCGGTCGACCAGTCCGATGCGGACCGGCTTCAGCGTGATCCGTTCGCCGCCGGGCGCGCGGGCGACGGCGTGGGCGTTCAGACCCAGGTCGCGCACGGCGGCCTCGACGATCGGGCGAGCCTTGTCGTCGGCGGGAATCCACAGGGCGCCGGGCGCCAGGGCGGCGCGGCCGGCGCGGGTCTCGCCTTCCTGCCAGTAGACCGGCACGCCCGCCGCCAGCAGGCGGTTGGTCAGGATGTAGCCGTTGATCGGCGCATGATCGATCAGCCAGCCGGCGCGGCCGCTTCCCTCGATCTTGCCGGGCGGCGGGGCCATGACGTCGGCGACGCGCTCGGTCGGCGCCTCGAAGCCGTCGAGGATGCGGTCGAATTTGACGCCCATCTGCAGGGCCAGGGTGTAGCCGGTGGCGTCATAGGGCAGGGCGGGCGGGCCGCCCGGATACTGCAGGTCGTGCGGGTGGTCCTGGGGCTCGAACATGTCCAGCACATGCGGGCGATAGGCCTGGGCCGTCTTCACCACATAGGAGCCGGCAGGATAGGTCTTACCGCCGATGGTGAAGGCGCGGGTGGCGCGCTCGACGTCCACGCCGGTCTTGATCAGGCTGTTCAGGAAGGCGACGGCGGTGGGCAGGTCGGCCTGGTCCGCCGGGATGACATAGCCGCGCGGATCGCGCCGGGCCGGGTCGCGCATGACGCGCTCATACAGGGCCGGATCGACGCCGCGACGGGCGTCAGCCGGAGTTGTCGACGCCGCGTTCAGGGCGTCTACCGCCGAGGGGGTGAGACGCCAGGTGTCGGTGTTGCCCTTGTCGATGGCGTTCTGGCCCATGCGCCAGATGTTGAACAACGTGCGATCCTTGTTGCGCGAGGCGTAGTTCAGCACGGCGCGGTTGATCGACTGCGAATAGTCGATCGACTGGACGAAATGCCAGGCCTGGGGCGCGATGGGCAGGGGCAGGTCGTTACGCGGCAGCTGGTTCTGGGGGATCAGGCTGATCCGGCTGGGCGTCGGGTGGCCGGTGATTTCGGTCAGCAGGCCGACGGCGTTGTGGAAATAGGTGACGGAGCGCTCCATCCCGTTGTTCCACGTCGAATAGTTGGCCCCGCTGCGCATGGTCGAGCCGGGCTTGCCTTCTTCGATCAGGCGGCTGTGCATGGCGGCGCCGACCTCGGACAAGGTGCTCATGACCAGCGGGTCGTAGTTGTAATTGAAGGGGTCGCGGAACGGCGGCATGAAGACCACGGTCCCCGCCGGCGCCGTCTGGTGGTGGTTGTAGATGATCTGCGGGAACCACTCGCGGAAGAACTGCCGGTTGACGTTGGTCGTCTCGGTCATGGCCGACAGGTAGTAGTCGCGGTTATTATCGTGGCCGACGTACTTCTGATACAGCACCGGGATGCTGTCGTACTCGCGCTTCAGCGGGTCTTGGTTGCGCATGTACCAGGTGGAGACCAGCTCCCACCCGTCCGGGTTCAACGGCGCGAACAGGATGACCACGTCGTCCAGAATGCGCTTGGCCTCGGCGTCTTCGGCGGTCAGCCATTCATAGAGGGCGGCGATCAGGGCCTGGGGCGGGACCGTCTCGGTGGAATGCAGGCCGCCGTCGATCCAGACCACGGCCTTGCCTTCAGCGGCCAGGGCGCGGGCTTCAGTCTCGCTGACGCCCTCGACCTTGGCCAGGCGGCGCGCAATCTCCTGATAGCGGTCGATGTTCGCCAGGTTCTGCGGCGAGGAGACGACGGAGAGGTACTGCGTCCGCCCTTCGGACGACTGCCCGATCTCCAGCAGCTTCATCCGGTCTGACTGCCCGGCCAGGGTGTGCAGATAGCGCTCGAACTGGGTGTAGGTGATCAGGCGATAGTCCGCCCCGACCTCATGGCCGAAGGCTTCCATCGGCGTGGTCAGGGCGCGGGCGGGCGCAGCGGATGCTGCAGCCGGGACGGTGGAGATGGAGGTTGCGGCCTCCAACGCCAGGGTGCTGGTCGATGAAAGGGCCAGGACGGCCAGTCCGGCGGCCAGGCGGCGCGCGGGACCAAGGATGGGACGGGACATGCGGACTCCTGATGCGTTCACTCGGGGAGCCTTCTGCGAGGCTTGAGCGTAGCTTGGCGTGTTCGGGGCGCGGACGCAATTTGCGCTGTGTCGGCTCTCGACGCCTCAGGTGAGTAATTTTTCTGCGTTATCTCGGACAATTCGGGAGAGATCGCCCCTTGCCGAAATTTGCTTCGAGCATGAGCGAATTTTCAGACTCCAGGCCGGAAAATATTCATTTCTAGGTCGAAATTCGGCGGCCGATTCATGTCTCGCGCGCCTAGACCTTGAGGAGTTCGTTGGAGGTCAGAGGATTTTCGTTTATTCGCTGCCTCTTCCTTCTGGGCGGGTGGGGATCCTCCATCGGTTTGTAACTGTGGTCCGGCGACGCCGGGCCTGCAAAGCTGGACGACTTTTTGCATGAAACGCTTGTTCGCCTATTTCATCGTCGGAGCGATGATACTGGGGGTTCTCACGGGGTGGGGCCTCAATCATTTCCTGACGGCTGACGAGGCGTCGGCCGCAGCGTCGAACCTGAATCTGATCACCGACGTCTTCCTGCGCCTGATCAAGATGATCATCGCGCCGTTGGTGTTCACGACCCTGGTGGCGGGCATTGCGCACATGGAGGACGCCGCTTCGGTGGGGCGGATCGGCGTCAAGACGATGACGTGGTTCATCGGCGCCTCGATCGTGTCGCTGGTGCTGGGTCTGGTGATGGTTCAACTGCTGCAGCCGGGCGCGAACATGCACCTGCCCGAAGCCGTGGCGGCCACCGCGCCGGCGGCTTCGACGGACGCCTTCTCGCTGCATGGCTTCATCACCCATCTGGTGCCGACCTCGATCTTCGACGCCATGGCCAAGAACGAGATCCTGCAGATCGTGGTCTTCTCGGTCTTCGTCGGCACGGCGGTCGCCGCCCTGGACGACAAGGCCCCGGCGGTGCTGCACCTGGTCGAACAGGCCGCTTCCATCATGCTGAAGGTGACCGAGTTCGTGATGAAGATGGCGCCCTTCGCCATCTTCGCCGCCCTGGCCTCGACTATCGCCACGCAAGGGCTGGAGATGCTGGGCACCTACGCCAAGTTCGTGCTGGGCTTCTACGGCTCCATGGGCGTGCTGTGGGGCCTGCTGTTCCTGGCCGGCGCCGTGGTTCTGGGCAAGCGGGTGGTTCCGCTGTTCCGGGCCATCCGCACCCCGACCCTGCTGGCCTTCTCGACCGCCAGCTCGGAAGCAGCCTATCCGCGCATCCTGGAGGCCCTGCCCAAGGTCGGCGTGCGCCGTCGCATCGTCAGCTTCGTCCTGCCGCTGGGCTATTCGTTCAACCTGGACGGGTCGATGCTCTACTGCACCTTCGGCACCATGTTCATCATGCAGGCCCACGGCGTGCAGCTCAGCGTATCGCAGCAGATCTTCATGCTGCTGCTGCTGATGGTGACGTCCAAGGGCATCGCCGGCATCCCGCGCGCCTCCCTGGTGGTCATCATGGCGACCCTGACCTACTTCGGCCTGCCTGAGGCGTGGATCGCCATCGTCCTGGGCGTCGACCACCTGCTCGACATGGGGCGCTCGGCCACCAACGTCGTCGGCAACTCCGTCGCCGCCGCCGTGGTCGCCAAATGGGAAGGCGAACTGGACGACATTCCCGATCCCTCGGACGAGGTCGATGGAGCCGGACAACCGGCTGTCGCCTAGGCGTTCTAAGCCGATCACATGGAAACGGCGGTCCTGCGAAGGGCCGCCGTTTTCAATTGCGCCTGTGTTCTCAGTTGCGACGCCAGCATCGCTGCGTGGGAGGGTGAGATGGGGCGCGAATGCGTCTTTTGCAGCGAAGCTTAACCCTGAAATGTGAAATTCAAGTCGCAAAAAGCAATAAAGATGCGCTTCCTGTGGATATGCGTTAAGGTATCGTTAGTGCTCGGGCGTTGCTTACGTTGAAGATGCGGCCGGCTTCGAGCGAAGCCGTGCGCCAGTCCTGGAGCGTTGGCGTTGGAACAAGCTGTGTGGGAGGCCGGCCGGGCAGGACGCCGGGCCGCAGAGGGGGCGTCGTTCGCCCCGGATAGACGATTGAATCCGGATCGCCGGCGACGGCCATGGACGGCGCCTGCCGACGATGTCGAGGGGCAGTGCAATCGCGCCCTGGCCGCCTGGATCGATCACGAGATGCGCGCCCGCCTGCTGGTCACGCGCACCCTGGAGGTGGTGTGGCTGAATGAGGCCGCGCGCGCGCTTCAGGAGGACGGCGACCTGTTCGGAGTCGAGGGGGGGCGGCTGTCCACGCGATCACGCGCCTTGCCGCGCCTGATGGCGCAGGCCCGATCGGATGAGGCGCGATGCCTGGCGGCGCCGGGATCCGATGGTCGGACCTGGGTGGTCTGGGCGCGCGAGGTGGCGTCGGCGCCGACCTGTTTGATCGGCCTGACCCTGCAATGCATCGGCGGCGAAGTGCGCTTTCAGGCCCTGATCGAGACCCATCTGCTGTCGCCCTCCGAAGGGCGGATCGTGGAGATGTTGCTGGCGGGGAACGAGACCGGCCGTATCGCTCAGACCATGGACGTCTCGCTGGAGACGGTCCGGTCCCATCTCAAGCGGGCCTATCAGAAGATGGGCGTACGCAGCCGGGGCGAGTTGTTCGCCCAGGCCCTGGCCTTCGTGGTGCCCTGAGCAGACGGGGCCTAGGGCGCGATCGGCGCCGTCAGCGGCGCGGGCGTCGCCGTCGCAGGCGCTTCGGCGGCCTTGTCGATCAGCAGCGGACCCATGGCGAAGGCGGCGACCGCGGCGCCGGCCGATAGGGCCAGCACGGCCACCACGCCATAGGCGATCAGCGAGCGCGACCGGCGACGACGAAACCCGCCCGGCCGCACGTTGCGCACCAGCACATAGGGATGATTGCTGAAGGCCTCGGAGCCGATGATGTTGTGCTGGGACAAGAAGACGCTCCCGACTTTCCTTGAACGGAGGGGCTCAGAGAGCGGTTTCTTGGGGCCAAAGGATGGCGAACGATGATCTAAAGACGACGGCCGCGCAGGGGCGCGGCCGTCGGAAAACTGCTCAGCTAACGGCCTAGTTTACGGCCCAGCTAACGGCTCAGCTGGGGGCCTCAGCCGCCGAGCGTGACGTTGACGGCGCGGCCGCCGCGCGTCTGCACCCGGCGCATCAGCACCATGACGCTGTCGTCGGCCTTGACTGGGGCGATCAGGAACCAGCTGCCGTCCGGCAGGCCGGAAAAGCGAAAGCCGCCGTCGGCGCAGGGCTCGGCCCGTTCATAGGAGCGATAGTCCGCGCCCTGTTCGCCGGCCGATCGGGCGCGCACGACGGCGGCCGGGACGGCGGCGCGAT
>NZ_DAMCNG010000183.1:0-5408 GCF_032107865.1 Brevundimonas sp.
ATCCCCGACGCCTTCATGCGCGCGGTGGAGGCCGACGAGGAGTGGGCGTTGACCTCGCCCAAGGACGGCGCCGTGGTGCGCAAGATCTCGGCCCGCGGCCTGTGGATCCGCATCCTGATGGCGCGCATCGCGCAGGGCGAGCCCTACAACATCTACTCGGACGCCGTGAACAACGCGCGGCCGGAGCACCAGAAGCTGGCCGGGCTGGAGGTCAAGACCTCCAACCTCTGCTCCGAGATCACCCTGCCGACCGGCCCGGTGGCTGAAGGCGCCGCCCCGGAGAGCGCCCTGCGCCTGCAGGGCCAAATCAGCCACCTGGACTACGCCATCCGTCCCGCCGTCGCGCCGATCGACATGGCGCGCCACTATGAGGAGGCCCTGCGCGAGGAGGGCTATGAAACCGTTTTCGCCTGCACCGGCATCGCGCGCTGCGGCTCGGGCATGGGCGCGCTGATCCTGCTGAGCGACGCCGTCGCGCCTGCGGGGTTCGCCGACGGCGTGTTCAACGATCAGTTGCGAGTGGTCGTCGCGCGCAAGGGGGCGACCTGGGTGCTGCTGCACATGACGCGCGGACCGGATCGGTCGCTGGTCTATCAGGCCGTGATCGAGGGCGCCCGTGAGCTCGACTAGACGGATCGCCAACCCCGCCCGTTTCATCCGCGACAACACCCGCCTTCAGCCCGTCTCTCATACGCCCGAGATTTCCCTGTGGCTGGCCGATGAGGTCACGCCCATCTGGAAGCTGACGGAGGAAGAGCTGGGCGAAATGGGCCTGCCGCCGCCGTTCTGGGCCTTCGCCTGGGCGGGCGGGCAGGCGCTGGCGCGCTGGTTGCTGGATCACCCCGCTGAAGTCGCGGGGCGCCGCGTGCTGGACCTGGCGACGGGTTCGGGCCTGGTGGCGATCGCGGCGATGAAGGCGGGCGCCGCCTCGGTGCTGGCCGCCGACATCGATCCCTTCTGCGGCGCCGCCGTGGCTGCGAACGCTGAGGCCAACAGCGTCGAGATCGCCTTCACGGCCGACAACCTGCTGGAGGCGCCGCCGCAGGCTTTCGACCTGATCTGCGCCGGCGACGTCTTCTATGAAGGACCGATGGCCGAGGCGATGCTGGCCTGGCTGAAACAGGCGCGCGCGGCGGGGGCCGAGGTGCGGGTCGGCGACCCCGGCCGCACCTACTTCCCGAAGGAGGGCCTCAGCCTGCTGGCCGAATACCGCGTCCCGACCACGCGCGAGCTGGAGGATCAGGAGGTCAAGCGCACGCGGGTCTGGGCGCTGGAGGCGTAGAAGCGCCTCAGGCGTCGCGCGGCAGGACGGTCAGCACCCGCGCCATGTGCTGATGGAAGGCCTCCATATAGTCGCGCAGGAACTGCTCGGTGCTGGCGACCGTGACGTTGCCGTCATCGTCGATCAGGCCCGGCGTCATCTGGATATAGGCTTCGACCGTGTTCATCTGCGGCGCTTGCAGGAAGCCCAGGACGGGCCGCAGCGCCTGCTGGGCCACCGCCGTGCCGATCGAACCGGGCGAGGCGCCGATGACCGCCGTCGGCTTGTTCTTGAAGGCATTGGTTCCATAGGGGCGGCTAGCCCAGTCCAGGGCGTTCTTCAGCCCGCCGGGCATGGAGCGATTGTATTCCGGCGTGACGATTAGGATGGCGTCCGAGCGCTTGATCGCCGCCTTGAAGGTCTCGGCCACGGCCGGATAGTCGGCGTCGTAGTCATAGGAATAGAGCGGCAGGTCGGCGAAGCCGATCTCGTGAAAATGCAGCTTCTCGGGCGCCAGCTTGACCAGGGCCTTGGCCAGCTTGCGGTTGATCGAGCCCTTGGACAGGCTGCCGATGATGTAGCCGACGTTATAGGTGGTCATGAGAGGCGTCCCGCTGAAATTATGGGCGGCGCCCGGCGCCGCTGATGACGAAATGTCCAATCAAGCTTAGCGGTTCCGTATCAGACGCGCACAGCCTGACGTCCGCGCCCCGCCTCGCCGAAAACGCGCAGATAGCGTTCGATCTCGGCCCGGTCGCCGGTGGCCTTTTCGACGTTGTCCGACAGCTTGACCGCCGGACGGCCCGCCGCCTGCGTCACCTTGCACACCAGCGACAGGGGCAGCAGTTCGGGCGCCTCTACGGGCGCGCAGTCGCGGAAGTCGTTGGTCAGATTGGTGCCCCAGCCGAAACTGGTCCGCACCCGACCCTTGAAGTGGGCGTGGGCCGCCTCGATGCCGTCCACGTCCAGCCCGTCGGCCAGCACCAACAGCCGCTCGCGCGGGTCGCGGCCCCTGGACGCCCACCACTTCATGATGATCTCGCCGCCCTCGATCGGCGGGGCGGAATCGGGACGGAAGCCCTTCCAGTCGGCCAGCCAGTCGGGCGCGTCGTCGAGAAAGGCTTGCGTGCCGAAGGCGTCAGGCAGGGCGATCAGCAGATTGCCGTCATAGGCCGCCCGCCATTCCTCCAGCACCCGATAGGGGGCGGCGCGCAGGGCCGCCTCGTCCTCGCCCGCCATGGCGGCCAGCACCATGGGCAGTTCGTGACCGTTGGTGCCGATGGCCTCCAGGTCGTTGTTCATCGCCAGCAGCACGTTGGAGGTGCCGATGAAGGCGCTTCCCAGCCCCTCCTTTAGCGCCTCGACGCACCAGCCCTGCCATAGGAAGCCGTGACGGCGCCGGGTGCCGAAGTCGGACAGGGCCAGCGGCTCCAGCTTTCGCAGCCGCTCGATCTTGCTCCACAGCTTGGTCTTGGCGCGCGAATAGAGGATGTCCAGTTCGAACCGGCCCATGCGGCGCAGGGCGCGGCGGCTGCGCAGCTCGTTCAGGATCGACAGGGCGGGGATTTCCCACAGGGTGACGTCCGCCCAGCTTCCCGAGAACTCCAGCCGATACTGGCCGTCGGCGCTGCGCGACAGGTCGTATTCGGGCAGGCGATAGTCAGCCAGCCAGGCCAAGAAGTCCGGGCTGAATATCTGTTTCACCCCGTAAAAGGTGTTGCCGCCAAGCCAGATCAGCTCGCGGTTGGTGAAGCGCAGGGATCGGGCGTGGTCGAGCTGGGCGCGCAGTTCGGCCTCGTCCACTTCCTCGGCCAGATGGACGGAGGTGGTGCGGTTGATGACCGAGAAGGTCACGGGCACGTCGCGGAACCGGCGCCAGATCAGCTGCAGCATCAACAGCTTGTAGAAGTCGGTGTCCAGCAGGCTGCGGACGATGGGGTCCAGGCGCCAGCCGTGGTCATAGGCCCGCTTGGCCAGGTCGATGCTCGCCATGCCGGATCAGTTCGCCTTTTGCGCAGCCGGTTCGATGACGGCTTCGGGCGGGGCCTCGTCCTCATTGACCAGGCGCCCTTCGCGGTGCGGCTTGATGTAGGGCGTCGGCTGCGGCGTCGGCATGTTGCCGCGCATCAGGGCCGCCCCGGCCTTCAGCCCGCCGGTCAGATCCAGGTCCAGGCGCGCCTCGTCGCGACGGCGCACGTCGGCGATGACGTCGGCGACATCATCTTCCGCCAGACCCAACTCCTCCAGCACGGCCTGACCGAACCGAAGCGCGGACTCAAAGGTCTCGCGCACCTGATAATCGACCCCCGCCTGGATCAGGCGCAGCGAGTGCCCGCGATCGAAGGCGCGCACCATCAGCTTCACGCCGGGGAACTCGGACTTGACCAGTTGTACGATCTTGTCGGCGGCCTCCGGCTTGTCGACGCAGACCAGCACCGCCTCAGCCTTGCCCGCGCCTGAGGCCCGCAGCGTATCGAGGCGCGTCCCGTCGCCGTAATAGACCTTGAAGCCGAAGTTGCCGGCGGCCTGGATCATCTCCACGTCGTTCTCGATGATCGACACGTCCACGTCGCGCGCCAGCAGCGGCTGCGACACCACCTGGGCGAAGCGGCCGAAGCCGATGATCAGCACCTGGCCGCGCAGGCCGTCGGCGGCGTCGACGCCCTCGGCGTCCTCCGGCGACAGGCCGGCTTCCTTGGGCAGGAACCGCTTCAGCGCCAGGGTGGTCAGCGGCGTCAGGGCCATGGACAGGATGACGATGGCCGTCAGGGCCGCGCCCGCCTGGGCGTCGATCACGCCCGCCGTGGCGGCGGCGCTGTACAGGACGAAGGCGAACTCACCGCCCTGGGCGAACAGGGCCGCGCGCTCGATCGCCTCATGATGGCGCGCCTTGAACAGGCGGGCGACGACATAGATGACCAGAGCCTTGACCACCATGAAGGCCGCCAGCCCCGCCACGACGATGCGCCAGTCGTTGACGACTACGCCGATGTCCAGCGCCATGCCGACCGACAGGAAAAACAGGCCCAGCAGAATGGCGCGGAACGGCTCGACATCCGCTTCCAGCTGATGCCGGAAGGTCGAGTCCGACAGCAGCACCCCGGCCAGGAAGGCGCCCATGGCCATCGACAGGCCGACCCCGTCCATGATCCAGGCCGTGCCCGCCACCACCAGCAGGGCGGCGGCCGTCATCACCTCGCGCCCGCCATTGCGGGCCAGGAAGCGGAACACCGGATTGATGGCGTAGACGCCCACCGCCAGCACGCCCGCCAGGGCCGCCAGCGCCAGGCCGATCGACTGCCACAGGGGCGTCGTGCTCTCGGTCGACTGCCCCATCGAGGCCCCCAGCAGGGCGACGATGGCCAGCAGGGGCACGATGGCCAGGTCTTCGAACAGCAGGATGGACACCGCGCGCTGGCCGCTGGGCGTCGGCAGGTCGCCGCGCTCTTCCAGCATCTGCACGATGACGGCGGTCGAGGACATGACGAAGCCCATGGCCCCGACAAAGGCCACGGGCGCCGAGACGCCCGCCGCCATGGCCACCAGCGTCAGGGCCAGGCCCGCCAGACCGACCTGGGCCGAACCCAGGCCAAAAATTTCCTTGCGCATCCCCCACAGCCGCTTGGGCCGCATCTCCAGACCGATGATGAACAGGAAGATGACCACGCCGAACTCGGCGACGTGCAGGATGGTCTGCGGCTCGCGGAACAGGGCCAGTCCGAAGGGGCCGATGGCGACGCCCGCCGCCAGATAGCCGAGCACGGAGCCCAACCCCAGCTTGCGGAAGATCGGCACGGCCACCACGCCCGCCGCCAAGAGGGCCGCCACATGGCCCAGTTCCAGTCCCGTCGCCGCGTCGGCCATCGCTCACCCTTGTGCTTGAGCCTTCATAGTGGGGGCGAAAGGACTGAATAGCGAGGGGGTTCCTCACGACAGCCGCTGCGCCACGGGGCGACGACGATGCGCCCATGCGAAGAACCTTCGCCTTAGTTCCGCCGAACATCGTCATTCTTCATAGACGGGACAGGGTTGGAGGAGATTGATCAATGCCCCAGCATCCACGGCGCCGCGCCGCCGGATTCCAGCGTCGCCCGGCGAGCCTGACGCTGGTCGCCGTCGCCGCCCTCATGACCGCCGCCCCGGTCGG
>NZ_DAMCNG010000184.1:0-5349 GCF_032107865.1 Brevundimonas sp.
CGACGCTCGGGCGGCGCTCTGGGCGGCGGGTTTGGCGCTGGCCGCGCCGGCGGCGGAGGCTGCGGCGCCGATCAGGGCCGAGCCGAGGACGGTTCTGCGGTTCATCCGACGGTTTCCTTTTCCAGAGCGTGATTGCGGACCAGATCCGGCGTCGCCGCCAGAAGTTTCTGCGTATAGGGGTGCGACGGCGCGGCGAAGACGGCGGCCGTTTCGCCCTGTTCGACGATCTTCCCGGCCTGCATGACCAGCAGGCGGTCCGTCACCGTGCGCACGACGCTGAGGTCGTGGGTGACGAAGAGGTAGGACAGGCCGAGCCGGTCCGACAGGTCGGCCAGCAGGTCCAGCACCTGCGCCCGCACGGACACGTCCAGCGCCGAGACCGCCTCGTCCAGACAGATGACCGACGGCTCGGTGATCAGGGCGCGGGCGATGGCGATGCGCTGGCGCTGGCCGCCCGAGAATTCGTGCGGATAACGGTCGGCAGCGGCGCTGTTGAGGCCCACGCGCTCCAGCATTTCATCGACGCGACGACGGGACTCGGCCGGGGAGGGCTTGGTGTCCAGCAGGTGGAAGTTCTCGGCGACCAGATCGCTGACCTTCCAGCGCGGGTCGAAGCTGCCGTAGGGGTCCTGGAACACCACCTGAATGTCGCGGCGGATGGCCTTCAGGGCAGCGCCGCGCGCGGCGGTGATGTCGCGGCCCTTGACCCGGACGCGGCCCGCCTGCGGCGTCTCCAGCGCGAGGATGGCGCGCAGCAGGGTGGACTTGCCGCAGCCGCTCTCGCCGACCAGTCCGACGCTCTCGCCCGGCTGGATGGTCAGGCTGACCTGATCGACGGCGCGGAAGGCTTTCGACTTGCCGAACAGGACGGGCGCGCCGCCGTATTCGCGCACCAGACCCTCGACCTGAAGCACGGGGGCGGCGTCGGCCAGCGGGCGGCTGCGGCGTGTCGGGGCGTGGGTGGCGTTGGCCAGCAGGCGCTGGGAATAGGGGTGGGCCATGCCGGTGCGGATGCGGCTGACCGGCGCTTCCTCGACCAGTTCGCCGTCTTTCATCACCGCCAGACGGTCGGCGGTTTCGGCCACGACGGCGAGGTCGTGGGTGATGAGGATCAGCCCCATGCCGTCCTCGCGCACCAGCCGCTTCAGCAGGTCCAGCACCTGAGCCTGCGTCGTCACGTCCAGCGCCGTCGTCGCCTCGTCCGCGATCAGCAGCTTGGGCGTCAGGGCGATGGCGATGGCGATGGCGACGCGCTGTCTCTGGCCGCCGGACAGTTCGTGCGGATAGCGGGTCAGGGGGAAGCGTTCAGCGGGCAGGCCGACGCGGTCCAGCACGGAACGGGCGACGGCGAGGGCTTCCCTGCGCGAGGCCTTCTTGTGCAGGCGCACCGTCTCGGCGACCTGATCGCCGATGGTCATGACGGGGTTCAGGGCCGTCATCGGCTCCTGGAAGATGATGCCGACGTCGCGGCCGCGCACCTGCTGCATCACGGCGTCAGGGGCGTTCGAGACAAGCTGGCCGCTCAGGCGGATTTCGCCGGTCAGGGTCGCGCGCGGCGGGGTCAGGCCCAGAACGGCCAGCGCGGTCATGGACTTGCCCGAGCCGCTCTCGCCGACGAGGCCGAGGATTTCGCCGGGAGCGACGGACAGGCTGACGTTTTTCAGGATCGGCGTGTGGCCGATCGACAGGCTGAGATCGCGGATGTCGAGGACGGTCATGGTCAACGCTCCCGCCGCACGCGCGGGTCGAACAGGTCGCGCAGGCCGTCGCCCGTCAGGCTGAGGCCCAGCACGGTCACGAAGATGGCGAGGCCCGGCATGATGGCCAGCCACGGCGCGAAGCCGATCATGGTCTGGGCCTCGGCCAACATCCGGCCCCAGCTGGGCGCGGGCGGCTGGGCGCCCAGGCCGACGTAGGAGAGGCCCGCCTCGGCGACGATGCCGACGGCGAACTGGATGGCGGCCTGCACGACCAGCAGACTCATCAGATTGGGCAGGATGTGCTGGAGCGAGATCAGGGCTTTGGACTTGCCCGCCGTGCGGGCGGCCAGAACGTATTCGCGGGTCCACAGGCCTTGGGCGGCGCCGCGCGCGACGCGGGTGAAGACGGGAATGTTGAAGACACCGATGGCGATGACGGCGTTGATCGCGCCCGGTCCCATGACGGCGGTGATCATCACGGCCAGCAGCAGGGCGGGGAAGGCGAAGATCAGGTCGTTGCCGCGCATGACCAGTTCGTCGATCCACCCGCCGCGCGCGGCGGCTGTCAGGCCCAGAGGCGTGCCGATTGCGACGCCGATGCCGACGGCGACGAAGGCGACGACGAGGGAGTTCTGCGCCCCCGCCATGATCATCGATAGCACATCCCGGCCGAAGTGGTCTGTGCCCATCCAGTGGGCGGCCGAGGGGGCGGTCAGCTTGGACGCGATGTCGACAGCCTCGACGTCGTAGGGCGTCCAGAAGAGGGCGATCAGGGCGGTCGCCAGCACCACGGCGGTCAGCGTGGCGCCGACGATCAGCGACAGGGGCCAGCGCACGCGAGGCTTGGCCGGGGCTGTGATGGCTGGGGCGTCGGTCATGCGCGGCGTCCCCTCAGGCGCGGATCAGCGAACAGATAGGCGAGGTCGATCAGGAAGCTGACCAGAACCACGGCGAAGACCAGCACCACGACCACGCTCTGGACCACGATCAGGTCGCGCTGGGTGATGGCCTGAAACACCAGTCGGCCGAGGCCGGGCAGGGAGAAGACGTTTTCGATGATGATGCCGCCCGCCAGAAGGAAGGGGAACTGCAGCCCCAGAATGGTCAGGACCGGGATCCAGGCGTTGCGAAGTGCGTGTCGCCACAGGGCCTGATTGACCGACAAACCCTTGGCGCGAGCGGTGCGGACATAGTCCTCGTTCATGGTGTCGAGCAGGGCGGTGCGCAGGACGCGGGCCAGAATGGCGGCCTGCGGCGCGGCCAGAGCGACGGCGGGCAGGATCAGGGCCTTGAAGGCAGGCCAGAAACCGGCGCTCCAGCCGGGGAAGCCGCCCGCCGAGAACCAGCCCAGGTTCACCGAGAACAACAGGATCAGCAGCATGGCGATCCAGAAGTTGGGCAGGGCGACGCCGACCTGAGTGACGCCGATCAGGCCGGTGTCGACGGCGGTTCCCCGGCGGCTGGCGGCAGTGACGCCGATGGGCAGGGCGACCAGCAGCGACAGGACGGTGGCCATCAGGGCCAGAGGCGCGGACACGACCAGACGTTCCGCGATCAGCCCGCCGACCGGCACCTGATAGGTGTAGCTGGTCCCGAACTTGCCGGTCAGCAGGTCGCCGAGCCAGGCGAAGTAGCGCTCAAGGCCCGAGCCCTCCAAGCCCATCTGCTGGCGTAGGGCGGCGATGCTTTCGGGGCTGGCGTTCAGCCCCATCATATAGCTGGCGGGATCGCCCGGCACGACTTGCAGCAGCAGGAAGATGACCACGGTCGCCGCCAGCAGCGTCAAGGCGTGACCGCCCAGCTTCTTCAGCAGCCAGACCGCGCCGAAGCGCCAGGCGACGAAGGCCAGCAAGGCGACGCCCGCGATCAGGCTGATCCAGCCCCAGGGCAGGCCGCTGCCCGTGTGGTTTGCATTGGCGGTCGATGCGACACCCGCGCCGGTCCACCAGGCGCCGGTGACGTCGTTGGCGGCGATGGGACCGTTGATCCAAAGGCCGTTCACGTCCGCCTTCCACACGCCGATGCGCGAGGACTGGAACAGGAAGCCGTTGACGGCGTCATCGGCGATGCGGCGTTGCAGGTCGCCCAGCAGGCGGTTGCGCGTCGGCTCGTCCGGGGCGGCGTTGACTTGCTCCAGCAGGGCGTCGAAGGCGGGGCTGTCGTAGCCGAAATAGTAGTCCTTGCGGCCATAGATGTCGTAATCCATCGGCTCGACGTGTTCGACGATGGTCAGGTCGAACTGGCGGCGTTTGAACACCTGATCCAGCCATTGGGCCCACTCCAGATTCTCGATCTTCGCGCGGATGCCTGCTTCGGCCAGTTGCGAGATCAGAACCTCGCCGCTGCGCCGGGCGTAGGGGCGAGGCGGCAGGCGCAGGGTCACGTCGATGCCGTTGGGATAGCCCGCCTCGGCGAGCAGGGCGCGCGCCCTGGTCGGGTCATGTGGAGACAGGCCGGTCAGGTCGACATAGCCCGGCGCCTGACGGGAATAGTGGCTGCCGATCGGCTGGCCGAAGCCGAACATGGCGCCCTGTATCAAGGCGTCGCGGTCGATGGCGTAGGACAGGGCGCGGCGCACCCGCACGTCATTGAACGGCGCCTTGGTGTTGTTGATCCCCAGAATGACCTTGCCCTCGGAGGCGCCGACGACGACGCGGAAGCGCGGGTCGCGCTGGAACTGGGCCACGTTCTCGGGCGCGGGATAGTTGGGGAAGGCGTCGACGTCGCCGGCGCTGACGGCGGCGAAGGCGGCGGTCGGGTCGCTGATGAAGCGAAAGACGACGCTATTCAGGCGCGGCGCCGGGCCCCAGTAGCCGTCGCGGCGGATCAGGGTCAGCTGGCTGCCGCGCTGCCAGTTCTGCAGTTTGAACGGGCCGGTGCCGACGGGGGTGACTGCGTTGGTTGCGGCGCTGCTGGGCGAGACCATGACCGCGTCGCCCCAGGCCAGGACATAGGGCAGGGTGGCCATCGGACGGGACAGATGGATGCGGATGGTGGCCGGGTCGATGATCTCGACGGTGCGGATCGGCTCGAACAGGGCCTTCTGGGCGTTGGTGGAGCCTTCGGCGGTGATGCGGTCGAGCGAGAATTTGGCGACTGAGGCGTCGAACGGCGCGCCGTCGGAGAAGGTCACGCCCCGCCGCAGGTGGAAGGTCCAGGTCAGGCCGTCGGGCGCGGCCTCCCACGACTCGGCCAGCGACGGGGCGACGGCGCCGTTCTGGGTCAGCCGGGTCAGGCCCTCGAACACGTTGGCGTAGACGACTTCATCCACCGCCGCCGCCGCGCCCGAGGTCGGATCGAGGTTCGGCGGCTCCAGCGGCAAGCCGAGGATCAGGCGGTCGCGCGGCGTTTGGGGCTGGGCATGAACCTGCGGCGCCGTCAGGCCCCAGACGACGCACAGGGCCAGCGACAGCACGAGCGTGATCAGGCCGGGCCGAAGTCCGCCGTTCCGGCCGCGCCGTCGGGATGCTGTCGCGACGCGTGTCGCCCCTGTCTTCGTCACCTTCCCTCGATCTCCCCCTTGCGGCGTGGCCGATCTTCGTCAGCCTACGTCATGGATTTGCACTCACGCCATGGATTAAGCGCGCCTCACCACGGCTGGCGCGCCAGGGAGGCGGGGCAGGCGGCGGTGGCTTCGGTCGCGGCGGCG
>NZ_DAMCNG010000185.1:0-5345 GCF_032107865.1 Brevundimonas sp.
CCTGATGCGCGCCCGCGCCCGCGACGCGGCGGCGGGGCGCAGCCTGTTCGGCCCACATCGCTCGGACCTCACCGCCCTGCACCGCGAGAAGAACCGGCCCGCCGCGGAAGGCTCGTCGGGCGAGCAGAAGGCGCTGGTGCTGAACCTGATCCTGGCCCAGGTGGCGCGTCTGGCGGATCAACCTGCACAGCCCGTCTTGCTGCTGGACGAGGCGCCCGCCCATCTGGACGAAGCCCGCCGCGCCGCCCTGTTCGACGAGATTGAGGCGCTTAAGCTGCAGGCCTTCATGACCGGAACGGAACGCCCGCTGTTCGCGGCGCTGGAGGGGCGCGCGCAGTTCGTGGCGGTGGAAGGCGGCGGCCTGGCGTGATGCAGCCGCGCGGCCTTCTCCCTCCCCTTCATGGGGAGGGTGGCTGAGGCCGTTAGGCCGAGGCCGGGTGGGGGCGGCAGGGCTATTCGAGCGCCGAGGTCAGGATTGCCAAGCCCTCCCCACCCGGTCTTCGCTTCGCTGCGACCACCCTCCCCATGAAGGGGAGGGAGAAGGGCTTAAAGGCTCGCTTTTCCCGTCGAATTTCCTATATATCGAGGACTTCGGGGCGCGCTGATTTGCGCCTCTGAGACGGGCGGCCGAAGGGCCGCCTCTTCCCTGTCCGTCCACGGACCCTGAGCCGACGTTTTCATGACCGAACAGACTGCTCCCTCGCCCGAATACGGCGCCGATTCCATCAAGGTTCTCAAAGGCCTGGACGCGGTGCGCAAGCGCCCCGGCATGTATATCGGCGACACGGACGACGGCTCGGGCCTGCACCACATGGTCTATGAGGTGGTGGACAACGCCATCGACGAGGCCCTGGCCGGCCACGCCGACCTGGTGACGGTCACCCTGAACGAGGACGGCTCGGTCACCGTGACCGACAATGGCCGCGGCATACCGACCGCCATCCATGCTGAGGAAGGCATTTCCGCCGCCGAGGTCATCATGACCCAGCTGCACGCCGGCGGTAAGTTCGACCAGAACTCCTACAAGGTGTCGGGCGGCCTGCACGGCGTGGGCGTGTCCGTGGTCAACGCCCTGTCGAACTGGCTGGAACTGGTCATCTATCGCGACGGCAAGAAGCACAGCGTGCGCTTCGAGCGCGGCGAGACGGTGCGCTCGCTGAAGGAAGTCGGCGAGGCGCCGATGCGCGAGGACAAGGGCCGTCTGCTGACCGGCACCGAGGTCACCTTCTATCCGTCGGTCACGACCTTCAGCCACATCGACTTCGACCTGAAGACGCTGGAGCACCGTCTGCGCGAGCTGGCCTTCCTGAACTCGGGCGTGGTCATCAAGCTGTCGGATCATCGCGGCGCTGAACCGGTCGAGATCATGCTGCACTATGAGGGCGGCGTCGAAGCCTTCGTGCGCCACCTCGACAAGTCCAAGACCCCGATCCTGAAGGACGTCATCGTCATTCGCGGCCAGAAGGACGGCATCGAGCTGGACCTGGCCCTGTGGTGGAACGACAGCTACCACGAGACCATGCTGTGCTTCACCAACAACATCCCGCAGCGGGATGGGGGCACCCACCTGTCGGCCTTCCGCGCCAGCCTGACCCGCGTCATGGGCAGCTATATCGAGAGCTCGGGCCTGGCCAAGAAAGAGAAGGTCGCGCCGACTGGCGAGGACGCCCGCGAAGGTCTGACCTGCGTCCTGTCGGTCAAGGTGCCGGACCCCAAGTTCAGCTCGCAGACCAAGGACAAGCTGGTCTCGTCCGAGGTGCGCCCGGCGGTCGAGAACCTGTGCTCGGAAGGCCTGTCCGAGTGGTTCGAGGAACACCCGGTCGAAGCCAAGCTGATCGTCTCCAAGATCATCGAAGCGGCGTCCGCCCGTGAAGCCGCCCGCAAGGCGCGCGACCTGACCCGCCGCAAGTCGGCGCTGGAGATCAGCTCCCTGCCCGGCAAGCTGGCCGACTGTCAGGAACGCGATCCGGCCAAGTCCGAGCTGTTCATCGTCGAGGGCGATTCCGCCGGCGGCTCGGCCAAGCAGGCGCGCAACCGCGAGAACCAGGCCGTCCTGCCCCTGCGCGGCAAGATCCTGAACGTCGAGCGCGCGCGCTTTGACCGGATGCTGTCGTCGGAACTGATCGGCACCCTGATCCTGGCGCTGGGCACCGGCATCGGCCGCGACGACTTCAACGCCGACAAGCTGCGCTACCACAAGATCATCCTGATGGCCGACGCCGACGTCGACGGCGCCCACATCCGCACCCTGCTTCTGACCTTCTTCTATCGTCAGATGCCGGAGCTGATCGAACGCGGCCACGTCTATATCGCCCAACCGCCGCTCTATAAGGTGTCGAAGGGCAAGCAGCACCGCTACGTCAAGGATCAGGCGGAGATGGACGCCTATCTGATCGAGGAAGGCAGCGCCGAGGCCGTGCTGGAACTGGCCTCGGGCGAGGTGCGCGCCAGCATGGACCTGCAGGAGCTGGTTCGCGAAGCCAAGGGCTTCAAGGCGCTGGTCGATCGTCTGGCGACACGCGCCCCGGCTTTCGCCATCGAACAGGGCGCTCTGGCCGGCCTGTTCAGCGAGAACGCCGGCGAGCTGGCCGACCGCGCCGCGCGTGCGGCCGAACGGCTGAACCTCTACGCCGAGGAAGGCGACGGCCCGTGGAGCGGCGAACTGGCCGCCCAGGGCGGGGTGGCCTTCAACCGCGTGCGCCGCGCCGTCGGCGAGACGATCGTGCTGGACGAGGTGCTGGGCCGTTCGCTGGACGCCCGCCGTCTGGCCGAACGCGCCGCCGCCTTCGACGGCCTGTTCGAGCGCCCGGCCATCTATCGCCGCAAGGACAAGACCACGACCATCCGCGGCCCCTTGGATCTTCTGGCGGCCGTGCTGGACGCCGGCAAGAAGGGCATCGCCATCCAGCGCTACAAGGGCCTGGGCGAGATGAACCCGGAACAGCTGTGGGAGACCACGCTGGACGTCAACGCCCGCACGCTGCTGCAGGTGAAGGTCGAGCATGGCGACGACGCCGACGACCTGTTCGCCAAGCTGATGGGCGACGTGGTCGAGCCGCGCCGTGAATTCATCCAGGACAACGCCCTGGACGCCGCCGTCGACGCCTGATCGTGAAGGCCGTTTGCGGCGCCGTCAGGCGCTGCGGCGGTCTTGCTCGACCCGGTTCCGGCCGTTCTGCTTGGCGCGATAAAGCGCGTCGTCGGCCGCTTTCACCAGATAGTTCTCGTCCGGGTGCCCCTGATGCTCGGCGACGCCGATCGACACCGTGACGCCGAAGGGCGCCAGGCCGCCCGTCGTGATGGCCTTGGCCGCCAGGGCCAGGCGCATCCGCTCGGCGATGGTCGCGGCCTGGTGCAGGCTGGTCTCGACCAGGACCACCAGGAACTCCTCGCCGCCGTAGCGGAACACGAAGTCGCTGGGCCGGACGTTTTCGGTCACGGCTTCGGCTACCTGGCGCAGCACCTCGTCGCCGACCGGGTGGCCGTGCGTGTCGTTGATCCGCTTGAAGTGATCCACGTCCAGAAGCAACACCGACAGCGGCGTGTGGTTCGCGTTGGCGAAGCCGATTTCGCGGCTGAGGATCGACGACAGGAAGCGCCGGTTCAGGGCGCGGGTGAGCGGATCGCGGCCGCCCTCCATGCCCGCCAGGCCCTGGAACATCTCGTTCAACAGGAAGGCGACCTCCTCGACTGCGGCCTCCAGCGCCTTCAGGGGCGCGGCGAGGTCGGCCGGGGCGGCGTCCGGCGTGAAGCGGGGCAATAGCTCCCTGTCGATCCGGTCCATCGTCGCGTTCAGTCGAGCCAGATGCGGCGAGCCGTCGAACAGGAAGTCGGCCCGGTGGCGGATCCACAGGCCGAACGGCGAGGCGCCCAGCGCGCCCGCCCCATCGACGCCGCCCGAGGCCAGGATGCGGAACAGGGTCTTCTGGCTCCATTCCATCAGGCCCGCACGCTGGCTTTCGCGCTCGAAATGGATGTCCTGATCCAGGGAGAACAGACGATAGGCTTCGTCCAGACGCGCGCGGTTGCTGGCGCCCTTCTCATAGGACTGGCTCATCAGGCGCAGGGCATGGTCGATCCGCTGGCCGGCCAGCCGCAAAAGATCGAAAGCCGCCGGGTCGCCGGCCAGATCGTCCGCCAGCCGCGCCTTCAGCACCGCCGCTCCGGCCATGACCAGATGCATGGGAATCTTGATGCGGGCGTGCACCTCGCCGATCTTGGTCTGGCGGGCGATGAAGGCTGATCCGCCGACATCCTGTCCAGGGGCGAACAGGTCGATCAGCCAGCGACGCAGCGAGGGGCTGAGACGTTCCTGGACGATGGAGTGATGCAGGAATGTCTGGGCGTCCGGGTCGTTGAGCAGCACCTGATAGAAGGCGGCCACCATGGCGTCGGCGTTGGCGCTGAGCAGGGCGCGCAGACGCTCCAGGCTTTGCGGGTCGAGAGCGGGTTCGGGAACGCGGGACGAGACGGCGACGGCGGACGTCGGGTTGGGCAAGGCGGCGACTCTGACTGTTTACACTACAGGTTCGGCCGCCTGGGCGTCGCCTCAGGCGCTGAGGATGGAGCAAGAGCCGCCCGAACCAGGGGCGTGCGCCCCTAAGCTAGGCGATAGACGCCGGACCCCGCCCCGGCAAGGGGCGGGCCGCCTCGCGGCGTCGTCTTAACGCGGACGTCCCGCCTCGATGAAGGCGCGGATGGACGGATAGATGCTGGTGCTGCGCTGGCCGTCGCACAGCATGTCCTTGATGTAGGAATCCAGCGAGTTCTTGGCGATGGCGTCGAAGTCGTAGCCGTCGTCGATCCGTTCCTGCTCGGCGCCGTCTGGGCCGTACAGGATCTCCACCCCTGGCTTGGACTGGCCCGCGCTGCAGCGGATGCTGATCTGGCCGGCGGAATAGGACAGGTCGGCGGTCGCGCCCGACGCCGGCACGCGCGCCAGGAGCGCCGTGCGCGCGCCGTCCGCCTCGGTGATGGAATCCACATCCAGCATGAAGACGGTGGCCGAGCTGCGCGAGACGACGTGCCAGCTTTCGGCCAGGGCGGGCGAAGCGGCCAGCGCGGCGACGGCGGCTATGGCGATAGTGATTGGTTTCATAGCATCCTCCCCAGGAATGAACCGAGTTCACTCCCGTTAGAGAAAAAACACAATGGCCCAGCCGTGCGCGCGCCCTGGTCGAGGTTTCGCCGTTATCGCCCGGCAGGCTGGCGCAATGCGCCAATCGTTCCGTTTCGACATCCTGCCCGCTGTGCTGGCCAGTGTTTTGGCCAGTGTTTTGGCCAGCGCCGCCCTGCCGGCGGCGGCTTCGGCCGAGCCCGTGGCGCCCGTCGCGGCGCCGTTCCAG
>NZ_DAMCNG010000186.1:0-5340 GCF_032107865.1 Brevundimonas sp.
ACGACGACCGGCATGGCGGCCTCGGCCTGCACGGAGGGGCGCTCAGCGGTCTCGGCGGGCAGGAAGCCGCGGTCGACCAGCACCGTCCCCTGCCCCTCGACCGGGCAGGCCGAGATCAGCCGCACCCCGGCGTCGCCGTCCTCGATGGTCTGAAGCTCGACAAAGGGGGCGGCGTTCAGGCCGCGGCAGGTCACGACCACCTGACGGAATTCGGGATCATCCAGCGCCAGGGCCTCGGCCAGGGGAACCGGCGACTGGGCCGCGGCGGCCTCGGACTTGCCTATCAGGTCCAGCTTCCATTGCAACCGCTGCACCTGCCACACGCCCAGCGTCAGCAGGGCGCCGAGCAACAGGACGGCGACCACGGTCAGGATGATGGGAAAGCGAGGCCGGGCGGCGACGGTCATCGGGTCTCTCGGTGTGATTCGGCGCCGCTCTGGCGCAGCATCTGCAGGGCTGTCATCAGCCCCTTTCCCGGCCGCATCAAGGCCACGGCCAGAACCGCGACCAACGGCAGCCAGATGATCAGGTGCAGCCAGATCGGCGGGCTCCAGGCGATCTCGACGGCCAGGGCCGAGAAGCCGACCAGAAAGCCGGCGATCTGCATGATGAAGGTGGCCGCGCCGTCGCCCGTCTCGACCGCGCCCAGGTCGAAGCCGCAGGCCTCGCAAGCGGCGCGACGCTTCAGAAAGCCCTCGAACAGCGGCCCGCGCCCGCAGGCCGGACAGCGCCCCATGAGCCCCGCGCGAACGGCGGGCCAGACAAGCAAATCGGCGTGGGGCCCCGCGCCGACGAAAGCTCAACTTGTCCGTCGCGTTCGATCAACCGAAGACGACGTACATGAAGACGAAGAGGAACAGCCACACCACGTCGACGAAGTGCCAATACCAGGCGGCGGCTTCGAGGCCGAAGTGCTTCTGCGGGGTCATCTGACCGGCGTAGAGGCGCAGCAGGCAGACGGCCAGGAAGATGGTGCCGACCAGGACGTGGAAGCCGTGGAAGCCCGTCGTCATAAAGAAGATGGAGCCGTACAGTTTCGACTGAGCCGCTTCTTCGCTGAAGAACAGGTGGCCGTGCAGGATGTGGTAATATTCATAGGCCTGAACGCCGGTGAACAGCACGCCCAGCAGGACGGTGATCAGCAGGCCCAGCTTGGCGCCCTTGCGGTCGCCGCCGATCAGGGCGTGGTGCGCCCAGGTCAGGGTCGTGCCCGACAGCAGCAGGATGACCGTGTTCATGAGCGGCAGGCTCCACGGGTCCAGCAGCTCGACGCCCTTGGGCGGCCAGGTCTGCCAGGCGGCGGCGGTGTCGGCCCAGTTGCCGACTTCCGGGATGATCGTGCGCGCTTCGTTGAAGATCGCCATGTCGAAGAACATCCAGAAGAAGGAGACGAAGAACATCACCTCCGACGCGATGAACAGCACCATGCCGTAGCGCAGGCCGATGCCCACGACCGGGGTGTGGTCGCCCTTCTTGGATTCCTTGATGACGTCGGCCCACCAGCCGTACATCGTGAACAGCACGCCCGCGAGGCCGGCGAAGAACAGCCACTTCGTGCCTTCGGGCATGCCGAACAGGCCCTTCATCCACATCACGGCGCCGACGAACATGATGCACGCGGAGAAGGAGGCGATCAGCGGCCAGGGGCTCGGATCGACCAGATGGTAGTCGTGTTGCGGTTTCGCGTGAGCGTCAGCCATTCCCAAGGTCTCTGAATTAAGGCGAGAGTCGTTTGAAGAGGGCTATAGCCCCCGCTCTCCGGCTTTGCCAACAGCAGAGTCGTTCGCAACGCTCTGCTGAAAGCCTTTGGTTGGAAAGAAGGTGTAGCTGAGGGTGATTTCGCGCACCCCCTTCACCTCGGCGTCGGTCGCCATCTCGGGCGCGACGAAATACTGCATCGGGAAGGAGACGGTCGCGCCCGGCGCGATCTCCTGCCCCTCGAAGCAGAAGCACTGCAGCTTCTGGAAGTACGGACCAGCCCGCTCGGGCACGACGTTATAGGCCGCCGTGGCGTGGATCGTCTGGTTCGAGGTGTTGGTCACTTCGAAATAGGCCATGCCCGTCTCGCCGATGCGCACCTTCTGGCTGAACTGCTCGGCCCGGAAGGTCATGGGCAGGTCGCGCACGTTGGTGTCGAAACGGATCAGGACTTCCTGGTCCAGGATCGTGGTCGGCGCCGCCTCGGCCTTCATGGTCGTGCCGTCAAAGCCCGTCACCTGGCAGAACAGCCGGTACAGCGGCACGGCGGCGAAGGCCGCGCCCGTCATCAGGATGACCAGGGCCGCGCACAGCAGCGCGACCGAATTCTTGTTCTTCACAGCCCTCAAGGCTCCTGGGTTGCGGGCGCGGGAACGGGTGCGTCCGGCTGGACCGGCGCCGGCAGGGCCGGGTCGGCCCTTTCCAGCGTGGCCAGGGCCGCCGCCTCGGCTTCATGTCGCGCCTGGTTGTTGGCGTGCATGCGCGACACCGTCACGGTGTAGACCAGGGCGATAAAGGCCAGCAGGCCCAGGGCGATGGCCACGTTGCGACGCTTGCGCGCACGAACCTGTTCATCGTTCAGCTTCAGGTACTGGGGTTGTGACATGAGACTCAGACTCCGACACCCGACAGGTGCTCGACCAGGAGAGCCGAGAACAACGCCATCAGATACAAGATCGAAAACGCGAACAGGTTGCGGGCCGGTTTGGCCTCGACCCGGACGTCATACAATGCGGCCTCTCGCCCCACGGCCTCGGCCTTGTCAGGCTGATCGCCCGCGCGCGAGCGCCATAGGCGCAAGGCCAGGGCCAGGAAGCCCAGCCCGCCCGCGACCGACACCACCAGATAGATGGGGCCGCCCAGGCCGGTGAAGGCCGGCGCGATCGCCACCGGCACGAAGGCCAGGCTGTAGAGCAGGATCTGCAGACGGGTCGACTTGGCCCCGCGCGCCACCGGCATCATCGGAATGCCCGCCTTGGCGTAGTCGCCGGCCGAATAGAGGGTCAGGGCCCAGGTGTGCGGCGGCGTCCACATGAAGATGATCAGGAACAGCAGCCAGGCCTGCCACGGCGCATCGCCCGTCACCGCGGCCCAGCCGATCACGGGGGGCAGAGCCCCTGCCGCGCCGCCGATGACGATGTTCTGGGGCGTCCGGCGCTTCAGCACCAGGGTGTAGAGCCAGGCGTAATAGACGATGGTCAGGGCCAGCAGGCCGCCCGCCAGCCAGTTGGTCGTCATGCCCAGCAGCATGACGGAGAAGACCGACAGCACCATGCCGAAGGCGATGGCGTCGTTCTTGCGCACGCGGCCCGCCGCAACCGGACGGCCGCGCGTGCGGCGCATCAGGGCGTCGGTCTCACCCTCGACCGCCATGTTCAGCGCGCCCGCCGCTCCGGCGCCGACGGCGATGCACAGGATGGCGATGACGGCGTTGACCCAGCTCAGCTGGCCCGGCGCCACGACAAGGCCCGTCACCGCCGTAAACACCACAAGCGACATGACGCGCGGCTTCAACAGCTGGAAGAAGTCTTCCGGCTGGGCCGTGGTGACGAGGGGCGTTTCGCGGGTGGGCTGTTCGGTCATGGTCATAAAAAGCGTTAAGGCCGCCCCTCCGATAACGGAAGGGCGGCCTCTCCGGGTCTATCCGATAAGGATCAGTGGTTGTCCGCCTTGACCACCGGCAGTTCGTTGAACTGGTGGTGCGGCGGAGGCGAGGACAGAGTCCACTCCAGCGTGGTGGCGCCTTCGCCCCACGGGTTGGCCTCGGCCTTGCGGCGACGGATGGCGGATTCCACCAGCAGCACCAGGAAGACGCCGACGCCGATGATGGTGATCAGATAGCCGACCGACGAGACGTGGTTCCAGTAGGTGAAGGCTTCCGGATAGTCGACGTAGCGACGCGGCATGCCCTGCAGGCCCAGGAAGTGCTGCGGGAAGAACACCAGGTTCACACCCACGAACATGATCCAGAAGTGAGCCTGAGCCAGGAACTCGTTGTACTTCACCCCGAACATCTTCTCGTACCAGTAGTAGAAGGCCGCGAAGATCGAGAAGATGGCGCCCAGCGACAGCACATAGTGGAAGTGCGCCACGACGTAGTAGGTGTCGTGCAGGCTGTAGTCGATGCCGGCGTTCGACAGGACCACGCCGGTCACACCGCCGACGGTGAACAGGAAGATGAAGCCCATCGCCCACAGCATGGGCGCCTTGAAGGTGATGGAGCCGCCCCACATGGTGGCGATCCAGCTGAAGATCTTCACGCCCGTGGGCACGGCGATGATCATGGTCGCGGCCACGAAGTAGGCGCGCAGGTTCACGCTCATGCCGACCGTGTACATGTGGTGCGCCCACACGATGAAGCCGATGAAGCCGATGGCGACCATGGCGTAGGCCATCGCGAGGTAGCCGAAGATCGGCTTCTTCGAGAAGGTCGAGACGATGTGCGAGATCATGCCGAAGCCCGGCAGGATCATGATGTACACTTCGGGGTGGCCGAAGAACCAGAACAGGTGCTGGTACATCACCGGATCGCCGCCGCCGGCCGGGTCGAAGAACGAGGTGCCGAAGTTACGGTCGGTCAGCAGCATGGTGATGGCGCCCGCCAGAACCGGCAGCGACAGCAGCAGCAGGAAGGCCGTGATCAGCACGCCCCAGGCGAACAGCGGCATGCGGTGCAGGGTCATGCCCGGCGCGCGCATGTTGAAGATGGTGGTGATGAAGTTGATCGCGCCCAGGATCGAGGATGCGCCCGCGACGTGCAGCGAGAAGATCGCCAGGTCGAACGACGGTCCCGTATGACCCATGGTCGACAGCGGCGGATAGGAGGTCCACCCCCCGCCGAAGCCGCGGCCCGGCCCGCCGTCGACGAACATCGACAGCACCAGCAGCACGAAGGCGAAGAAGATCAGCCAGAACGAGATGTTGTTCAGGCGCGGGAAGGCCATGTCCGGCGCCCCGATCATGATCGGGATGAAGTAGTTGCCGAAGCCGCCCATCGTCGCCGGCATGACGACGAAGAACACCATGATCAGGGCGTGGGCCGTGACCGTGACGTTGTAGCCGTGCTTGGAAGCCTCGACGATCCCCAGTTGCTGGATGATCGTGCCTTCCTTGAACAGCTGGATGCCCGGCTCGGCCAGTTCCCAGCGGATCAGGCCCGACAGGGCGCCGCCGACAAGGCCGGTGAAGATGGCGAACACCAGGTACAGAATCCCGATGTCCTTGTGGTTGGTCGACAGGAACCAGCGGGTGAAGAAGCCCGGCTTATGGTCGTGTGAATCGTGAACAGCAGCGGTGGCCATGGGTCTGGGCTCTCGCGTCTCTCTTACTGAGCGGCCGGCGCGGCGGGCGCGGCGGCGGTTG